>JAQCJQ010000002.1 GCA_027593035.1 Bacteroidota bacterium | reverse complement strand
GGATTACATAGTTCGATCAAACAAAACGTTCGACTCCAAAAGAGAGCCTTGTTGAAATACCGCCGCGGCATCCTTCAAAGCAAGCAACCAAGAGTACAACGTGAGCTTTTTTTTCATGGTGCTTCTGTCTTCAGTTCGCCTGTGACACGTCGTTCCCTTCTGGTTTGAATGTTTTGGCCATCCACTTTAATCATCTCCCCTTGTCGGTATTCAATGATTTGTTCAATGAGATTTTCCGCGTTGTACACCTTCCATTTCCCTTCCTTCGCTCCACCTTCATACCGTTCAATTCGCCAAACACTTCCGTTGGCACGATAAAAAACATGTTTTCCATCCGGTAGACCAAAACTATAATTTCCTTCAAATCGAACAGCTCCATCCGCATCATAATGCGTCCATTCGTCGTTTTTCAATCCGTCCAAATAATTTCCCTCTTCTCGGTGATCATTGACATCTTCAATCCACATTCCTTGCTTCAATCCATTTTCATAAACACCCTTATTCAGTAAAGATTGGGTTTGACTCCACTCTGTGAAATCACCATTTTCTTGGCCGTTTCGATACCACTCCTTCCGATGCATAGAACCATCGGGATAATACCACGTCCAGCCTCCGTGATAGCGTCCGTTTTTAAAAGATCCCTCTTGAATGATTTGACCGATGTTGCTGAAGTACTCCCACAATCCCTCTTCCTTTCCTAAAAGATAATTTCCGGCTGATTTTTTCTGACCCATCTCATCGTACCACACCCATGCACCCATCCGCCGGCCTTGCTCATCGGTGATTCCGTCGGCTACTTTTTTATTTCTCTCATACAAAGCCCCTGATTCCAGGGTTCCTTGGTCGTCGTACTCTCTCCAAACTCCCACCAACTCTCCTTCGGAATAAGTTGCTCGTGTGGCGATCACTCCGTTCGGATGAACTGTGGTCCGCACATCCACTGGTGTGGTAGCTTTTATGTCCTGCACCACCTCTCCAAATTCATATTTTTCTAAATAATCCAGTTGACCAAAACCATCATAAAACTTAAAAACTCCGTGTCGTTTACCAGCACGCCATGGTCCTTCTTCTGTTTTGCGCTCCATGGAATTCCATACCATCCACAACCCTGTCTTTCTATTTTGATCATCCAACGCGTTGATGCGTTGCGTGGATCTCAGTCGTCCTTGATCATATTCGAAGAGTGCAATCACCCTTCCATCTGACGCCCATTCTCTTCCCCAACCATGGGGTTTTCCAGCAGCAAAAGGAATCCGTTTTTTCAACCATCCCGCTGGGTCATAAACCCGTTGATTTTCTACCTGGATGTTGTTGTTGAATGCGCTTTCTGTCAGTAAAGTTCCGTTTTCATCATAGCTCCATTTTTTCCCATTTTGTTGTCCCTTCTCAAATTCTACACGTCTCTGGATCGTTCCATTTTCGTAGTAAAACTCCCACAATCCATCCAATTCAAATACTTTCCTTGAACCCTTGCTTTTTAAAATTCCGTTTTCATAAAATGTCTTCCATTCGCCTTCAGGTTTTCCATCGACCAGGCATCCTTCACTTGCTTTTTCTCCATGCTCAAAGGTAAATGTTGTCCAGACACAATTTTCAATTTGTGGCTGAGCTGAAGCGGAGATTACCAGTGAACAACATAGTATATATAAGTATTCTCTTAAAGAATAAGTCATAGTAACAATAGGCTTGTTGAAACGGTTAGTAATCAATTTCAAAGTAGCAGTAGTTTTTGAATTCCGAACAATTTAAAGCATGGTTTCAAACAGGGAAGTTGAAAAAATACAACTGAAAATCAGCTTTTTAATTGTTTGATTAACAAACCGGGGTAGTTGCTGATTGTGTATATTTTTCACGGATGCAAGTTGTCTGTAAAAGGCTGAAGTTGGAGGATAAATGAAACGAAAACTTCCAACGAAATAATTTGGAAAAATAGCGGGTTGTGCGGCTTAGGTGTAGTGGATGAGAATAGCAAGTTGGAGTTGTTAGGAGTTGTAAACCGAATAATATCGCTATCAACGGTTCGGTTGTGAATTACCTTGCTTGAAATTTGAATCCATGCGCATTTCGATTGGAGGCGATCACGCCGGACCAGCACTGAAGAAGGTAATCACCGAAGAGTTAATATCCAAAGGCCACGACGTTATCAATCGGGGTACCGATACAGAAGATCGTGTAGATTATCCTGATCATGCTCACCAGGTGGCTATGGATGTTCAGAATGGCTCAGCGGATCGCGGAATTTTAATTTGTGGGTCTGCTAATGGCGTGGCCATGACAGCGAACAAACACCAGTCCGTCCGCGCAGGCATTGCTTTGAAGCGCGAGATCGCTTTACTGACGCGGCAACACAATGATGCCAATGTCATTTGCATTCCCGCGCGTTTCATTGATGAGGCAGAAGCATTGGAGGTTGTGCGGGTTTTTTTATCGGAGGAATTTGAGGGAGGCCGACATCACCAACGGGTGGGGAAAATTGCTTGCGCAGGACTGGCTTTATTGTTAGCCGTGTCCTCCTCATTGTCAGCTCAATCCACGAAGTGGGCGGCTACCATTGAACCGAGTGATCTAGAAAACCACCTCATGGTTTTGGCGAGTGATGCGTTTGAAGGAAGGGAAACAGGTGAGCCCGGCGCTGAGAAGGCCGCGGCATACATCGCGAGTTATTTTGAATCCATTGGAATTGCACCATACCACGAGGCGGGATATTTCCAAGAAGTGCCTATGGTGCGCACCCAGATCCTTGGAGGGGATTTGAGTGTTTCGGGAGATTCTTTTGAATTTTTAGAAGATTACGTGTTTTATCCTGGAATGCGCGATAAATCCATGGTGAACCTGCCCATGGTGTTTGCTTCTTGGGGGGATGTAGGAGATTTCGAAGGCATGGATTTCAATGGAGCTGTCGCCGTTGTTTTTGCGGGAACGAAAGATTCCGTTGAAGAAAACTGGCGCGATGGATTGGAAAAAAAGCGACTGAATGCAGAGGCCAGTGGTGCCCGAGCGTTGGTGGTGTTGGGTGAAGGATTGAGCGCTTACAAAGGACGCTTGAAGCCTTGGTTGATGCGGAAGTCGATGCGTTTGGATCAACCTGATCCGAAAGTAACAGAAGGAACACGCTTGCCTACATTTTTCATGGAAGGCGGCTCAACAGCAGACTGGTGGAAGCAGACCTCACTGAAGAGTTGGAAAAAAATTCAGAAGAAAAAAACAAAAAGCGATGCCTTGATGGCAGAGGTGATGCCGGCAGCAAATTGGTCCTTCAATTTGGATGATCGTTCGGGAAAATTCAACACCCAAAATGTCTTGGGTTATATCCCGGGTCGCGACTCTTTATTGCGGGACGAGGTGGTGGTGATCACCGCTCATTACGATCACGTGGGCATCATAGATGGTGAAATTCACAACGGAGCGGATGATGATGGATCAGGGACGGTAACTGTATTGGAATTGGCCCAAGCGTTCATGGCCGCTGTAGACGCCGGAGAAGGCCCAAGACGCAGTGTTTTGCTTATGACGGTAGTTGGAGAAGAGAAAGGGTTGTTGGGCAGCGAATGGTACTCAGATCACCCGGTGTGGCCTTTGGAGAACACGGTTGCGAACCTCAACATCGACATGATTGGTCGAACGGACGAAGCGCATCCGGATGATGACCGATACGTCTACTTGATTGGGTCCGATAAGCTATCCACGGAATTGCACGAAATCAGCGAGAACGCGAACACGGAGTTCACACAACTCGCGTTGGATTACACCTTCAACGCACCGGATGACCCAAATCGGTTTTACTACCGATCAGATCATTACAATTTCGCAAAGCACAACATCCCGGTGATTTTTTACTTCAGTGGAGTGCATGAGGATTACCACAAACCAGGAGATGACCCAGAAAAAATCCACTACGATAAGACGGCTGAAATTGGCAGGCTCGTGTTTCACACGGCGTGGCAATTGGCCAATCAAGACAAGCGGATTGAGGTCAACGTGGAGAATGATTTCCCAGAACGCTGATTGGGTCTCGTTTTAAAGCGATAGATCAGTAGCAACCAATCGATTGAAACGCAGCTTTTCTTGTTCGTAAGCAGCTCCTGTTGCAGGTCCGTTGAACCCGGAGTGGATGGCCACAGTGCCGTTCGGGTGAATGAACAAAGTGGTCGGAAAACTGATGACTTCATGAAGGAAAGGAAAAGTGGAAGCCGCGACTGATTTGCTCGCTCGACCTCCCCAATACACCTCCCAATCGATGTCCAATTGCGTTTCGTAAAACGCCAATCGTCGGAACACGTCGTTGGGAAGGGTATCTCGCTCATAGGCCACAGAAACCACTCGAATGTGGGGATGGTTGTCACGGAGTTCTCGAAGCAAACGGACTTCATCCATGCAGTTGGGGCACCAGGTTCCGAGAATATCGACCACCACCACTTCGTTTTCAAGAGGGACCAAAGACACTTGAATCGGATCGCCTTGGGCGTTGAAACTATTGATCAATAAATCCGTTTCTGAGGCTTGAACGAGCTCAACGACCCCGTCCGTAACCCACACTTCTCCGGGAGTTGCGCTCCAGTTCGTGTGGTAGTGGTTGCCGCTATAGAATTGACCATGAACCCACCGGTTGTTCATTAATTGCGCCTCAACGCAATAGAGGTGGGCCCCATCATAGGTTTGCATGTGGAGAACCCCTTCCTCACAGGTGCCGGAGAAAAACCGGTAATCTCCTGTAGGTGTGCGAATCGTTCCAACGAGCAGACCATCCTTCAGTGTGAGGTCAAGTTGGGCTTCCGCGGGTTGTAGAGTGTCCGTGTCACCGAACCACACATCCCAAGTTCCCTGCGGCACTTCCCCACGATTGGAGCGGGTCGCTTGGGGTTGGATTTGAAAATCGACATGGTAGTCCGAGGATCGCAAGGAGTCGGTCCACACACCGGTTGAACCACCCGTGTCCAGAACCCACGACCCGCCAAAGACAGGAACTACGTATGTGGAGTCATTGACCGACTCCAAACGCATGGCCTCTCCCCCATTTTGCAATACAAAACCGGTGTTTTGCTGCGAAATAGAAAAATTAGCTTGGGTGCTATCATTGAGTATGAAGACAATCTCCTGATCGATGGGTGGGGCCGCTTGTTCTGCACAAGCAGCAAATAGCACCAATCCAAAAACGCCCAACGCACGGAATCTCATATCAACCCAAGTCGAATGTAATGCCTTGCGCTAATGGCAAGGTCGTGCCGTAGTTGATGGTGTTGGTTTGACGACGCATGTACGCCTTCCAAGCATCAGAACCCGACTCCCGGCCTCCGCCCGTTTCTTTTTCTCCACCAAACGCCCCGCCGATTTCAGCACCAGAGGTACCGATGTTGACGTTGGCGATGCCACAGTCAGATCCGTTGACAGAAAGGAACCACTCGGCTTCTTGCACGCTGTTGGTCATGATCGCAGAAGACAATCCCTGAGCCACACCGTTTTGCAAAGCGATGGCTTCATCAAGCGTGTCATACTTCATCAAATAAACCAATGGCGCGAACGTCTCGTGCTGCACAATCGCCAAGTCGTTGGACGCTTCTGCAATGCTTGGGCTGACATAACAACCGCTCTCGTATCCCGCACCCTCCAACAAACCACCCTCAACCACAAAGGTTCCTCCCTGGTCTTTAACAGCCTGAAGAGCGTCCAAGTACATTTGAACCGCTCCGCGATCTGTCAACGGACCGACGTGATTGGATTCATCCAATGGATTGCCAATCTTCAATTGACCATAAGCGTTTTTAAGAACGGTTTTGACTTGATCATAAATGGAGTGGTGAATGATCATACGACGTGTCGACGTGCAGCGCTGGCCACAGGTTCCAACGGCGCCAAAGACCGCAGCGGGCACGACCATTTTGAGGTCTGCATCCGGAGCAATGATGATGGCGTTGTTTCCACCGAGCTCGAGCAATGACCGTCCCAATCGCCCAGCGACGGCTTTCGAAACCGCCTTACCCATGCGTGTGCTGCCAGTAGCGCTCACCAAAGGAACCATCGGATCGTTGCTCATCATCTCTCCGATGTCGGCCAACCCATTGACGACACAGGATAGCTCTGCAGGAACATCATTCACCGCGGCCACCTCATTCCAAATGTTTTGACAAGCGATGGAGCAAAGGGCACTTTTTTCAGAAGGCTTCCACACACAAGAATCACCACAAACCCAAGCAAGCGCAGTGTTCCAGGCCCAAACAGCGACAGGAAAATTGAACGCGGAAATGATTCCAACCACACCAATGGGGTGGTATTGCTCGTACATCCTGTGCAGCGGCCGCTCAGAGTGGGTTGTCATTCCATAAAGTTGACGGCTTTGACCGACAGCAAAATCACAGATGTCAATCATCTCCTGCACCTCACCCAAACCCTCCTGAAGGGATTTCCCCATTTCATAACTGACCAACGCACCCAAAGCGTCTTTTTTAACACGTAAGGCATCTCCGAATTGTCGGACCACCTCTCCTCGTTTTGGTGCCGGGACCTGTTTCCAAGTCAAATAAGCGGCATGGGCATGTAGCATCACCTCGGCATAATCTTCTGCCGTTGCGCTAGAAACGGAGGCAATCCGCTTACCATCAACGGGTGAAATCGAATCAATGGTGGCACCACCACCAAAAGCGCGCGTACCGATCATCACACCGTGATTGTGATCTTGAATACCGAGAGTGGAGAGAATGTTTTGAATGTCCATGAATCTGTTCTTATTGGAGGTGCAAAGGTAGTTCGGTTGCCGGCAAGGGTCGCCTGGTCCACTCAAGGAGCTGTGTCGCGCGTTAAGTACTGATAAACAACAACTTATGTAAAAAGTGGAATCACGCAGGTTTGATGTGTAGTATCAAAGTCGGGGCAAGTCGCTGTGGTTGCGCTTTAAATGGGTAGTTGGGTCATGTTTCACGTGAAACATCAATCAACGCCCGAGGTGAACGAGCAAGACGGCCAAATCGGATGCGCTGACCCCAGAGATGCGCGATGCGCCTGCGAGATTGTTCGGTTTGGATTCGGAAAGTTTTTCCCGGGCCTCACTGCTCAACGATTCCAACGCATGGTAATTGAAGTCTGCGGGGATTTGCACATGGTCGAGTCGCTGCAACTTATCGGCAATGGCCTGCTCCTTCTCAATGTATCCGGAGTACTTAATTTGTACCTCGATGGCCTCAAGCGTTTCTACGTCCACCTGAAGCTCCTCTTGTACGGATGCGATGTCCTCGAGGGAATCAATGAGAAGCTGGATGCTGACGCCAGGTCGATTCAAAATGGAAATGGCTTTTTGCTTTTGTTGCAATGGAGCGCTGTCAATGGTCTTCAATAAGTCCGCGGCTTGCTCTGGGCTCACACTCGTTTTTTCCAAACGGGTCTTGAACGTGCGCATGGTGTTTTGTTTGGCCTCCAAAGTGCGCAACCGATCCTCATGAGCCAAACCAATATCATGTGAGAGCGGCGTGAGTCGTTGGTCGGCGTTGTCTTGCCGCAAAAGAATGCGGTACTCTGCACGGGAGGTGAACATGCGGTAGGGCTCCTTGGTCCCTTTTGTGACCAAGTCATCGATGAGGACTCCGATGTACGCCTCGTTGCGTTTTAAGACAACAGGTGATTTGTTCCACGTGGAACGTGCGGCATTGATTCCAGCCATCAACCCTTGCGCAGCGGCTTCTTCATAACCTGTTGTTCCGTTGATTTGCCCTGCGAAAAACAGGTTTTTGAGGTTTTTGGTTTCCAGACTATGATGAAGTTGTGTGGGATGGAAGAAGTCATATTCCACAGCATATCCAGGTCGGAAGAACTTCACACCTCCAAACCCCGGAACCGATCGCAGCGCCTTGACTTGAATGTCCTCAGGAAGGCTTGTGCTGAATCCATTGACATAAACCTCGACAGTTTTCCAACCCTCGGGCTCAACAAACAGCTGGTGAGAGTCTTTGGTGTGAAACCGCTCAATCTTGTCTTCGATGCTTGGGCAATACCGAGGACCCAACCCTTGAATTCGTCCATTGAACATCGGGGATCGATCAAACCCTTCTTTGAGGATCTCATGAACATCGGTGTTTGTGTGGGCGATGTGACAGCTCATTTGTTGCGTCAACACCGGGGTGTCGGTATACGAGAACCGCCTCGGATCGGGATCACCAAGTTGTTCCTCAAGGACGCTGTAATCAATGCTTCGCCCATCAACGCGCGGAGGTGTTCCAGTTTTCATGCGGTCGGCGGTAAAACCGTGCTCAACGAGCTGCTCGGTGATCCCGGACGCTGAGCGTTCGCCAGCGCGACCACCGCCGAACTGCTTTTCACCAATGTGCATCAAACCGTTGAGGAAGGTTCCTGCGGTGACCACGACAGACTTGGATCGGATGGTGGAGCCGAGTTGTGTTTGGACACCGCAGCAAACACCGTTTTCAATCACGAGTCCCGTAACGGCATCTTGCCAGAAATCGAGTAGGGGAGTGCCCTCCAACATCAATCGCCATTTTTCAGCGAAACGCATGCGGTCGTTTTGTGTTCTTGGGGACCACATGGCTGGACCCTTGGATCGGTTGAGCATGCGGAATTGAATCGCGCTGTGGTCACTGACAATCCCTGAATAACCGCCCATTGCGTCGATTTCTCGAACAATCTGGCCCTTGGCGATTCCGCCCATGGCAGGATTGCAGGACATCTGACCAATGACGCCCATGTTCATGGTGATCAAAAGGGTGCGTGCACCGAGATTGGCGGAGGCCGCAGCGGCTTCGTTTCCGGCGTGCCCGGCGCCCACCACAATGACGTCATAGGTTGCGTGCATTAAGCTGGAGTGTTATTAAGCGATTCGAGCCAGCGGTCTTCCAATTGACGCATGGTGGACTGATCGGCCGGGGTCTTGTCTTTGTGCCCCACTAAATGCAACACACCATGCACGATGACGCGATGTAATTCGTTGTAAAACAGCTGTTTGTGTGTTTTGGCGTTGTCTTTGACTCGATCGATCGAGATGTAAAGCTCACCGTTGACGATTGGACCCTCACAGTAATCAAACGTGATGATGTCGGTGTAATAGTCGTGTTGCAGGTGGTCCTGGTTGATGGTCAAGAGGTAGGAATCCGAGCAGAAGACAATGGAGACGTCTCCAATCGTTTTCTGATGGTCGTGCACCACACCAATCAACCAACTTTTAATCAAGCGTCGCTGCGGACAACGATAGGGGTGGTCCGCATTGTGAAATGAGAAAGGCAATGGGAAGGGATAATTCAGGGCTTGGCGAAAACGCCTCTAAAAAGCATCTCTACCACACGCCCCTCATCCGTAAAGGTGCATTCGTCGGAGAGTTGACGCATCAAAAACACACCACGACCATTGGGCTTCTCCAAATTTTCAGGCGCTGTGGGATCGGGCACATGCTCGAAGTCAAACCCCGGTCCTTGGTCTGTAATTTTAAAGTAGAGGTCAGAAGCGCGCAATTCATACTCCACAAAAACGAGCTTGTTTTCATCAAGTCGATTTCCGTGAATGATGGCATTGTTGACAGCTTCCGTCATAGCGATGAGGACATCCCCATAACACTCCTCTTGAAAGGATTGCCCATCGCGAATTTCATCAATCAATCGCTCGATGACAGCAATGTTTTCTGGCTGAGAGTGGAATTGCAGTTGTTGCATGGTTTCGGTCATGGTTCCAAAGATTGTTACCGCGGATTCAATTCAGGGGTGGTGACGTCCAAATTATTGAAATATTCGTTGACTCGGTCACGATAATAGGAATCCAATTCAAGGGGGACTGTTCGTAACAATTCAAGCTCGTTGTTTTTAAGATTCAGATAATCAATTAGTTGTGAGGGTTCTTCACTCAAGTTTTGATTGGCTGTGCGTGATTTTCGCTTGTCATCTTCTCCCCGCATGCGCTCAGCACTTTCCGCCTCCAACAAACGGACCATCAATTCTTGCTGTCGCGCAAGGGTCTCCAGCGTGACATCCCGGTTGATTAAATCACGTTCCAACTCCTCCATTTCTTTCGCGATGTCACCCAATTGTTGGCCTTCTCCAGAACCATCTTCGTTGAGTTCTTGAGATTTCCTTTCAGCCATTTGACGCAAAGCGGCTTGTTGCGCAGCCATTTGGGCAAGCTGTTTACTCATCTCTCGCTGTTCTTTCCCGCTTTGTCCCGCTTTGGCTCCCTTGCCCATGGACTCCTTCATTTTTTCGAGCTTATCGCCCAATGCTTTTTGCATCTTCTTCATATCGCCCGCGCTCGGGGAGGGTTTCGGTTTCCCATTGCCCCCCGGCTTTTCACAATTTCCACTCCCCGGCTTTGACTCGGACATCGACTGCTGCATTTGTTGCAGGGCGTCATCGAGCATCAGAGCGAGGTTGTTGAAGCTGGTCATCACGTACTGCTGGTTCGTGTTGATGATGTCGGTTTTACGCTCTCCAAACACAGCCAACGCTTGATCCATGTGGTGGTTGATCAATCCAATTTCTCGGTTGACGGACGGCGCCAATTGGGTGATGCGGAGGCTCAATGCAAACAACGAGTCTTCCACCATTCGGGCGTCGTCTTTCAACCTTCTTTGCGTCTGGCCGTGAGTGATGTACATCGGGTCATCAGCATTGGTTCGGCGAACGAGCTCCATAACACCCTCCTCATCAAACGAGAGTGAAATGATGTTTTCGAGCAGGGCGCGCAATGCGTCCATGTCTTCTTCCAGCGCTTCCTCCTGCTGCTGCTCCATCATGGCCTCCATTTGATCGGCCATTTGCTGCATCTCATCTGCGGCATCTTGCTGATTTTCAGCAGCCTTCTTGTTTTTGTCTTGCCCGAGTTGATCAGAACTGGCCTCCATCTTTTCTTGGATGGATTCATTTTCTTCTTGGCGGTCCATTGTGGGATTTGGATTCTCCAACTCCTCATTGGATTTATCCAACGCATCCAACTCTTTTTTCAATTCTTCGAAGGCTTGATTCAAGGAATCTTGCTGGGCCTTCAGTGAGTCATTGGGAGCCGATTCTTTGCGGGTTTCTTCAGCGAGTTCAGCCTGTTTTTCAGCGAGCTCCTTGAGTTCCTCCAAAGCCTCATCCATCTTCACCTCATATTCGAGTTGCTTGAATTGTTCAAGTGCGCGATCCAACTCCTTCTCCAAAGACTCCTGATCCACCTCC
Source organism: Bacteroidota bacterium (assembly GCA_027593035.1). Classification (GTDB taxonomy): domain Bacteria; phylum Bacteroidota; class Bacteroidia; order Flavobacteriales_D; family Sanyastnellaceae; genus UA16. Next base: position 51,969 of record JAQCJQ010000002.1, on the reverse strand, counting down.
ATGGACTCCAATTGTTCTTGAATTTCTTCTAAAACATCGGGGTCCATTTCCTCCATCAACCGCCGCATGTCCTCATACAGTTGCTTGAGCTCATCACTCATGACCTGCTCCATGAGCTCTTGCAATTGCTCCTGTTTTTCGAGCATTCGCTCTTCTTCAGGGGAAAACTCATTGGCCCGATCGTCCTTCTGCTCATTGGCTCGTTCGAGCTCATCCAACTGTTTTTGCAGGGCCTCTTGGCGCTTCATAAATTCCTCGATGGCCCGCTCATCCTTCCAATCCAGCTCATCATCCTCGCGAAGTTGGCGAGTCAACGCCTCCATTTCTTCCCGCAATAAAACGGCCTCTTCTCGAGCGCTCTCCATCTTGCTTTGGATGTCCGCACTGGCCGCATCCCGCTCTTCCCTCAAATCCTCTTGTGACGGAGGTTGGAATGTCATGGTAGAAGAGCGAGCCATTTTAGCGCCATTGACCCCGTCGTTGTCCCAAATTTCAAACCAATACTCGATGCCATCCCCCTCCACAATCCCGAGATCCAACAAGTTCCACTCGAAGAAAAAACGATCCATGGTCCCGGAGGGTTTATCGAGCGGTATGTAGCGGATTTCTTCAGTGCTAAGGGTGTTGGGAGCGCTGGCCAACTCGTCTTCAAACCGCTCGGAAATGGTAGACCAGCGATAGGCCAGCTGCAAACGACTGAATCCATAATCGTCCCGGAGTTCACCAGAAAAACGCCGAACGGAACGAGCAAGGCTGTCCATGGACTCATTGACCCGGATGGATGGATGCAAGTCGGGAATGACCTGGACGAGGTAGCGCAAGGAATCGGCAGAACCCACCTGTTCATTGGAAGGAATCAACCAATACGGTGAAGAATCGTTGAACCGCTTTTGAAAGGCAAAAGTGGAGGCCGCTTGCCGGTCCATGTCGATCGAGGTGTCTCCCAGGCGCAGACGAACGGATTGGGTGTCTTTGCAGCGAACCTGCCACTCAACCAGAGTTCCTTCAGGAACCCGGAGATTGCCCATGTCGCTCCAACTTTCGGTTCCACGCCCCGTGTAGTTGGGAGCGGTGGTTGTGATTTCCAAACTCAAAAGAGTCGGAACAGGAAGGGCTTCCAGCGTATACAAGTCGGATTGCACGCCAGCAGCCGAACAACGGAAATCAACCGAGGTCCGCACCACCGGGAAGGTGTGGGTAAACTGTCGTTCATCCGTTCGCTCCATCCGAAACCGGTTGCCATTGCTTTCTAAAAACACAACGCCCGGAACGGTGGATCCAATCACCTCGAACACGACGTTAAAGGATTGTGCGGCGGGAACTTCAAGGGGGTCTGTGATGAGCTGGAACGCAAAGGGAGGTGCGGGCACAAAATCTTGACGGTAGGCTAAGATGCGTTGCGCGGGCTCTTGAACCATTTCTGGACGAAAGGACCAGATCAACGCGATGACCAAAACAGGTGGCAAGGCATACCAGACATGCGGCAAACTGTCGCGCAAGTGAACGGCATGCTGAAACGAAAACGGCTGTAGCGCTTCCGTGCGTTCTTCAATGGAAGCCTGAAGCAAGGAAAGGTCAGAGTTTTGAGCATCCACCCCTTGCAATTGTTGCTGCAGCTGAAGAGTGTTGAGCAGGCGATCACTGATTTCAGGAAAATGCTCTCCCACCAAAGCGCTGGCCTGCTCGTAGGTCAGCCCTTTGCTAATCCGAGCCCATTGAAGCAACGGCCAAACCATGAAGCGCGCAACCACAAACCCGATTCCCAACACCAAGGCCCAAAAGAAGAGGGTTCTTCCGGCAATTCCGAAGTTCCCGAAGTACTCCAATAAGAACAAGAACAGCCCGCTTGCGAGGATGACCCCACCACCAAAAAGCACCCCGCGCATCAAGCGATTGAGGTAATATTTTCGGATGAAAACATCCAGCTTTTGGATCAACAGAGACGAGCTTCTCATGAAGGTTAAAGTTACGTCACGCAGACAGCTTAATTCAGGGGTTTCAACAACAGACGATATGCACTTACTTTTGTTGGCGCCACCAATGAAACCACGAACGCAATGCAAGGTCAATTATTCCACAATTTCATCATGAAGTTGACACCGTATTTTGGGTTAACTCTGGTCACCTTTTTTATGATAACGGGGGCCAATGCGCAGGTCCTGATCAATGAGTTGGACCCCTCCATGCAAGGGGTGGATGATCGAGAATTTGTGGAGTTGATCGGCAATCCGAATGAGGATTTGAGCGGTTTCATTGTGGTGGTGTTCAATGGATCGAATGGTCAATCGAACCTGACGATTGATTTGAATGGTTATGCTTTGGATGATGCTGGTTTTTTCTTAATCGGCGGACCTGCGATGACGGATGCGGGCTTGGTCATCAACGAAACCAACTGGCTCCAAGTGGGACAGGAGGCGGTCGCTATTTTTGATGCGGATGCGGCGTTGTTTCCGGACGGAACACCGGTGACGAACACCGATTTAATGGACGCGGTCGTCTATGGCAACAACCAGCCCCCCTTGCTCTCGCTCTTGGATGTATTGACACCGGGAGGATTTCAACTCAATGAAAGCGCAGAAGGCTTACCGTATTCTCAGAGTTTTTCGAGGCTTCCTGATGGCGGCACTGCTCAAGACCCCGCAGCGTTTGAACTGCAATCTACCACGCCGGGCTTTTCCAATATTTTGCAATGTGATGGAGGTCAATTGGCCTTGTTGAATGCGTCAGACGCATCCGTATGCACGGACAACGAACTGGTTTTGGTCCAATTCAATCATACGACGGATGTGCCGGATGCCGATCTCACACTTCTGGTGGTGGATGCCCTGGATGAAACCATTCTCGCTGTTTTTGCGGGGTCAGCAGCCAACTTATCGGGCCTTGGGGACCAGGATTTAGAAATTTGGGGTGTTTCCCATGACGCTCCTTTATCCGACCCCACCCTCCAACCGGGTCAACCGGCCGCGTTGGTTTCAGGGACGGGCTGCGCATCGTTGAGCATCAATGCGATCTCCATCCAAGGCGTAACCTGCAGCCCTCCCGCATGCGATGGCGGAGTTGTAACGGATGCAGGAGGCACCCCCTCAGCCCTCGGTTGTGACGGGTTGGAAAACGCCTTGATCACCTTTGGTTACACTTCTGAAGCGGTGGAGGCCGAATACATTTTTGTTATCACGGATGATTCCCAGACCATCTTAGACACCATTGCCTTCCCGCAATATGACTTCAGCACGCTGGGCGTGGGAAACTACCAAGTTTGGGGGTCGAGCGCGTTGGGCGGATTTGATTCAGCAACGCTACAGGCGGGTCAGCCTTTAGCCGGTGTTTCGGGCATGGAGTGTGATAGCTTGAGCTTGTCCTACTTGGATGTGCAGATATTGGATTGTGAAAGTGCGAGTTTTTGCGAAGAAATCTTCATTTCGGAATACGTTGAGGGCAACAGCAACAACAAAGCGTTCGAGCTATATAACCCGTCTCCGGTAGCCATTGATTTGTCTGAATACAGCATGGAAACTTGGAACAATGGAGCGAGTGCAGCAACGAATACCCAGGTGTTGGAGGGAATGATTGAGCCCAATGGCGTTTTTGTAATTGTCAATGCTTTGGCGGCACCGGAACTCTTTGGCGCAGGCGACATCGTGAGCCAAGTGACTTGGTTCAATGGAAATGACGTCATCCTGCTGTATCACAACGGGGAGATCATTGACCAGATGGGCGCGTTCGGGGTGGATCCAGGAACGGCGTTTGAAGTGGATGGTGGAAACGGCGAAATGGCCGAATACACGTTGGTGAGAAAAGCGAATGTATCCCAAGGCACGACAGATTGGGAATTGGGGCAGTTCCAGTGGGATGTCTATCCTTCGGACACGTTTGAATTCATTGGTTTTCATAACGCCACCTGCACGGGAGCGCCAGAAATGGAGATTGGATTCGCCGCCACAGATTTGTATGTCTTTGAAGGTGGAGGCGCTGAGGTGGTCATACAGGTGGCCTACCCGCTACAAGATGTCAACGTGGTGGTTGATGTTGTGGGCGGTTCAGCGGAGGCGGGTTCAGATTTCCCTTCCGTTTTCCCACTTCCTACCTACACTTTCCCCATTGGATCACTGAACGACCAGTCGTTCACCTTTGCCGCGATCAATGATGAAGATCCAGAAGGCGAGGAGACGGTTGAATTGTCCATCACGATCACCAGCGGAGAAGCCACATTGCTCATCGACACCGTCACGATCCACATCCAGCCCTCCGACTTGACTTATCCCGTCTACAACATCGCAGATGTCCGCACTGTAGATGGCGTTCTCGGAATTGCCGATTCCATAGGTGTTTCCTGTGAATTGCGAGGCATTGTCCATGGTTGGAATGACTATCCTACGGGACTGCAGTTCACTTTGATCGATCCGACACACGGAATCAACGTATTCAGCCCACTCTCTGATTTTGGATATGAGCAAGTGGTCGCTGGAGATAGCCTGCGCATTCGAGGAACCATACAGCAATTCGCGGGCCTCACACAAATCGTTGCGGATACAGTAATTTATGAAGGTTCTGGATTCTTGACGGAAGAACCGGCCTTGATCCAAACGCTGGATGAAAGCACGGAGTCGCATGTTGTGACATTGAAGTGTGTGGAGTTGGTTGATCCAATGCAATGGACCAACAGCGCCCCAAGTTTTGAGGTGGACATCACGACGGGCAATACGGTTTATACCATGCGCATTGATGCCAACACCGACTTGTTTTTGACGGAAGCTCCGATGGGAACGTTTTTGGTTTCGGGCATCGCCGATCAACGTGATTTTGAGACGCCACATTTCGAAGGATATCGCATCTCACCGCGTTACCAATCGGACATCACAGAACCGGTTTACGCGGACTTTGACATCGTATCTCCCTGGAATCCAAACGACGGACCGCTGCAAATCACCAACAACAGTGAAGGAGCGAGTAGCTACTACTGGGACTTTGGTAACGACGAAACCAGTGATGCGTTCGAACCAGAATTCAGTTACACAGAGGACGGCACCTTTGAAGTGACCCTGGTGGCGTTTGGAACCGATGGCAATTGTTTGGACGAAATGACCGCAACGGTCGAGATCATCGTGGTCGGATTGGACGAAATGACAGCCAATACACGCTTCTGGCCCAACCCAACGCAAGACGTGTTGTTCATGGAGTCATCCGTTGATGTCCAATCGATTCAAGTGTACACATTGCAAGGCCAGCGGGTGCATCATGAAACCATCAACGGTCGCATGACTTCGTTCTCTACAAAAGGATGGCCGGCCGGTTTGTATGTGGTTTCCGTCGGGACAAAAACCGGCTGGACGCAATGCAAATTGGTCAAGTCATAGACACGGTCTGGGGGATGGTTTCAGCAGGCTGAACCGAACAACCCGAGCAAAAGGAGCAGATCTCCAATGCTCACGACCAAGTCGTTGGTGAGGTCTCCCGGGCAAAGGTTGGCCGAGCTACAAACGCACAACTCCAAACCATCGGCGACGCCATCGCCGTCTGAATCGACGCTCAAAGGATCGGTGTTGTACAGGTTGATTTCAAGGGCATCGCTGATTCCATCGCCATCGGAATCGCTGCAAGCATCGCCAACACCATCGTTGTTGAAGTCGTCCTGGTTGACATTGGCAATGCTGATGCAATTGTCCAAGTTGTCCGTGGTGCCATCGTTGTCTGAATCGGGCAGCGTCCCAACAAGCGAACCCAATCCGAGATCTGCCACTACGATATAATGGTCAGACGCTGCGAGCGCATCTCCAGATTGAAGGCCATATTGGGTCAATCGCTCGGAACTCATGTTGTCTGTGCGCAAGGTGAAACCATGCAATACGGTCGCCGAAGCATCGGAAGTGATGAGGTAATCAAGCTTCCCAGGCATCCATTCTCCGGAGGTGTTGGTCCAGGTGTAATCCATCGGTGAATCCGATTGCAACAAGGGCCACTCTGTCAGCGCAGTGCCGTCCCAATCTGGATTGAAATCCTCGCCATTGGAAACTTCATCGCTGATGTCGCCAGTTTTGAGCGTGTAAATGGGCCCAGCCAGCCCGACCATGTTCAAGTCACCGCCATAGATCAACGGTGTATTGGCAGGAAGCGCAGGACCATTGCCTTCTCCGTTGATGGCATCGCGCAGAAAAGCCATGTACTCATCCGCTTCGGATTGACGTTGCGCTTCATTGGAATTGCCTCCACAACACTTGAGGTGGCTGCTGGTAACCAGCAATGGAACACCCCAACCAGGATGGCCCTCAACGAGGACTGGAAACTGCCGATACACTTCATCGAATCCTTCAATGATGGACCCTTTGGACGCGACCATCAAGTCGTAATCGTCTTTGACTACGTTCCAGTTGGCGCCATCTTCGAGTGGCAGCCATTGATCCAAGAGCCCTTGAACAAAACTAGGAGACTCGTCACTGACCTCAGAAAAACCAATGATGTCCGGGTTGATCGCTTGCAAGATGCGTTCCATGGATGCTTGCGCTCCGCTTTGATCCATGCGGTTGTTCATGTTCCAGAAAGCGACCCGGTTGAGGGCGCCATCCGCCCGGTCCAAGCTCTGAGGTTGCCATGGGCTCAACGCCTCGTTGATTGCATGATGCGCTCCCCCGACAGGAAAACCTTCTCCGGTATCACCATTGTACCACATCAACCGAATCTCGGATTCGACAACATCAGTGGATTCACGATGGAAAGCCAACTCGAATTCATTCGAGCTATAGGTTGGAGAGACGTGCAGCCCGATGTCATTGAGCGATTCCGAACCCGTTCCTCCAGAATACCGGATGGCCTGCCGATTGGGTAAATCCACGAGCAAGTCCACACCCAATCCCATGTCGGCATAGTTGACGCCTGTTTCAAGATCGTCATCCAAATCCAATAAGATCTTGAGTTCGTTGGGCAACACCTCCTCATCGAGCCCGACCTCATCCGCTAAAATGACGTGGACAAACAACCACGCATCGTTGCTGGTAATGCCCACAGAAACAAAAGACCCAACCCCATCGCCGGCTTCAAAATGTGGCACATTGCTCCAGTCATTGAATTGGTTATCCAACTGAATTTGAGCGGTTGTGCATGCCGCCAAAACGATACCGCATGCGGTCAGTAAGTTTTTACGCATTTGAAGGGGTGAGAATGGAATCATGTGGACCAAGTTACGGGTAGATTTACCGGAATGAATCGCAGGCAGAGTTCATGGATGTTGCACTTCATCGTGCTTATTTTCGGATTCACAGGAATCCTAGGGAAACTGATTTCTCTGGAGGCCGAACGGCTCGTTTTTTGGCGCGTTTTCATCGGAGGAGGTTTGGTGATGTTGTGGTTGATTCTGCGCAATAAAACGGTTCGATTCCAACCAAAAACCGCGGCGAAGGTGGCTTTTGTGGGGTGTGTCGCGGCGGCCCATTGGATTGCTTTTTTTGCCGCCATCAAAGTGAGCAACGTGTCCATCGCTTTGGCCACGCTTGCGACCACACCATTGTTTGTCAGTTTGATTGAGCCCCTCGTTCACCGCAGAAAATTGGATTGGCGCGAGATGCTCCTCGGTTTGGCCATTCTGATTGGATTGCTGGTACTGCTCATGGGACCACAAACGGTCAGCGGTGAGTTTGTTTTGGAGGCCAAGGCTTACTACGCGGGGATTGGTTTGGCATTGGCTTCCGCGTTCTTGGCGGCGGTTTTTAGCACCTTGAATTCGGTACTGGTCAGGCAATACGATGCCGCGAATTTGACGCGATTGGAGTTGTTGAGCGCTGCTGCCGTGCTGGCCGTTATTTTTCTTCTGCGGCCTGAGGGGCGCACGCTGGATTTTTGGATGGTCCCCACGGCGGATTGGCTTTGGTTGGGCTTGTTGGCAAGCTTAGCGACGGCTTTTGCTTTCCTCATGAGCATCGAGGTCATGCGAAAACTCACCCCCTTCACCACGGCCGTGGCCATCAACATGGAACCGGTTTACGCCATTGTTTTTGCTTCTTGGATTTTCGGAGCCGAGGAACAAATGGGACCTTGGTTCTACGCGGGAGCTGTGATCATCGTAGGAGCTGTTTTCGTGGATACAGGCATCAAGCGCCGGGCCCTGCGAGCGGCGAATCTTCGGGAAACGGATTGATCAATCGTCGACCCAGAAGAATTCGGAGGCGATCGCATCGGCGAACAACCATCGATCCTCTGGAATGCGAAATTGCCCGTTGGGCAGGGGCATGAGATCGTTTTGCTGCAACGACCGCTGCCAAGCTTCCCTGTCCTCAATTCGAGGATCACGTCCAAACTCCAGTTGCAATTGATCCGGGTGAATGCCTTCCATCGTGCGCAATCCGGTCATGATGCGCTCATTGAATCGGTCAGCGGTCTTGAGCGCATCCACCTCCACAGGAACATCGAGCATGGATTGAGCTTGTTGCATGGACTTCACATACCGCCTGTTGTTGGAGACATGGGCGTAGCGATTGACCCCATCAAAACCATGCGCCCCGGGTCCAACCCCCCAAAACGGGATGCCTTTCCAGTAGTTCCGATTGTGCAAGGCATGTCCACCAGAACGCGCAAAATTAGAGACCTCGTAATGCTCGAATCCGGCTTGTTGGGTGCGAGCGCAAAGCGTGTGATAAGCAGTGGCGATGGCCTCATCCTCTGCAATGTTTTGCTTTCCTTGCTTCACCCGATGACCCAAGGCCGTCTTCGGTTCAATGGTGAGAATGTAGGCGGACAAATGATCGATGGGAAGGGTGAGCATGCGGTCCAGATCGGCCCCCCACTCCTGGGCGGAACGGTCAGGCAATCCATAAATCAAATCGCCCGTAATGTGCTCAAATCCAGCATTCGATGCCATGCGAATGGCCTTCTCCGCCTCCGCCCCCGTGTGGGCGCGATTCATCCATTTCAGAATGTTGTCGTCAAACGATTGCACACCAATCGAAAGCCGACTGATGCCCATTTCCAACCAAGCTTCAAGTCGCTCGGGAGTGATGTCCTCCGGATTGGCTTCGAGCGTGACTTCTTCGATGGTGTCGGACAGGGCATGAATGGAGTCCATCATGCGTTTCAATCCCGCAACAGGAAAGAGTGAAGGGGTTCCGCCACCGAAGTAGACCGTTCCAATAGCTTCTGCAACCCCCTGACTACGCCACCGCAATTCCTGCATCAAAGCGCTTTCCATTTCAGCCAACTGGTCGAGTTGGGTAGAAAAATGAAAGTCACAATAATGACACGCAGTTCTACAGAATGGAATGTGAATGTAAATCCCGAACACGCCCCCAAGTTCGCTCCAAAATCCTCCTAACTTGCCTTCATGGAATGGGAAGTGCGCTGGCCGGATGGCCAAATAAAACAGGTTCAAGGAGATGAGTCGTCTTCATGGGATTGGAAACCCATAGGAGACGGGGTGTTTGATGTCCGCATGGGCCTTCGAAATCTCCGTGTTGAATTGGTCGACGGACCGGACACCCAAGGCCATGTTTTGGTCCGGGTCAATGGCGTCGAACGCCAGTTGCATGTGCTCGATCGGCAGATGCTGCTCTTGGAATCCATGGGAATGAGCAACGCAGAGGTGGGATTGGAAATGGAGGTGCTGGCCCCCATGCCAGGCAAGGTGCTTTCTGTGGAGGTTTCTGAAAACGAGACGGTAGAGGAAGGCCAGGCGCTGTTGGTATTGGAAGCCATGAAAATGGAGAATGTCATCCGGGCCCCACGGGCGGGTACGATTGCAAGCATCGCAGTGGATGCCGGAGTTGCGGTTGAGAAAGGAATGGCGTTGGTCACGTATGAAATGGAACCATGAAGCGTTTAAATGCAATGAAGAGATATTTCGGTTTGATTCTGCTTGCTTTGACGGGAGCCTTGCAGGCGCAAGACTGCAGCAACCCGGTTCCAATCTGCGGAGAAATCCCTGAGCCCGTGACGTTGAATTTTCTGCAAAACCTGGAAATGGATTGCCTGAATTCACCGTATGTCACCGTGCTGGAGTTCATGTCGAATGGTGACTACATCAACACCGGTTCTGCGACCTTGGACATTACAGGCGTCGCTTGTCAAACGGATGGAATTGACGACGTCATTGAGTGTGTGGTTGTCAAGCCCAACCCACAAGCGTTGTGCGATGTGAGTGCCTATGAAATGGTCTCTCCTTGCATGGAAATGGCGGGCAATTTCTCCCTCCAAACGAATGGTTTACTCCCCAACTCGACGTACTTGATTCTGATTGGGACAACGCACGACCCGTCGACTACACCGTGCAACGCCTCCTTGATTTTATCGGGCCAAGCCGTTTCAATCAATGCATGCTGCACCTCCAACATTGCTCCGGGACAATCGGTAACCTTGACCGTTGTGGGCGGCAACGAAGACCTGGGATACACCTGGTTCCCTGCGTATGGGATTTCAGCGGTTACTGGTGATGAGGTCATTGCTTCACCTAGCGTTACAACAACGTACTCAGTTTCGGGTTTTTTCGGAGGTTGTCAATACACAGACGCAGTCACCATTGCGGTGGGCAACCCACTGGGCATCCCCACGAGCTTTACGCCGAACGGAGATTACATCAACGACCTCTGGTCCATTGAGGGTTTGCTTTCGTATGACCTAGCGGATGTGCGGATCTTTGACCGGTGGGGTCAGTTGGTGCATCGAAGCATCGGTTATTCTCAATCTTGGGACGGTAGGCGAGGAGGGACGGATGTTCCTGAAGGAACCTATTACTATGCGATTGATTTGAACGATCCACAGCTTGTTGATTTTCAAACCATCACGGGCTTTATTAGCATTATCCGATGAAACGACTTCACACACCTTGTATAGTGGGTTTGCTGGTGCTTTCATTCTTTGCCGCCTCAAGCCAAGCCCAACAATTTCCGATTCGAACAACGGCCATGATGAACCCGTTCCAAGACCATCCGGCGATGGCGGGCGTCTTGGGCTGCATGGATTTGCACATGGGTTATCGCAACCAGTGGTCCGGAATTGAAGGCGCTCCCCAGACCTCGTTTGCCAATTTACACGGACAAATGGCCGCGCAGGGGCAGGATTTCCATGGCTTTGGCGGACGGGTTGAATCGGACGAAGCGGGTGCTTGGGGCTACACCTCCATCAACTTCGCATATGCCTATAACCTGAGGCTTTCCACGGGTGCTCGTTTGGCCATGGGTTTTAGCGCGGGCTTTTTCCAGCATCGACTCGATTTGAGCTTGCTCGATATGCCTGAAGTTCAGGGAACCAACGATCCAGCGATCATCGGATCGAGTCAATTCATCGCGCCGCTGCTGGATGCCGGTGTTTGGTTTTATGACCGCACGAAGTATGCCGGGTTGACCATCCAAAATGTGACCCAGCCGTCCATGGAGAAGATCAGTCAATACGGAAAATTGCGGCGACACGTGGTGATGATGGCCGGGTCAGAGGTGGAGCTCGACGGCCAATGGATGTTCCTTCCTTCTGGACAAGTACGCATGGCCAAGGGCGTTCCGGTTTCCGCCGAGTTGATGGCGATGGCACGATACAATGATCTCGTAGGAGTGGGAATTGGATACCGCACCCAAAGTGCATTTATCGTGGCCGCTCAGATCAAAGTATTGGAATACCTATCGATTGGATATGCCTATGAGATGAACGTTTCGCCATTGAGCGGAGCGGCCCCTCGCACGCATGAAATAGTCATTGGTATCAACGGCTGTTCGGGCAAGCCCAGCGGAAGAACCATTCCCTGCCCGGCTTACAATTGATGAACGTTTATTCCAATAAGCAAAAAAACAATCGGCTTTTATTGGCCGTGGCTTCGGTGATTGTGGTCGCCACGTTGTGGTACTCCAATGACATGGCGCGCCGCATCCGTGAGGAGGAACAAAACAAGGTCCGTGTCTGGTCTGAAGCCATCGTGAAGCGAGCTGAATTGGTTCGGTATACCCAACAGTTGTTTGAGGAATTGAGTGGGGAAGAGCGGCAAAAAGCGGACCGCCTAGCGGACGCCTATCGCTTGATCAACGACCCGCCCAACGGCATGGACTTGACGTTCATAACCGACTACCTCTGGTCCAACCGCACCATTCCGGTTTTGATCTACGACGAGAACGACCGGCTTCTGTATGATTTGAACGTGCCGAAATCACAGAGCCGAGACTCCCTGAAGCAGGCCATGCTTGCTCAAAATGACCCGATTCTCTTTGAAGGCGTGGGGCACACGGTGTATTGGAATGAAAGTGTTCGTTTTAGCGAGCTCAAAGAGGTCATGCAGGACCTCATCAACTCGTTCATTTCGGAAACTGTAATCAACAGCGCCTCTGTACCTGTCGTGATGATGGACAGCACACGAACGGCAGTTTTGCGTTACCAGCGAGTGGATTCCACGGCAATTGAAGACCCGATTAAGCTTCAACTACTGCTGAATGACATGGCCTCTTCCAATGACCCCATTGAAGTCGACTTACCAGGTGAGGGGAGGCATTTCATTTACTATGCGGACTCGGTGGTTCTAACTCAATTGCGTTATTACCCGTTGGCCCAATTGTTGCTGATTGCAGTGCTCATACTGGTCGCGTACATGATATTCAGTAGTTTTCGGCGTGCCGAACAAGACCAGGTTTGGGTGGGTATGGCCAAAGAAACAGCGCATCAACTGGGAACTCCTTTGAGCGCGCTGATGGCTTGGGTAGGGTTATTGGAAAATCAAGGAGTGCGATCGGACTATCTCACAGAAATGAACCGGGACATTTTGCGACTCAACACCGTCGTTGACCGGTTCAGTAAAATTGGGTCGAAGCCAATTTTAAAAGAACAACGCGTTGTCGACGTCATTGAATCCACGGTAGAATACATGATGCCGCGGGTTTCCAAAAAAGTAGAATTAACGTTTGACACCGACCACAGAGATGCCCGGGCCCACCTGAGTCCGCCTTTATTCAGCTGGGTCTTGGAGAATTTAATTCGCAATGCAGTGGACGCCATGGACGGGGACGGAACGATCCGTTTAGGCTTGGAGCTCCAAGGAAATGGCGGTGTCCTGGTCACGGTTGCAGACACGGGTTCTGGAATCCCCAAATCAAAACGGAAGGTGATTTTCCAACCAGGCTACACCACGAAAGCACGCGGTTGGGGCCTGGGTCTTTCTCTTTGTAAACGCATCATCGAGGAATACCACGGAGGCTGGATAGTCGTTGGTGACGGAGAGGTTGGGACCGAATTCAAGATTGGTTTAACAGGACTCGCATGATAGAGAAGTGGCTCCGCTGGTTTTTAAGGCCAATTCACCGGATTTATTTTAAGCGTAAAATCAATAGAATAAGACGACGCAAGGGCGACGGAACGACCTGGAATGAAAAAATACCAGACAATCGCCATCTCGCTTCAACCAATCAGGAGTCAGTGGCTCGCATAGCGTTCCGGATTTTACTATTACTGCGGGAAATGACCAAGGACCAAGGAATCGATGTTTTCCTAGCATACGGAACGCTTCTTGGCGCAGTTCGGCACAAAGGATTTATTCCGTGGGATGATGACATCGATGTTTTCATGACCCAGTCGGAATTCAATGTATTGGTGCAGAACTCCAATCACCTGCCCAAAGAACTGGCCTTAGTTCCAATGGGGCTTGGTTTTTTTAAACTAATGGACACAAGCTCAATAATTAGTAGAGATGGAAAGCGAGGAATTGCGGTTGACATCTTCATTCTGCGAGATGGGCGCAGAGGCTCCCTGTCCTTTTTTAATGTCCACACCTTGCGAAGACTTGAATACCAAAATGCCGCATTTTACCCAGCGATACCAATGGATTTTGAGTCACAACAATTTTCCATACCGAATCAATTCTCTAAAATTCTATCGGATTTGTATGGCGACTATACGCAGCTTCCAGAAGAGCAGGACAGGACATCCTCACACATGGATTATTCGCAAATAAAGATTAGGCCTTATGGTGAGAATTGCGTCAATCTTCGAAATTATCTTTGACGATGCGCTTAATGAAATTACTTGAATCCAAGACGGAAGGCTGGTGGGTGAAAGAAAAAATCCGGCCGCTTTATATGCCATTTGTGAATCGAATGAAGTACCGAACGGAGAATAAAAACTTTCTCAAAGAAGGCGATACGGTTTTGCATGCGGCGTCAAAGGTTCTCAACAGCATTCAGGTCTTTCATTGGCTTGAGTTTGGCACATTGCTAGGGGTTATTCGAGATGGAAGGCTCATCTCGCATGATACGGATATTGACTTTGGAGTATTTTTGAATGATTATTCTGACGAAATACGCTCCGCTTTTGTCAAGGCGGGGTTTCGGTTGGTCCATCGGATTGAAATTGAAGCCGGAAAATATGGCCTCGAAGAGAGCTATGAGCTAAATGGCGTGAAAGTTGACTTGTTTTATTTTACAAAAACGAATTCAGGGATGTATTGTCACCTGTTCCCTTCTGCAGGCAAGAACAAACGCCTCGTACGGGAACTATTCACTTCTGTGAATACGTTCAAAACCATGGAATGGCAATCGTTGAACGTGAACATACCTGCTGATTCAGCACAGAGATTAACGGATACTTATGGTGATTTCCACATCAAACGTAAGGATTGGAATACACCAAATCAGGCGCTGAATTCGGAGTTAATCAATAAATTATATGTCGAAATAACATGACGAGCAATTCTAAAGAATATTGGGAGAGTTACTATCGCCAAAACCCAAACCCGTCAGGCGAATCGCCCTTTGCGCGATTTGTTTCAGGATTTTTAAATGAGGGGGATAGTTTATACGAACTGGGATGCGGTAACGGTAGAGACAGCGTCTTCTTTGGTAAAAAAGGGGTCCGTGTTCATGCGTTTGATCAATGTGAGGAAGAGCTGGCCTACCTCACGGCCCAGAACTCGCTTTCAAACGTTCATTTTGAAGCAGGGGACTTCACCAATCTTGGGCCGAAATCAAGGGTGGATTTTATTTATTCAAGATTTACGCTACACTCGGTAACAGAGGACAAAGAGATCGATACACTTCGGTGGTCATTTGATGCCCTCAATGAAAACGGACTGGTCTTCATTGAGATAAGAAGCATTCTCGATGAGCTATATGGTCAGGGAGAAAAAGTTGGAAAAAATGAGTTTGTCACTTCCCACTATCGAAGATTTGTTGCCTTGAATAGTTTTGTTTCTCGAATCGAGGAAGCGGGCTTTTCGATTCTTTACAAATTAGAATCGAAAGGGTTGGCTCCACATGGAGATGACGACCCAATCGTAATTCGGGTCGTGGCTAAGCGAGCTGAGCGGAATTAACCGAGGCCTCAGACGGAACCGATTCGTCGCTGGACGACGCGGGCCATCACTTTGATCGCAAAGGCCATGAAGACAAAGATTCCGAAAAAACCAAAAACCTTTCGGTAGACAGCGAATACAGTGTGCATCTGCCGTGAAGAGTACTTCGTTCCAGAGCTAAATGGCGGGTGAATACGGGTTACCAAGGGAATGTACCTCAACTGACCTCCGGCCTTAAGAATCGACCAAGACATGAGGGTTTCCTCTCCAAATTGATGGCCATTTGAACCAACGCCAAAGTCTTGGTTGAACGACAGGTTTTTGGCCTGAAGAAAACGGAGATTATAAATCTGCTCCATGCTGTTAATTCGTTGAATTCTCCGCTTTGCGTTAAAGTTCAACGACTTAATCGCGAAGGCCTCCTTCTCATAATTCATCCGCCAAGGCTCACCTGTCGTCTTTTCGAGTTGTGTGAAATATTGGGCGGCCCCTGCGTCTTGACCAATCAAAACCCGAGTTGCCGCGATGTTTTCCGGAACCAAGATGATGTCATCATCACAGATCATCACGAAATCAACATCGATGTTTTGAAGAGCCAGATTTCGGCTCCTGGACAACCCTTGGGTTTTAGAATTCAGTATGAGCACATTTTGCCCGAATTCAGCAGGATCGATCGGCCTCTCTTGGTATTGGTTGACAATGACGACGGGATCGCTGATTTCCAACAGTTGCGCCTTCAGCCGCACATTTTTGAGCAGTTGTGCTTCAACAGTTGCTATAACGTAACCAAAAGAAACTTCGCGACTCATGATATGAATAAGATCACCCCGGCACCTTCCGCATGCGGAGGTTCTTTGGAGTGACCTCAAGGTACTCATCATCATTGATGAATTCCATCAATTCTTCGAGTGACATCTTTTTGGCCGGCGAAATACGAAGTCCTTTGTCCGATCCGGAAGCCCGCATGTTGGTTAATTTCTTACCTCGTACGAGGTTCAACCCCATGTCGTTTTCACGCGAGCACTCTCCAATGACCTGGCCCTTGTAGATGTCTTCACCGGGATTGATGAAGAAGATCCCACGGTCTTGCAAGCGGTCAATTTCGAAGGCCCGTGCTTGACCGGCCTCCATGCAGACCAAGGAACCCGAAGAGCGCGTGGTCAACTCGCCCGCAAACGGCTCGTATCCATCTAGACGATGCGTCATCACCGCTTCTCCGGCTGTGGCCGTGAGAATTTGGTTTCGCAATCCGATCAATCCACGGGAAGGAATGCGGAACTCGAGGTGCTGGAGATCGCCCTTAGCTTCCATCACCTGGAGCATGCCCTTGCGCATCATCACCAACTCGGTGGCTTTACCCGCTGTGGATTGAGGGACATCAATCACCAAGTGCTCAAACGGCTCATGGGTTGCACCATCGACCTCTTTGAAGAGGACTTGAGGCTTTCCAATCTGCATTTCGTAGCCCTCTCGACGCATGGTTTCAATCAAGACAGACAAATGCAAAATGCCACGACCGTATACATTCCACTTGTCTTCACTGTCCGTGGCTTCAACACGGAGCGCCAAGTTTTTCTGCAGTTCGGCTTCCAGACGCTCGCGGATGTGTCGGCTGGTCAAGTACTCACCGTCTTTGCCTAGAAATGGTGAGGTGTTGATGGTGAACAACAGGCTCATCGTAGGCTCATCGACTTCAATGCGCTCCATGACTTCAGGGTTTTCCAAATCAGCAATGGTATCGCCGATCTCAAACCCTTCCATGCCAGTAATGGCACAGAGGTCGCCACTGCGCACATGCTCCACCTTCTCCTTACCGAGGCCTTTGAACACAAACAGCTCCTTCGCCCGCACCTTGCGATTTCCATCAGCAGTGCACAACGCGTAGTCTTGGTTCGCATACAAGTCTCCTCGGAACAGGCGGCCAATGGCAATTCGACCGGTGTACTTGGAATAGTCGAGTGAAGTGATCTGCAGTTGGGCGGTTCCTTCGCGATACGGCGCTTCAGGAACGTGCTCCAATATCACATCCAACAAGTGAGTGATGTCCGTGGTTGGGTTTTCCCAATCAGGACCCATCCAACCCATTTTCGCTGACCCAAAGACTGTTGGGAAATCCAACTGATCTTCTGTGGCGTCGAGTGTGAACATCAAATCGAACACCTTTTCTTGGGCGATGTCGGGGGTGCAGTTCAATTTATCCACCTTGTTGACCACCACAATCGGCTTCAACCCCAATTCCAATGCTTTGCTCAATACAAATCGGGTCTGGGGCATCGGTCCTTCAAAAGCATCCACGACTAACAAAACGGCATCGGCCATTTTCAAAACACGCTCGACTTCTCCACCAAAATCAGCGTGACCTGGCGTGTCGAGAATGTTGATCTTCACATCCTTCCAAACAGCAGACACGTTTTTAGCGAGAATGGTGATTCCGCGCTCTCGCTCCAAATCATTGTTGTCTAGAATGAGGTCACCGGTCTCTTTGCGGTCATCTAAGACATGGCATTGGTGGATGATTTTATCTACCAATGTCGTCTTTCCGTGGTCGACGTGTGCGATGATCGCGATGTTTCGAATGCCGCTCATGTGCTTTTTATCAAGGTGTTGCTTTTGGCCGCGCGAAGAACGTGAAGATATTTGCGGATTGCTACGAAACCTTTACTATTTTTGTCGACCCTTGCCCGGATGGCGGAACTGGTAGACGCGCACGACTCAAACTCGTGTTCCGAAAGGAGTGTGGGTTCGATTCCCACTCCGGGTACAGATAAAAAGAAACGCCTCCCTTGTGGAGGCGTTTTTCTTTTGAAGGGCTTTTTGGTCTGTGAATCAATAAATTCTGGGGTTCATGTCGGTATATTTGGGACCAACCCTTTCAAGTTCAAGCCATGTTTCGTTTCACAGCCACCATTCTTATATTCCTTCCAGTGGCCTTGAGTGCTCAATTGATGTCGCCGCCAATTGAAGCGGGGGAATCATTGATTCAGCAGTTTGGCGCTTTTGCGTTGATAGAGGATACAGGAACCTCCAATCAGAATTGGGATTTCAGTGCGCTGGTGTCGCAGCAGTCGCTTTCATATAGCATTGGCGATGCACCGAGTTCTTCATTGGGCAAGTCTTTTCCCAACGCCACAATTGTATTTGACGTCGGAGATGAGCAGGCATACTATTCTTTTGATGAAGATGCGGCATATCATGGAGGTACCGATGGTGCGTTGGTTGTCATCTATTCCGACCCCGCTGTTTCTTTCCCGTATCCTTTTTCGATAGGTGAAATATGGCAAGACACCTACGCGGCAGAATTCGGTGCGGCAGGCATTACGATCTATCGAACAGGATCAATTGCGAGTGAATGCTTGTCATCAGGGACATTGACATTGCCAGACGGACAAGTGTATGAAGACGTGTACCACATTCATGCAACGGAAGTGCTTTTGGACTCGACTTTCGCGGGAACGTTGGAATTCACCATCGAGGCAGACGTTTTATTATCGAGCGATTACGCCCTTGGACTCTTGGGTGCAGTGCAAGTCTCAACCTACGATGAACCGGTTGGTGGTACCCCTGTTTCGAATTCGTATGATTACACCGTGTGGATTGACAGTTATGTGGTAGGTATCGAAGATGTCACCTCATTATCTACGTGGGGGATGATGCCCAACCCCGCTTCGGACGCCGTTACCTTTTTTCGAAGCACTATAATGTCTTCAGAAACTATTGAAGTGGTGTCGATGGACGGTACGGTCGTGATGCAAAGCCAATTCACTTTGGGCCAACCATCCTTGAATGTGGATGTCAGCGGACTTGCGGAAGGCGTTTATCTCGTGCGTTCAAGCGAATCGAAAGAAGCACAGCGCCTCGTGATCACGCATTGATTTAGTACGCGCGGTCTGTGCGTCCCTCCATGTAGTAAACGAAAGAGCGGTTCACTACTTTGTGCCCACCCGGTGTTGGATAATCCCCCGTGAAATACCAGTCTCCGGTATGATCAGGGCAGGAGGCGTGCAGCCCCTCAATGCTCTGATAAACAATTTTGACTTCAGCGTTCATGCCCGCAGGTGTCAGCAACAATGAAATTTCAGCGCTGATTTCTTCCGCTGTGAAGGGTTCATACACCGCCTTGACCTGGTTGCTGTTTTCCTCCTTAGGCAACTCAATTTGGGCTTTGCACGCGGCATAGGTTTCGTCCAGAATGTGCTCCAAGCCCCTCTTTTTAATGAGGCTCACAGCAGCCTGAAAGGCAATGAAGTCACCCATTCGCGCCATGTCAATGCCATAACAATCAGGGTAGCGAATTTGTGGTGCGCTGGAAGCCACGACGATGCGTTTTGGCCCCAATCGATCCAATATGCGCAGGATGGACTTTTTCAAGGTCGTGCCCCGAACGATGCTATCATCGATCACGACGAGGTTGTCAACGCCGGCCTCAACGGTGCCGTAAGCGATGTCATAAACGTGAGCGACCAGGTCATCGCGGTTGGCTTCCTCCGTGATGAACGTTCGCAATTTAGCATCCTTGATGGCGACCTTTTCGATGCGCATGCGTTCACTGAGGATCTCTTCAATTTCCCCGGGATTCGGATTGGATCCCAAACCAATGATCCGCGCAATCTTAGCCTGGTTGAGGTAATCCTCCATGCCCTTGATCAATCCGTAGAATGAAACTTCCGCGGTGTTGGGAATGAAACTGGTGACCGTGTGTTCCAAGTCGTGCTCTACGGCCTCAAGAATTTTGGGCACCAAATACTTCCCCAGCGCTTTGCGCTCGTTGTATATGGATGCGTCGTTGCCTCGACTGAAGTAAATCCGCTCAAAACTGCACGATCGACGCTCTCCAGGCTGTTTGACTAGGGGCATTTCCACCGAGCCATCTCGCTTGATAATCAAAGCGTGTCCTGGAGCCACTTCTTGGACTTGATCAGCGGACAAATTGAACGCCGTTTGGATGACGGGTCGCTCGCTTGCAACCACAACAATTTCATCATCCTCAAACCAGAAGGCGGGACGAATTCCATTGGGGTCGCGCATCACAAAAGCATCACCATGACCGATCAACCCACACATCACGTAGCCTCCATCCAAGGAATTGGCGGCCTGCTTTAGGATTTTCTGAACATCCAGCGATTCGCCAATGCGCACGCTAATTTCACGGTGGTCATCCAACCCTGTTTGCTTCAATTCGTCAAAAAGGCGTTGGTTTTCTTCATCGAGGAAGTGACCGATTCGTTCCAATATGGTAACGGTATCAGCCTCTTCTTTGGGGTGTTGTCCCAACGCTACGAGTTTTTGGAAAAGTTCGTCGGTATTGGTCATGTTGAAGTTGCCCGCGACGACCAAATTCCGCGTTCTCCAGTTATTCTGTCGGAGAAAAGGATGGCAGTTCTCAACTTGGTTTTTCCCATACGTCCCATAACGGAGGTGGGCTAGAAACAATTCACCGGTAAAAGCGAACTCGCGTTGCAAGAATTCAGCATCCATGAGCTGTGCCGGGCTGAGCCCTTCGAATCGGGGCATGATGCGGGAGAACACGTCGTGAATGGGCCGAGGATCGACCGACCGAACGCGGGAAATGTAGCGACTCCCCGCCGGCACATCCAACTTGATGTTGGCTAAACCGGCACCATCCTGACCACGGTTGTGCTGCTTCTCCATGAGCAAGTACATCTTATTGAGGCCATAAAATGCCGTGCCGTACTTGTCAATGTAATGCTGCAATGGCTTCTTAAGCCGCATCATAGCGATGCCACATTCGTGCTGAAGGAAATCACTCATGGAATGCGAAAAAGAGGTCAGGTTGGTTGTTGAACGTCAAATTTAGGGCGCGGAACTTCACGGCGCGCTTTTACGCTTGTATTTAGTACGCCACGATCGATTTCCTTGCAATCCCCCCGTGTGCACCAACAAAATGCGTGATCCGGCGGATAGAAATGCGGGGCGATTCCCCCCAGCACCTTCCAGTCTCCTCCGCAATGCCAACACCAATTTAGCGGTGTAAAGCGCATCGAGCGGGATCCCGGTTTCTTCTTCCCAGGACTCCAAAGAAGCCATCAATTCAGGGCTGCGTTTGGCAAAACCTCCTTCATGGGCGTCTTCCCAAGAATGGATGTGCTCCATCAGTTCATGTGCCCAACCGGGATCATTCACAGTGGATTGGATCAAGGTTTCCATGGCCTCCAAGGGCTTCCAACCCTTCAGCGCGCTGCAGACAATCAACGGCGAAACCCCCTTCAACGCTAGAGCCATCCCAGCGGCGGTCGCGCCCGTTCCAGCAGATACCAGTACAGCGTCCCATGGAGTTTGGATGTCTAGGGGCTCCACGATTTTTTGGCATCCCATCACCCCCAAAGCGTCCGCTCCGCCCTCAGGGACAATCCAGGGGTTTCCATATTGATCACGAAGCCAAGCCTTGAAGAAATCGGTGTTTTTTTCGTCGTACTCCGCGCGGCTCACAAACACCAAGGTCATGCCCCAAGCTTCACAATCCCGCAATGTTTCCGTGAGATCCGCGTCGTTTTTCGGACGCTCCCCCCGTACGACCCCGATGGTTCGTAGACCGCGCGCATGTCCTGCGGCAGCGACTGCGTGGAGGTGGTTGGACCAAGGACCGCCAAAAGTGAGCAGTGCTTGGGAGACGGTTCGTGCGGCTTTTTCGAGATGCCAGTGCAGTTTGTAGGCTTTGTTTCCCGGAGAAGGTCCCGGAATGGCGTCCAATCGGCGGACCCACAATTCGACTCCGGCCTGCTCGGAAACAGACCACTTGACACGCTCTGTGATCGGGTTGGGCCATGGGAGGATGTCAGTCGACTTCATAGATGGTAAATTTGCAACATGCGGGACGATTTGGAACCAGGAGATTTTTACCACAGCCCGGAAGGATTTGTGGTCTTCACGGAACAATACCACCTGAAGCGTGGTCATTGTTGTTTGAGCGGTTGCAAACACTGCCCATATGGATATGACAAACGCACGGGAAAAACGAACAAACGATGAATCACGACTCTAGCAAGGACATTCAAGCGTTTCACACGGCCATTACCGAGGGCATTCCTTCTGTCTTACCGGCCTTCCGAACGCGTTCGAACGAAATGAGCCACGCGCCCATACGCAAGGACATCCTCACTTCAGAAGAGAAAAAATTAGCATTGCGCAATGCCTTGCGTTATTTCCCATCGGATCAGCACGCGGAGTTGGCGCCAGAATTTGCCCAGGAATTGCAGGACTGTGGTCGGATCTACATGTACCGATTGCGACCGGAATATGCAATGCGTGCCCGTCCAATTGAGCAGTATCCGGCAAAGTGCATGCAAGCGGCAGCGATCATGCTCATGATTCAAAACAACTTGGACCCGGCGGTTGCGCAACATCCTGAAGAGCTGATCACCTATGGCGGCAATGGCGGTGTTTTCCAGAATTGGGCGCAATACCGCTTGACCATGCGTTACCTCAGTGAGATGACGGAAGAACAGACTTTGGCCATGTACAGCGGCCACCCCATGGGGCTCTTTCCATCCAATAAGGAAGCGCCTCGTGTTGTCGTGACCAACGGCATGGTCATTCCCAACTACTCGAAGCCGGATGATTGGGAACGCATGAACGCTCTCGGTGTTTCGCAATACGGGCAAATGACGGCAGGGTCCTATATGTACATCGGTCCTCAAGGCATCGTGCACGGCACCACGATCACGGTGCTCAATGCCGTCCGCATGAACGACAAAACAGGCACGGGACCGGCAGGCAAGTTGTTCGTCACTGCCGGATTGGGCGGAATGAGTGGCGCCCAACCCAAAGCCGGAAACATTGCTGGCGTAGTGAGTGTGACGGCTGAAGTCAATCCGGCCGCAGCACGCAAGCGCCACGAACAGGGATGGGTCGATCACTTGACCGAAGACGTGAACGACTTGGTCACTCAGGTAAAAGCCTCCGTTGCGGCCAAGCGTGCAGAATCCTATGCTTATATCGGCAATGTCGTGGACGTGTGGGAAGCATTTGATGAGGCCCAGCTTTTCGTGGATCTCGGTTCAGATCAGACGTCCCTACACAATCCGTGGGCAGGCGGATACTATCCCATGGGGATGAGTTTTGAAGAGGCCAACGACATGATGGCGCATGACCCTGAAAAATTCGCAACCAGCGTGAAATCGTCCTTGGTCCGTCATGCGGCGGCGGTCAACAAACACACTGCGCGGGGCACCTATTTCTTCGATTATGGCAATGCTTTTTTATTGGAAGCATCGCGTGCAGGAGCGGATGTAATGGCTGACAATGGCCGAGATTTCCGATACCCTAGCTATGTTCAGGACATCATGGGCCCGATGTGTTTTGACTTTGGTTTCGGACCGTTTCGCTGGGTTTGTGGGAGCGGGGATCCCGCGGATTTGGAGGTGACCGATGGCATCGCTTGTGATGTGTTGAAGGCACTCATGAAAGAAGCGCCCGTTGAAATTCGCCAGCAGATGGAAGACAACATCCGTTGGATCCAAGGAGCGAAGGCGAATCGGCTGGTGGTGGGCTCTCAAGCGAGAATCCTGTACGCCGATGCAGAAGGCCGCATGCTCATTGCGAAAGCGTTCAACGACGCCATTGCCGACGGCCGATTGAAAGGGCCGGTGGTGCTGGGCCGGGATCACCACGATGTCAGCGGCACAGATTCACCGTATCGAGAGACCTCCAACATCTATGACGGATCCGCCTTTACTGCGGACATGGCGGTACAGAATTTCGCTGGTGATGCTTTCCGAGGTGCCACGTGGATTTCCTTGCACAATGGCGGTGGTGTCGGTTGGGGTGAAGTGGTGAATGGCGGCTTTGGCATGCTCATCGATGGGAGTGCGGACGCTGAACGTCGATTGAAAGCCATGCTGCATTGGGATGTGAACAACGGCATTGCTCGGCGAAGTTGGGCGCGCAATGAAGGGGCGCAATGGGCCATCCAGCGGGCGATGGAGCGAGAACCGTTGTTGAAGGTGACGGTGGCTCAACATGCCTCAGACGCGGTCATTGACCAAGCCTTTGATTGATACATTTGATTGACACAGCGGAAACGTTTTAACACAATTTTCGTTTCCATTGTGGATTCGAGGCAGTACTTTTGCCGCCTCAATGACCCAGTGTCCCACATTCTACCTGCTGCAAGAAGCTGCAAAAGACTTGGTGAAGCAAGCCATGGCGGTCTTCTTGCGTTTCGGGATCAAATCCGTGAACATGGAGGATTTGGCCAAGGAACTGGGGGTATCCAAGAAAACCCTTTACAAGCACTTTCAGGACAAAAATGAGTTGATCCAGCTGGGCATGGAGCATCATTGCTTGGAATTGGAAGCCATCATTTTGGAAGCGTCGAGTGCCGAGGGAAACGCCATTGACAGTGAATTGCGCATCATGAAACACGTGCACGAGGTGGTTTCACAGATGCACCCTAGCATCCTGTATGATCTTCAGAAGTACCACCCCATAGCGTTTTCAAACTTGGTGAAAACCAGGGATGAGATTCTCCTTGGGGCTGTCGAGAACAACATTCAAAGAGGCCAAAACGAGGGCGTATACCGTCAGGAGGTTGATCCTGTTTCGGCTGCGCGATTCCTCGTTTCCATTAGCACCACCGTTCGGGAAATGGCACAAGACCATTCGAACATTCAACCTCTTGCACAATTGTATTGGCAATCGGCTTTGTACCACATCCATGCCATTTCAAGCCCCGAGGGTTTAGACTACTTGCAAAAGAAGTTGGCAGCTGATCTTCAACCCATACCATGAGATACCCCATCCTTTTTGCCCTGCTCCTAGGAATCGGCCTTGACCCGGCGTCAGCCCAAGCCCCTCAGTCCCTTGAAGTGACTTTGGTGGAAGCCCAAGAAATAGCGCTGAAGCAGGCATTCTCAATGCAGTACGCTCGGCTAGACAAAGCCCAAGCGGAACGGGACGTGAAAGAATTGCTGGCTTCGGGTCTTCCGCAAATCAACTTGGTAGCAGATTACAGCCAGTACATTGACATCCCTACGCAGGTCGTTCCAGCGGATGCATTTGGATTGCCCTCGTACTTCAATGAATTTTTATCGGGTGTGGCAGAGGAAACAGGCGTGGCGTTGAACGCACCTCCATCCGATCCGAATGCGCTTTCTGAATTGCAATTTGGACAGAATCACACAGCCAACGTTGGCGTCCAGGCGACCCAACTGCTCTTTAGCGGCTCCTATTTTGTGGGCCTGCGTGCAGCTCAATTGTATGCTGAATCCAAAGAGCAATCGATTCAAAGAACAGCGGATGAGGTCAGACAGCAGGTGGCGCAAGCATACCACGTGGTCCTCGGCGCGGCTCAAGGAGTCATGATTTTAGAACAAGCACTTCAGCTGGTAAAAACCAGTTTACAAGAGACGCAGCAGTTGCATGCGGAAGGGTTTGTGAACCAAATAGCTGTCGATCAATTGGAACTCGCCGTGCAGGAATTGGAACTGGAATGGTCTTCCGCCAAACTTCAAGTGCCTTTAACACAGGCGATTTTGCGTTTTCAGATGGGAGTGGATCCCAATACGGAGTTGACATTGAAGGACTCTTTGGAAGATCTCTTGAGTCAAGAAAATGGCCTCGCGCTGTTGTCTCAACCGTTCAATGCTCATGCGTTGCCCGGAATTCAATTGCAAGAGTCTTATGTGGAGTTGGCGGGACTGGATGTGCGCAACCAACAAGCCAAAGGCCTTCCTCAGATTGCTGCTTTTTACACCAATCAAGGCAATGCTCAGCGGGACGCCTTCAACTTCTTCGACGCGGACGGAAACTGGTATCCTGTGCAGCTGTGGGGGGTGAATTTTAGCATGCCCTTGTGGACGAGTTTTGGCGGGAAGCAGCAGGTGGAGAAGAAGCGCATCCAAGAAGATCGCGCCATCATCGGCTTGGAGCGAATGCGCCAGTCCGCACAAATGGAATTTGATAAGGCCCGTTTGACGTTGGAGTTGACGATGGCAGCCTACCAAAACCGGACCCGGGCGGAAACCATTGCACAGCGGATTTTTGACCAGACGTATGCAGCCTATCAAGAAGGCTTGGTCTCTTCATTTGAATGGACCCAAGCTCGAAATCAATTGCTTGAAGCTCAAGGCAATAGCCTCTCGGCTGTTTTGGACTGGCTCAATGCCCAAACGGAACTGAAACGCGCGCTTTCAGAATTTGAATGATCCCATGAACACATCTCGCAACACCTTTTCGATGCCTTCACTTTTCCCCTTCCGATTGACCGGATATATACTGGTCTTGAGCAGTGCTGTATTCATGAGTTGTGGCTCTTCTGAAACCGCAGATCCTGCAGTTGATGAGTCATTGCCCGCCACGAGACCCTCAGGCATGGCCGTCGCGGTACTCGAGGTTGAGCCAGAAACATTTTCCCACCGCTTCAGCATTCAAGGGAATGTGGAAACGGACATGAATTCCATCCTAACGGCTGAATTCGCTGGCATCATTGAAGAAGTTATGGTTTCAGAGGGAGCGCCAGTGCGTGAAGGCGATGCGTTGATCCGGATCAACACGGATGTCCTGAATCGTTCGATGGCTGAATTGCAAACGCAACTGGACCTGGCCACGGACCTCTTCAATCGACAAGACCGTTTGTGGAAACAGAGCATTGGGTCGGAATTGGATTTCATGCAAGCACAGAATCAAAAAGCGGCGCTGGAGAATAGCATGGAGACCTTGCTCGAACAGATGGACATGGCGATGATTCGCGCTCCATTCGATGGGATTTTGGACCGTTGTCTCGCCAAAACCGGAGAGATGGCGTTGCCCGGATCGCCTTTAGCGCGGGTGATTGATTTGCGCAACATGTATGTCCGAGCGAGCGTCAGCGATCATTACGCGGGAAGGGTTTCCAAAGGAATGCCTGCCGAAGTGATTGTGAGCGGTGTGGACACCTTGATGACGAAAATCGGTCGTGTCGGCCAATTCATCAACCCAGCCAACCGAACGTTGGAACTGACCTTACCGCTCCCAAGTGGTTCGGCGCTTTTACCCAATATGTATGCAAGCGTTTGGTTGCAGGACGTGGCGTTGGACAGCGCTGTTGTTTTACCGAGCGCACTGATTCAACAAGACATCGAGGGCCAGGACTATGTGTTTGTAGCGGTTGCCCAACAAGACGGATCGGTCGTGGCTGAGAAGCGCAGCCTGGAAGTGGGCATGGGATCTGGGGATCGCATGCTCATCCAAGGTGGATTGGCTTTTGGGGATCGGGTGGTTTCTAAGGGAGCAACTCGGATTGTAAGTGGACAGGATATTCGCATTATCGGGGAAGAATAAGGAGCATGGAAAACTTGACCCCCAACCCCAACCCCAACCAAAGGGAATTTGCCCTCAGCAGTTGGAGCGTTTCCAACAGAACGACGGTATTCGTCTTGATGGCCATCATCACGATTAGCGGGATTTACAGCTACATCACGGTGCCCAAGGAGAGCTTTCCAGAAGTGGTCATTCCGGAGGTCTTCATCGGAACGCCCTACCCGGGCAACAGCCCGGTCAACATCGAGAAACTCATTACGCGACCACTCGAGAAGGAAATCAACGCCATCACCGGTGTGGATGAAATTTCTTCCTCGTCGATTCAAGGCTATAGCGCGATTGACATCAAATTTGACTTTGATGTGACGCCGGATGAAGCCCTGAGAAAAGTCAAGGACGCGGTCGATAAGGCGAAGGCAGACCCCAATTTCCCTGATGATTTACCGGCAGACCCCAATGTCTTTGAGCTGAACTTTTCCGAGTTGTTGCCAGTGATGAATGTGAATTTATCAGGCAACTATTCACTGGATGAATTGAAGCGATACGCGGAAGCGTTGGAAGAGGCCATTGAGGAATTGCCAGAAATCAGCAAAGTGGACATCCGCGGTGTGATGGACAAGGAGGTCGAAGTGGTCGTGGATCACCTGAGGGCAGAGGCCATGAAGGTGAGTTTCAATGATATTTCCGGAGCGATTGCGCAGGAAAACGTGACCATTTCTGGGGGTGATTTATTGGTAGACCATTTCAGGAGAACCGTGCAAGTGGAAGGCGATTTTCACTCCTTGGCTGACATAGAAAATGTCATTGTCAAGAGTGAAAATGATGCGCCAGTTTACCTCCGGGATGTGGCTTCGGTACGCTTTGTAGAGCAGGAAAAAACGAGCTATGCTCGGGAATATGGCAAGCCCGTAGTCTCCCTTGACATCATCAAACGAGCGGGGGAAAACCTCATCGCTGCGTCCAACGGAATCAACGGAATCATTGACCAAGCGAAGGAGGACTACCTGCCGGCGGACTTGAGTGTCTCCATTACCAATGACCAATCAGACCAGACCCGAACGCAGGTGGAGGAGCTGCAGAACTCCATCATTTTTGGCGTGTTGTTGGTGGTCGGGGTGCTGCTGTTTTTCTTGGGGCTGCGCAACGCCATGTTTGTGGGCGGGGCCATCCCCTTGTCCATGTTCATGTCGTTCATGATCCTCAGCGCGTTGGGCATTACGTTCAATGTCATGGTGTTGTTCTCATTGGTTTTGGCGTTGGGCATGCTGGTGGACAATGGCATTGTGGTCGTGGAAAACATCTACCGACTGATGGAAGAAGGCGAGAGCCCGTTGCGTGCCGCAAAGTTTGGGGTAGGTGAGGTGGCTTGGCCGATCATTGCTTCGACCGCGACGACGTTGGCTGCGTTTTTACCGTTGGCCATCTGGCCGGGTTTGATTGGGCAATTCATGAAGTACCTCCCGATCACGTTGATGATTGTGTTGAGCTCTTCCCTCTTTGTGGCCTTGGTCATCAATCCCGTCTTGACGGCGGTACTGATGCGCGTGGGAGATCAGGAAATCAACAAGAAGCGCGTGCACTGGTTGACGGTATCACTGGTGACATTCGGCGCTGTGTTCTTATTGCTGGGCGCTACGGCTTTCGGCAACATTTTGATCATTGCCGGCTTGATGACCATTCTCAATGCTTATGTGCTATTCCCTGCGACCAAGCTGTTCCAGAACCGCTTTTTACCCCGTTTGGAAAGGGCCTATGAGGCCTTTTTGCGCTACGCATTGGCCGGTAAGAAGCCATGGGTGTTCTTCTTTGGAACAGCGAGTTTGATGGTACTGGCATTCGCCTTGCTTGGCACCTTCCCGCCTAAAGTGGAATTTTTCCCTTCCAACGAGCCGCAATACCTCAACATCTTCATCACAAAACCCATTGGGACTGATATCGAGGAAACGAATCGGGTGACCATGGAAATTGAAAACCTTGTAATGGACGTGCTCTCCGAGGACCGTTTCAAGCAGATTGATCCGGAGACAGGAGAGCTCAAAGCCTACATGGCCAATTCGGTCATTGGCCAAGTGGGGAACGGAACCAGCGACCCGCAAGAAGGGCCATCTTTGGGCAACACGCCGCACAAAGCCCGAATCGTAGTGAATTTCGTGAAGTTCCAAGACCGCAAAGAGCAGTCTACACGGGACATGTTGTCGGCTGTCCGCGATAAATTGAGGGGCTATCCCGACGCGGAAGTGATCGTCACCAAGAATTCCGATGGCCCGCCGCAAGGCCCGCCCATCAACATCGAAATTCGAGGAGAGGACTACGATGAGGTCTTAGCGACGGCGACGGGGATGCGCCAATTTTTGAGGGGCATGGAATATGATGGTGTGGAAGAGCTGAAGATCGATGTGGACAAACGCAAGCCGGAATTGCCCATTTCCATTGACCGGACCAAGGCGCGGAACTATGGATTGTCTACGCAGAACATTGGCATGACCATTCGAACGGCGCTGTTTGGTCGGGAGGTTAGCACCTACAAAGACGGTGAGGACGATTATCCGATCAACGTGCGCTTTGAAGAATCTGCCCGCAACAACGTGGACGCTTTGATGAATCAGAAGGTGATTTTCCGAAGCGCGTCGGACGGACAGATCAAAGAAGTTCCGATCAGTGCGGTGGCCACAGCCAGGCGGAGCACCACGTTTAGCAGCGTGAAGCGAAAGGACATGGATCGGATCATCACGCTGAGCTCCAACGTATTGGAAGGAGCTAATGCCAATGAAATTGTGGAGGGAATGAAGGCTGAATTGGCCGGGTTTGACACCCCTGAGGGCGTTCAATGGGCATTCACAGGGCAGCAGGAAGAACAAGCCAAGGAAATGGCCTTCTTATCTCGCGCCTTGTTGCTGGCGCTTTTCTTGATCATCCTGATCATCGTAGCCCAGTTCAACTCCATCACCACACCCTTTATCATTGGATTCAGCGTGTTCTTCAGTTTGATTGGGGTGCTGCTCGGGTTGGTAATTTTCCAAATGGACTTTGTCATCATCATGACCATGATTGGCATCATATCCCTCGCTGGAGTGGTGGTCAACAATGCGATTGTTCTGATCGATTACACCGATTTGCTGCGGGAACGAAAACGCAGTGAATTGGGTGTGAATGAGTTCTTGCCATTCAGTGAAGTGGTGGAATCCATTGTTACAGGTGGTCGAACAAGGCTGCGGCCTGTGTTGCTCACTGCGATTACCACCATCTTGGGGTTGTTGCCTTTGGCCATTGGGTTGAACATCGACTTTGTCACATTGATTACGGAATACGATCCGAGAATTTACATTGGGGGAGACAACAATGTCTTCTGGAAACCAATGAGTTGGGCCATCATCTACGGCCTCACATTTGCGACGTTCTTGACGCTGATCATTGTTCCTGTCATGTACTGGTGGATCAATCGCATGATCTATAAATACGGCAAGAGGGAAGCGGTATAAACCTTTATTTCCCCCGTTGTGTGCGGTGCACGCGCGCGGGAATTCGGGTCAAAATTTCGTAAGGAATGGTGCCTGCAGCTTCTGCAAAGGACTCAATGGTCACTGTACTTCCGAACAGCTCGACGGCATCGCCGGGTTGCGCGAGTGGAATGTCGCTGACGTCCACCATGACCATGTCCATGCACACCTTTCCTACCACAGGAGCGAGCTTTCCATGGATGGCAACGTGTCCTTTTCCATGGCTGAGGTGCCGTGGAAATCCGTCTGCATAACCAACCGGTAGGGTAGCAACTTGTCGGGTCGCATCGGATGAGTCAGTCAGCCCGTAGCCAATGCCGTCCCCAGGCGCGATGGTGTGTATAGCTGAAATTACGGTGGTGAATTGGACGGCGGGTTGCAGCTCCAAGTCTGAGGGGAATTCGGCTACGCGCACACCAAAAAGCCCAATGCCTATGCGCACATAATCGCCCGCTTGTTCAGGAAACCGGATGAACCCAGCCGTATTCAAAATGTGTGTTTTGAATGCGCTATTCGAGTGCCCAAGAACCTCCAAAGCCCGATGAAAAGACTGAAATTGTTTTTGAGTGCGTTGGTCTTGAGAAACGTCATCGGCACTTGCCAAGTGACTGAAAACTGACTTCACATCCAATTGTTTGACCTCCTGCAACGTCGTGTGCAATTGAGGCCATGTCTCGCTGCTAAATCCTAGCCGATGCATTCCGGTATCCACCTTGATGTGGACGGGCCAAGGAGCTGTTTGAGCGGAGGTCTCAACGGCCTGTAAAAACAACTCCAATTGTTCGAAATTGTGCAAGGTGGGCTCAAGCCGGTACTGGAGTAACGTGCTGAAGGTATCGGGCTCTGGGTTGAGCACCAGCACACGCATGGACAATCCGTTTTTTCGAAGTTCGACACCTTCCTCCGTGCAAGCCACCGCCATGAGGTCGACTCCATGGAATTGGAGTAGCCGTGCCAAAGCAGGTCCATTGGCACCATATGCCGAAGCTTTAATGACGGCCAAGATGTTCGTGTTCGTTCCTGAATGTTGTCGAACGTGTGCCCTGAATGTCCGCAGATTGTGCTCCACGGCGTCCAAATCTAAATTGAGCTGTGTCATGTGCCCCCGTTGTAACAGCAGCGGATGAAACCGTTCAAATTGCTCCACCCGCGGACCTTTGATGAGGACATGTTGTCCCGAAAAGGCGTTGGGATGTTTTTGCAGGTGAGCCAGTGCGAGCTCTGTGGTCTCGAAATTTTCCACGAGCATTTCCGGAGGAAACACATCCCTCAACAGCGAAGTCCAAGTGGGGCCGATGAGCCAGACGTGTTGAATCGAGGTGCTTTCGAGGAGCTGGATGAGCCGCGACGAATCCGATCGCTCCAGCGCTGGGATGGGGCCAATAATAGCGGCCTTTGGGAATGAACCGGCCAGTTGATCGAGGTCCGTCAAGGCCAAAGTCAAGGCATCCCAATCATTGGTATAAGCGTCTGAAAGCACCCAGGCACCGCTGCGTGACCGCAGGCGCTGCATGCGCATATCGAGGTCTTTTAGGCGCCTCAAAACAGGCCTCACTTGGTGGCCGTTGACCCCCCATTGAAGCGCCACCAAAGCGGCGGTCATGGCGTTGCGAAACCCGATTTCACTCGAAAAGGGCAATGTCCAATTGTAGTTGGTTCCCTCCCACGTGGCCTGAATGACCCGACCGGATGAGGTCGCTTGGCTTCGAACGATCAATTCATGGCCCTCTCCCTCGCCCCAGGTAATTACTTTACAGCCCTGCGCTTCGAGCTTTTGTTGTGCTCCAACCAAGGAGCCGGGCATGGCGACCCAATCACATGTTCCGAATAGTTTGAGTTTTTCATCCAAGAGCTGCTCCTCATGTTCAAAGGCATCCAAATGCGAGGATCCGAGGTGGGTGAGGACACCAAATTCTGGCTGAATGGTGCGGGCATGCCGTTCCATTTCGTGCGGCTGGGATATACCGGCCTCAATGAGCGCGACCTCATGATCATCATGCAAATCCCACAAGGACAAGGGAACCCCGATCTGGCTGTTGTAACTCCTTGGACTGCTGTGAACATGCACAGCGGGGGCAAGCAAGGAAGTCAACCATTCTTTGACGGTTGTTTTCCCGTTGCTCCCTGTAATCGCGATGACTGTTTTCCCCCAAGAAAGGCGCCAGTCCGTTGCGAGAGACTGCCATGCAAGTATGACATCGGGCACAGCGACCACGTCGGAATCAGGCAGCGCTGGCAGCTTAGCGCCTTCGGCGACCAAAAAAAACCGCACGCCTTGGCGGTGGGCTTCTTCCAGGAAGTTGTGACCGTCGTGCCATGCGCCTTGGATGGCAATGAATAGCGTCGATGCTGCGAGCGGAGGGGTCAATAAGCGACTATCGAAGGCCACCAGCAGGGCATCATTCAATTGGGCCTCCGCATCGCTGGAAAGCACCGTTTTGCCACGCATCCACTGACGCCATGCTTCAACCTTCATGACCGGGCCTCTTCAGAATCTGAATTACTTTGCTTTCGAGCCTCCACAAAGGCTTGTCTAGTTAAGGGAATGTACAAGTCCTTCTCTCCAATTTCAACGGTGCTGTCACCCCCTGCAATGCGATGAGAGAAATGCGCCGGCCGTCCGGTTTCCATGCAAACGGCATGCAACTTGGTCACCTCTTCGGCGCGTGCGAGCAACTCCGGCATGCATCCAAAGGGTTCACCTGTAAAGTCCAAATCCAAACCGGCTGCAATCACCCGAATGCCCTGGTTGGCCAAATACGTGCACAACCGTGGTAAGGCCTCATCGAAGAATTGAACTTCATCAATGGCGACGACTAAAACGGGCCTACTCAAGGCTTGCAAATGCGCTAGAAGCGCCGCACTGTCCTTGACGGTGATGGAAGGCAAGGCATTGGAATCGTGCGAAGTGACCGTGTCTTTGTCATAGCGCGTATCCGTTTCAGGCTTGAAAATGAGCGTGGGCTGGCGAGCAATTTGCGCGCGTCGAACTCGACGCAAGAGCTCTTCCGTTTTCCCAGAAAACATGGGGCCGCAGACAATTTCAAGGCGTCCTTCACCGATTCCGGTATGCTGAAGTGGAGAATGTTCGTCGTGTGGTACCATGATGTAGTGTTCGAAATTACTTCAGTTGCTACTTTGCACTCTCATGAAAAGGAATCAAATTTTTAAAAGCCGCCCAAATTTCTTTTGGACCGCTACCCTTGCTTGGACAATTTTAGCTCTAGGCTGCACGCGAACAGCTGGTGAAGGTGGACACGCGGTGATTCAAGGGAAAATTGAAGTGGAACAACGACCGGTCATCACCAATCCAAATGGCGCGGCGCGATCGCCCGCGGCAGATGAGGATGTGTTCATCATTTATGGCGATCGCGTCGGACCCGATGATCGTGTGCAGACCAATTTTGACGGAGAATTTGTCTTTTATGGTCTGCGAACGGGAGATTACACGATTTATGTTTTTAGTGAAGACACGTTGCCTGCGTTCAACAATGCACCCAAAGTGGCCATCATTCGCGAGCTCACGATCACGTCTCGAGACGAAGAACATGATCTAGGGACTCTGCGCATTTTCGAAGACATCTGATATGCGCATCGTCTTGCTGCTTGCATTTGGTTTGCTCGCTCAATCCTCTTGGGGCCAATGGTCTGAATCAGGCGGTTGGCTCGGCTTGGAGGTGAATCAATCGTTGCGCAATGATTGGGCGTGGTCGGTGCAATATGAAAATCGTTGGGACGCGGACATGACGCGACATCAGCGGGGCATTTTGGACGCCTCCATTGAGAACAATCTTTTCGCTGCGGTCAAGGTGAACCTTCAATACCGCTATTCCGAAGAGCGCAACGGGATGGGTGGCTACACCCCTCAGCAGCGCTTGGCGGTGCGTTTGAGCAGCGAAGGGGATATGGGAAAGGGAGAATGGAACGCTCGCCTTATGGCTGCTCAGGGGGTCGGGACAAAATCCCTATCAACGGATATGCCCTGGCTTGAGGAGGGCCAATCTTGGAGACTTCGATGGGGTTACCAGCACGAGCGCAGGGGCCCTTGGCGTTGGAAAACCGACCTCGAACTATTCCCAGATTTGAAGCAATTCCCAGAACAGAAGACGCGGTTCCGTTGGCTCATCACCCGCGAGATCAACGAATCCTTGTCCGCGTGCATGGGGTACATCTGGTCGCAGGAATGGAATGCGATGGACCCACAAACGCAGCACATTGTCAAAGCCAACCTGAGTTGGACGTTGGATCGTCCGAAGAAGCGCAAGAAACCAAAAGCCAAGATTCCTATGGCGCGGGTGATCATGGCGACTCCAGTCAACACCGTGGCGCCCGTTGCGATACCAGTTTGCACATCAGAAGCCGTCCATGTTTCAGAAGTGCACCCAATGGGAGAGCCGGCGGATTGGGTTGTGATCACCAACCGAAGTGACGACTGGTGTACCCTAAAGGGTTGGCGCCTGACGGATTCGTTAGCGAAATCCGGAATGGAATTCGGAGCGATTGTGCTGCCTCCACAAGCCAGGTGGATGGGCTATGAAAAAGGCCAAGGCGCGTTTGATTTTGGGATTTCAGCGGACGGTGAGTGGATATTTTGGGTCCATCCCAATGGTCAAATGCAGCAAATTGAGGTCCTTCCACAACGGAGTGAGGCGGCCCAATCCATTGGTTTATGAGGCAAAAGCACACCATCGAGCGGCCTTGAAAATGACGGAGTGTCCAAGGAATTTCGCGCGATGTGATTTTTGTCCACACCTGAGCTTGGGTTGTAAACATCCGTTTGCTATCTTCGCAGCCCCAATTTTGGGGTGAACCGTACATTCAAAACACTCACCGTGGATACTTTGAGCTACAAGACGCTCTCCGCTAACAAGGAGAATGCTGACAAAAAGTGGTTGCTTGTTGATGCTGAAGGCCAGACTTTGGGCCGATTGGCTTCAGAAGTTGCCAAACGCCTTCGTGGCAAGCACAAGACCAATTTCACGCCTCACGCTGATTGCGGGGATTACGTCATCGTAATCAATGCGGAGAAAGTTGTTTTGACTGGAAACAAGTGGGACCAAAAGGAATACATCCGTTACACGGGTTATCCTGGAGGCCAGCGAAAACGAACTGCTCGTGAGCAGATGGCGCGAAAGCCTTTTGCTATGGTAGAAGATGCCATTCGTGGCATGTTGCCAAAGAACACTTTGGGACGCGCCTTGTTCCGCAACCTCCACGTTGTTGTCGGTCCCGACCACAAGCACGAAGCTCAGCAACCTGAGCTTTTCACTCTCAACGCCTGACCTTAGCCTGATCAATCATCCGCATGGAAGTCATCAACACATCTGGCCGCCGAAAAACAGCAGTCGCTCGTCTTTACCTGAAGCCAGGGAAGGGAGCTTTGACCGTGAACAAGTTGGACGTCAATACGTATTTCACCACGGCCGTTCTTCAATATAAAATCAACCAGCCGTTCATGTTGACGGAGACCGCAGGTCAATATGACATGAATGTGAACGTCGACGGTGGGGGCATCACGGGCCAGGCAGAAGCAGTCCGTTTGGCCATTTCCAAGGCATTGATTGAAATCAATCCTGAATGGAAGCCGATCTTGAAGCAACATGGTTTGACCACTCGTGATCCCCGTATGGTGGAGCGCAAGAAATTTGGTCAGAAGAAAGCGCGTAAGAAGTCTCAGTTCTCGAAGCGTTAATCGCTTTTGGGACAGGACGGGAACTCGCCTTCAACTCCTTTTTGAATTTACTTAATAAAATAGCTGTTTAGCATCCAAACTTCTCAGACTCATCAGGCAAAGTGCCCGATGGCTACCCAGAAGTTGAACAATCCAGGAACGTAAACATGGAAAGAACATCATTCGAGCAAATGCTCCAAGCCGGAGTTCACTTCGGCCACCTCAAGCGCAAGTGGAACCCGCACATGGCTCCTTACATCTTCACGGAGAAGAAAGGAATCCACATCATTGACCTGCACAAGACGGGCGTCAAGCTGGACGAAGCCGCTGCTGCAATGAAGCAGATCGCTAAGAGCGGTAAAAAGATTTTGTTTGTCGCGACCAAAAAACAAGCCAAGGACGTTGTTTCAGAACGCGTGAAGGCCATCGGTATGCCTTACGTTACTGAGCGTTGGTCAGGAGGTATGTTGACGAATTTCGCTACCATCCGAAAGGGGGTTCGAAAGATGTCTCAGATTGATAAGATGGGTGAGGACGGAACGTTGAAGACGATGTCCAAGCGTGAGCGTTTGCAGGTGAGTCGTCAACGCGCCAAGTTGGAGAAGAATTTGGGTTCAATTACAGATTTGACCCGGATCCCAGCAGCGATTTTCATTGTTGACGTGAGCAAGGAGCACATTGCGCTTGCTGAATCTAAGAAGTTGGGCATCCCTGTATTCGCGATGGTGGACACCAACTCGGACCCACGTCCAGTGGACTTCCCAATCCCTTCCAATGATGACGCGAGTCGATCCATTGCTTTGGTATTGGACGCTTTGTGTCAAGCGGTCGCAGAAGGTCTCCAGGAGCGCAAATCCGATAAGGACGCGGTTGACGCGGCTGCATTGAAAGCGAAAGCGAAGAAGGAAGCGGCTGAAGCTGCACCGGAACCTACTGCTGAAGCACCTGCAACTGAAGCACCTGCAACTGAAGCGCCTGTCGCTGAAGAAGCACCGTCAGAGGAAAAGAAGGAAGACTGATTCCTTAATTTATTTAGGCATTGAACGTGCGGCGGGTTGACCCCCCGCCCCTCAAAACAACAAAATCATGAGCATCACAGCTGCTGAAGTGAACAATCTCCGCAAACAAACCGGAGCGGGTATGATGGATTGCAAAAAAGCACTCCAAGAAGCCGAAGGCGATTTTGAAAGGGCCATTGAAATTTTGCGTCTCAAGGGACAAAAAGTAGCGGCTAAGCGTGGAGATCGAGAAACAGGAGAAGGCGTAATTCTTTCATCAGTCAATGGTGCAGGAGATTTTGGCATCCTTTTGTCGCTCAACTGCGAAACCGATTTCGTGGCTAAGAACGATGAATTCATTGGTGTCGCTCAATCGTTGGTTGACCTCGCTTTGAGCCAGGGATTGCAATCAAAGGAGGCCTTGATGGAGCAGGAATTCCCAGGATCGGGCATTACTGTAGCGGAGAAGATTACCGAGCAAATCGGAAAAATAGGAGAAAAAATTGAGGTGGCGGTTTACCACACAATGAGCGCTGCGCAGGTGGTGGCATACATCCACCCAGGCAATCGCTTGGCTACGCTCGTTGGCTTTTCAGCGTCCGTTGACGGTGAAGTAGGTCGTGATGTGGCGATGCAAGCTGCGGCAATGGCTCCAGTTGCATTGGATGAAGCATCCATTCCAGCGGAATTGATTGAAAAGGAGCGTGGAATTGGTAAGGAGTTGGCCATTCAAGAGGGCAAGCCCGAAGAGATGGCGACCAAGATTGCTGAAGGCCGCTTGAAGAAGTGGTTCAAAGAGGCCACTTTGGTCAACCAAATGTTCATCAAGGACAACAAGGTCAGCGTTGCTGACTACGTGAAGTCAGCCAACAGCGATGCTGTTTTGACTGGTTTTTGCCGCGAAGCATTGGATTGATTCCAACCCATTTAGATGTTTTGTTGCAAGGGCTGCCTGTTTTAGGTGGCCCTTGTTGTTTTCAAATGCGAAATGAACGCGGAATATTCAGATATTCGCGGATAGTATGAAGTACAAACGCATTCTCCTGAAGTTGAGTGGTGAGGCCCTGATGGGCGCCAAGCAATTTGGCATTGATAACGACCGACTGAAGCAATACGCTGAAGAAATAAAATTATTGGTTGAAGCCAAGGTGGAGGTGGCCATAGTCATTGGAGGCGGAAACATCTTCCGCGGCGTGCAGGCGGCAGAAGGCGGCATGGAACGTACGCAAGGGGATTACATGGGCATGTTGGCGACCGTCATCAATTCCATGGCCTTGCAGAGCGCTTTGGAAAGTTGCGGGGTGGATACGCGTTTGCAGTCGGCCATTGAGTTGAAGCAGATTGCAGAACCGTTTATCCGACGTCGTGCCGTGCGCCATTTGGAAAAGGGCCGGGTCGTCATTTTTGGTGGTGGAACGGGCAATCCGTTTTTCACCACGGATTCTGCGGCATCGCTGCGAGCGATCGAAATTGATGCGGACGTCATCCTCAAGGGTACGCGGGTCGATGGAATTTACACGGCCGATCCAGAAAAGGACCCTTCAGCAACACGCTACGATCGAATTAGCTTCAGTGAAGTGTATGAAAAAGGGCTGAACGTCATGGACATGACAGCCATTACACTTTGCAATGAGAACAAGCTTCCTATCATTGTCTTCAATATGAACAAATCAGGTAACTTGATGCGTTTGATGGAAGGTGAGGATGTGGGAACACTGGTGGACTTATAAATCACGAAATCGATGAGTGAGGAAATTGAAATGGCATTGGATGTGGCTCGTGAGGCCATGGATAAGGCGATCAAGCACATGGAGTCGGAATTGACCAAAGTGCGCGCTGGAAAGGCGCATCCCGCCATGTTGGACAGTGTCAAAGTGGACTACTATGGCTCGATGACCCCGCTGAGCCAAGTGGCCAATGTGAACTCAACAGATGCCCGCACCCTGACTGTTCAGGCTTGGGAAAAATCCATGCTGGATGTCATTGCCACGGCCATCATCAACGCCAACTTGGGACTGAATCCCATGAACAATGGTGAATCGATTTTGATCAACATTCCTGCGCTTACCGAAGATCGTCGCCGCGATTTAACGAAACGTGCGCGTGGTGAAGGCGAGGGAGCCCGGGTCGGGATTCGCAATGCGAGAAAGGAAGCGAATGATTTCATCAAGGCCGCCAAGAACGATGGTCTCAGTGAGGATTTAGCGAAAGACGGGGAGAGCGAGGTTCAAACCTTGACGGATCAGTACATCAAGAAAAT
Organism: Bacteroidota bacterium; assembly: GCA_027593035.1. GTDB lineage: Bacteria > Bacteroidota > Bacteroidia > Flavobacteriales_D > Sanyastnellaceae > UA16. Next base: position 12,053 of record JAQCJQ010000002.1, on the reverse strand, counting down.
CGATGAGATTTTGGCCGCGAAGGAAGCGGACATCATGACCGTTTAAAACTACGAATCGTGCGCGTTAACGCACCATCTGCGATTTGTATTCTCCGGCCTTTTTACGCGCTTCCGCGTCGCTTGCTAGAAGCGCTTCAAGACCAGGACGATCTTGCCAGCCGACGTGATTGAGCGCATGCTCCACGACAGACGTCAATTCCAAAAAGGAAATTTTATCGGCTAGAAAACGCTCAACAGCGACTTCATTGGCCGCATTCAAAATGCACGGGGCGTTGCCTCCCTTGTTGCCCACTTCAAAGGCCAACGCGAGATTCCGGAAGGCCTCGAGATTGGGCTTTTCGAATGTAAGCTGCGGATAATTCAGAAAATTGAACCGCTCAAAATTATTGGTCAGACGTCTGGGATAGCCCAATGCATATTGAATCGGAAGCTTCATGTCCGGAAGTCCCATTTGCGCTTTGATGGACCCGTCTTCAAATTGAACACAGCTATGGACAATGCTCTGCGGATGGATGACGACGTCCACTTGATCCATCGTGAGGTCGAACAACCACTTCGCCTCAATCACCTCCAACCCCTTGTTCATCATCGATGCGCTATCGATGGTGATTTTGGCTCCCATGCTCCAATTGGGATGCTTCAATGCTTGTGCTTTGGTGACGCCTTCAAGTTCTGCCCGTGTGCGGCCGCGAAAAGGGCCTCCTGAGGCCGTTAGAATGATCTTCTCAATGGGGTTGAGCACTTCTCCAGCGAGGCACTGATATATCGCGCTGTGCTCGGAATCCACGGGATGGATGTTCACACCGGCGGCACGGGCTTCGGCCATGACCAATTCGCCTGCCACGACCAGTGTTTCCTTGTTGGCGAGCGCGATGTCTTTCCCGGCTCGGATGGCCTTCAAGGTGGGACGCAAGCCAGCGGCTCCAACCAAAGCCGTGAGCACCATATCGATCCCCTCCATCTCAACCACTTGCTCCAAGGCATCGGCTCCGGCATAGACCTTGATCCCCTCATCGAATAGGGCGTCTTTCACCTTTTCGAGCAATGCCAGATCTCCGATCACAACCGTATTCGGTTTGAAGGCCAAGGCCTGTTGAATCAACAAATCAGCGTTTCGGTAAGCGCTGAGCACTTCGACGTGAAGCCGATCGGGCTGTTGCTGGATGACCTCCAACGCTTGCGTGCCGATGGATCCGGTACTTCCGAGAATGGCAATACCGCGGGTGGTAGGTTGCTCTTGACTCAAAGGAATCCGAGTTCTAGTTTGGCCTCTTCACTCATGAGATCCTGCGTCCAAGGAGGATCAAAAACGATGTTGACTTTAGCTCCTGTTGCCCCTTCAATGCCCGAGACTTTTTCTTCCACTTCTGCGGGAAGACTTTCGGCGACAGGGCAATTGGGCGAGGTGAGCGTCATCTCGATGTGAACGAATCCATCACCGGTGATTTTCACCTCATAGATCAATCCCAACTCATAAATGTCCACGGGAATTTCCGGGTCATGAATGGTTTTCAAAACGGCAATAACAGTGGATTGCTTGAATGGTGCGGGCATCGAAAAAGTGAGCTTAATGAATGGTGGAAAACCAGGCCTCCACATCTTCCAATGAAAGTGCAGGGAGGGACAATTTGTTCTTTTTGCGGTAGCCGTTCATTTTTTCGCGCAGTCCTGCGGGGGACGTTTCGGCGAGAGCGGCGGCGGAATCAAAACCGGCTGCGGCCACATGTTCGGTCCACTCGCGGGGAATTCCCAACGCTTCGAGCGCCTTCAAATTCGGGCCAGTGCTGAATACCTCCGGGCGCATTTGAGGGAACAACAGCACTTCTTGAATGGACGTTTGATTCGTCAACATCATGACCAAGCGGTCAATCCCAATTCCAACACCACTGGTTGGCGGCATGCCGTATTCCAGTGCACGCAAGAAATCCTGGTCAATGAACATGGCCTCATCGTCTCCGCGAGCGCCGAGCTTGAGTTGCTCTTCAAATCGCTCCCGCTGATCAATGGGATCATTGAGCTCGCTGTAGGCGTTGGCCACTTCGGTTCCGTTGATCATCAATTCAAACCGCTCCGTATAGTCCGGCTTGTCGCGATGCACTTTGGTCAGAGGGGACATTTCCACGGGATAATCGATGATGAATGTCGGCTGAACATAGTGATGCTCGCATTTCTCACCGAACAACTCGTCAATCAATTTTCCTTTGCCCATGCTCTCATCCGTATTGACCCCCACCGATTGGCAAGCGCTGCGGAGTTCAGCCTCATTCTTCCCGTCGATATCAATTCCGGTGTGTTCCAAGATGGAATCACGCATCGTGACGCGTTGGTATGGCGGCTTGAAATCAATCTCTTGCCCGCCCAGGTTGGCCTGCATTTTTCCGTGCACGGATTGGCAGACATCCCCAATGAGGTTCTCAATGGTCTCCATCATCCAGTGGTAGTCCTTGTACGCTACGTACAACTCCAATACGGTGAATTCCGGGTTGTGCGTCCGGTCCATGCCCTCATTTCGGAAATTTCGAGAGAATTCATACACGCCTTCAAAACCGCCGACAATGAGTCGCTTCAGGTACAATTCGTTGGCTATTCGCAAATACAGCGGGATGTCCAACGCGTTGTGGTGCGTCGAAAACGGCCGAGCTGCAGCACCGCCAGGAATGGCCTGCAAAACAGGCGTGTCTACCTCCAACCAACCTTGTTGGTCGAACGATTCCCGGATGGTGCGGATGATGCGGGACCGGGATTCAAATGTTTCTCGAACATGCGGATTGACCACCAAATCCACATAACGCATGCGGTAACGCAATTCAGGATCCGCGAAAGCATCGTGCGCAATTCCCGCATCATCGACCTTAACGGCCGGGAGCGGCTTCAAAGATTTTGAGAGCACCGTGAGCGATTTGACTTGGAGACTTTGTTCGCCGGTTTGGGTGGTGAACGTTTCTCCAGTGACTCCGATGAAATCTCCACGATCGAGGAGTTTCTTGAAGACGACATTGTAGGTCGTTTTATCCTCTCCAGGGCACAGTTCATCCCGGTTGAGATAAAGCTGGAACGTGCCTTCGCTGTCTTGTATTTCAGCGAATGAGGCTTTCCCCATGATCCTTCGGCTCATCAAACGTCCGGCCAGGGTGACCTGCATGCCATCGCTAAAGTTGGCCGCGAGGGACGAGGATCGGTGGGTCGCATCAAATGCGGCCGCTGGATACGGTTCAATTCCGAGTTTGCGCAATTCGACCAGGGAATCCCTTCGAATGCGTTCTTGTTCCGACAATTGCATGCCGCAAAGGTACATCGACGGACGCACGGAGTGGTGGTTGGTCTCGTCGACCTTTGTACGTTTGCATTTGCAATCACAACGTCCAGAATCCATGGGAATTTTCAGGTTACAATTTTTAGTGTGTCTCGCGTTGGTCAGCGCACCAGGCTTAGCCGAATTAACAGTGTTCAGTCAAGATTCGTTGGCTGTTGAAGGGCAAGTGATTCCATTAGTTCTATTGCCAGAAGCGCCCGTTTCAGTGGGAACGGCACTCCAATCCATGTTGAAATTGGAGGCGCCTAAGGCTACGACGGTGTTGGCAGCGAGTGAATTGGAGACAGCGGTATCGCTCACGGAGGCGTTGGAATTTGTACCAGGAGTTGACATTCGCAGCCGAGGACCCTGGGGCATCCAAAGTGACATCAGCATTCGCGGGGGATCCTTTGAACAAACAGCACTTCTTGTCAATGGTGTGCGATGGAGCGCTCCCCATACAGGGCACCATTTGATGAATGTTCCTATAGATCCGGAGGATTTGGGCCATGTGGAAGTCGTGCGGAGCGGATCGGGGGCCATGGCGGGATCGGGCGCTTTTGCCGGTTCGGTGCACTTGCAAACGCCGACAGGGGATGTGACCGACGGCGGGTCAGCAGCGATAGAAATGGGCAGCTTTGGATGGAAGCGCCTTCGCTTGCATGCAGACATCAAAGGAACGCATGCCACGCAGCGATTTAGCCTGTCTCGAGCGGAAACCAAGGGCCATGTGGACAATGCGGACGCACAGATTACGCGGGCCATGTGGGTATCCGATTGGGACCAAGGGTCACAGCGATGGAAAATGATGGTGGCCTTGGAAGACAAGGCCTTCGGGGCGCAAAACTTTTATACATCCGCCTACCCGGATCAGTTTGAAACGACCCAGGCAGCGATTGCGCAATTGAACTGGGAGTGCACGGGCACCAACTGGCGTGCTTCAGCCGCAGCGCATGGCCGTTACCATCGGGATCGGTTTGAATTGTACCGAGAGGGATCGGGTTGGTACCAAGAAACAGAGGATGGCTTTTTTGTTAGGAATCCATTGGACGGCGTGGCTGATGCCGATACGGCAGGTTTATACGCGCCGGGCGCTTCGTGGTATACGGGTGCCAATGAACATCGGTCGTTGACGGCAGCGTTGAATGGAAAATTTCAATGGTATCGAGACCAATCGGTGCTGACTTTTTCCGCGGACGTTCGCGAGGAAATGATTCAAAGCAACCGCTTGGGCGCTGAAATAGACGGTGCTCCAGCGATGTATCCACGAGGTGACCAGCGCACCAACCTGGACGCCTTGGTTTCCTGGAGTGGGCGATCGGAATCCGGAAGATTGGTGGCCTCTTTGACGGCAGGGGCCAACGTCAACAGCCGATTTGGTCAGCAATTCCTCCCATCGGGAGACATCCGATACCGCTTGGGTGCAGATGAAGAATATGTCTTCTTTGCCTCTGCGGGCCGGTCTGTTCGTCACCCCTCGTTTACAGACTTGTATTATAATGTCGGAGGCGCTCAGGGCAGCGAAGATTTGTTGCCGGAATTCGCAGAGCAAGCGGAGGTCGGGGCCCGTTGGGCACCTCAATCAGGACGATTCATGCTGGAGACTTCCGGATTCACTCGGAAAGGAAAAAACCTGATCGACTGGATCAAGTACGACCAAGCAGTTCCGGCAATGGACGTTTACCAGGCGGCAAATTTATCCGCCATTGACTTTTGGGGAGCGGACATTGCCGGCACGTACCAATGGGAGGGTACCATCTTGCGTCGCGCGCGATTGGCCTATGCCTGGATCGAAGCGGACCAGAAGCCACAAGAATTCACGTCGATCTATGTGTTGGACTATCTCAAAACCAAGGTCGACGTGGTTACCGACTGGGCCTTGCCCGCCGATGTGGAGGGAGCGATCCGGTATAGCCTGCAGGAACGAAGCCAGCCTTCCGCAAGTGAACCGGTTCATCTCCTGGGCTTCTCATTGCAACGAGAATGGGGCCAGCAAAATCAAATCAAGACGGCCATTCGGTTGAACAATGTTTTGAACGCGCAGTACTTGGACGTGGGTCAAGTGGTGCAGCCGGGCAGAAACGTGCGATTCAGCCTTATTTTTGATTTGGATTCATAAAAGCAAAAGAGGCATGGAATTGATGCGAAGGTTGATCACGGAATTTCCCGATCAAATGCGGGATGCCTGGAGTTTGGTTGAAAACACACCCATTGACTTGTCGGGTTTCACGCCGAGTGGAGCCTTGATCTTGGGCATGGGAGGAAGCGGCATCAGCGGCGTCATTCTCTCCCGCATGCTCGCGGCCACCAGCCCTGTTCCGATCCAGTCCAATTCAGATTATTCGATTCCGGGTTGGGTAGGTCCCGACACATTGGTGGTAGCATGCAGCTGTTCGGGCAACACCGAGGAGACGTTGATCGCCTTGAAGTCAGCCCAAGAGCGCGGAGCTCGCATTGTTGCGATCACATCTGGGGGACAATTGGCTGATTGGGCGGACACCCATGGTTGGCCATCCGTGCGTTTCCCTGGCGGCCAGCCTCCTCGGTCTCAATTTGGATATGCGTTTACCAGCGTCTTCCATGTTCTGCACGCTGCCGGCCTGGCTTCAGACGAGCAGCGCGCCGCCTTTGGACGCGTCGGAGATCACTTGGCTGCAGGTCAAGAGAATGCTATCAGTCGAGGCGAGTCTTTGGCAGAATTGTTGGATGGCCGCAAAGTCCTGCTTTATAGCGATGCATCGCAAGAAGGACTCATCATCCGATGGAGACAACAATTGAATGAAAACAGCAAGATGTTGTGCTCACATCATGTTTTCCCTGAGATGAATCACAACGAATTGGTAGGTTGGGAAAGCGGAGACGAGCAGATCCTTGCGGTGGTTTTTCAAACGCCTGAGGACCACCCAAGAACACGGGCTCGAATGGATGTGTGCATGGAGATCTTCCAAGAGCAGGGAGCGGATGTGGTCGTGATTGAGGGGGATGGAGACAATGCGATTTTGCGATTTTTTGATCTCGTTCATGTGGGAGATTGGACCAGTTTGTTGCTGGCCGAAAATGAGGGAGTGGACCCCGTTGATATCCGCAACATCGATCAACTGAAAGAAGCCTTGTCCAAAATCCCTTACTGATAGTGAACGCATGACGCCCAAGGTTCGTTTTCATTCGTTGGGTCGCTCAGCGTACACACCCGCTTTGGCGCTGCAAGAGCGGCTGATGAAAGCGGCCCTTGAGCGGAAGAAATTGCGACGTGATGCCGGTTTGGAAGGCCAAGACCGTTCTGAAGACCCGGCCCTGGACCTTCCTGAAAACCACCTCATTTTTGTTGAACACGACCATGTTTTGACCTTGGGAAAGACTGGGAATGTGGGGCACGTGGTTGCTTCTGAAGAGCGACTCCAGGAACTCGGTGTGGAGTATTACCCCACCAACAGAGGCGGTGATATTACCTACCACGGCCCCGGTCAGTTGGTGGGTTATCCCATTTTGGATTTGGAACAGTTCTACACGGATATCGGCAAGTACATGCGGATGTTGGAAGAAGCCATCATTCGGACATGCGCTGATTACGGCTTGGAAACTGGCCGAATCGATGGATTGACCGGTGTTTGGGTCAATCCCCAAGCGGGTTTGGCTGCCCGAAAAATAGCGGCACTGGGCGTGAAGTGTTCCCGCTGGGTGACCATGCACGGTTTTGCGTTCAACATCAACACCGATCTACAGTTTTTCGACCTCATTGTGCCTTGTGGAATTGGTGATCGCGGGGTGACATCTTTATCCAAAGAAATTGGTGAGCCTCTTGACACTGATGAAGTCAAGAAGGTTGTTTTGAACCATTTGGGTCATTTGTTTCAATGGAATTTATCCGACGCAGTTTGAATTGACCGCCTTTTGTTGAAATTCGCAAAAAAACCTACCATGCGCCGTTTAAAGATCATTGTTGCCATCGTTCTGAGCGTAGTCATCCTTTCGTTCATCACGAATCACGGGTACATCTGGGGCGGCATTCAGGAGACGTATTTCCGGGGTTGGAAAAACTCCAACATCGATGATATCGAGTTCCGAGATTTGCGTGTGCTCGATGCAGCGGACGCAACTCAACCATGGGCCATGGCCTTGAATGAGGTCAATCCGTTCACCGCAGAAGATGAACTTTGGAATGAAGATTACCTCACAGCGAGCTTTTTGGTCATTCATCGGGACACCATCCGATTTGAACAATATTGGCAAGGCCACGATGAGCGTACGGTGACGAATTCTTTCTCAGCGTGTAAATCCATTGTTGCCCTTGCGATTGGTTTGGCTGCTGACCAGGGGCTTCTGGATGTCCATGATTCTGTAGCGCAATACTTGCCGCGATTTGCAGGTGATGCGGGACGCGGCCTGACCATTCAGGAAGTGCTTCAAATGCGATCCCACATCCCATTTGGGGAGAGTTATTCCAGCCCTTTTGGGTTCATGGCGAAGGCCTACTATCGGGAAGATATCCGCTCATTGGTAGCGCCGTATACCGTGACCGATGATCCGGGGAGCCGATGGAAGTATGAGGGCGGCAACACCATGCTCTTGGAAGAGATTCTAGCGTCACTCGGAAAAGGTTCATTGAGTGATTGGGTTGAAAGGGGATTTTGGCAACCGATGGGTGCTGAAAATGACGCGTTTTGGGGATTGGATGCACCGGAAGACGAGGGCGGTGTTGAGCGGTGTTTTGCTCAATTCTATGCGACAACACGGGACTATGCTCGATTCGGAAAGCTATTGAATCAAGGCGGAAAATGGGGTGATCGCCAACTCCTGAGCGAGGAGTATACAAAGGCCTTGATGACACCGATTGCCGGCTTGACGGACGCGTGTGATGCGGAGCATTACGGCTATCAAATCTGGCTGGGCGAGACGGAATCTGGCCGTGCTTTTAGCTGCATGGAAGGCTTGCGCGGTCAAATGATCATCTCCGTGCCCGAACTGGACCTGATCGTGGTCCGCATGGGTTATAGCAAGGAAGAAGTCAAAAAGGGAGAATTGCCCTCTGATATCTATCGGGTATTGGAAATGGGCTTGCGCAATGTGAGCCTGGAGGGTTGAGGCCTAAACGACAAGCATGAAGTCATTGGAGTCGTTTACAAAATCACGGAGTCACCCAGGTTGTTTGGCGCCTTGTTTTGACGACAACAGTTAATTCAATGAACACACCCGATCAACCCATACGATGTCTTGTTGTCGATGATGAAATGCCCGCTCGTCAGGCTCTTTGTCGCCAAATAGAACGGCATTGCCCCCATTTTCATGTCGTGCAAACAGCCAGTTCTGCGGCTGAGGCATTCCAATTGATCAAAGAGCTGGCCCCCGAAGTGGTTTTCTTGGATGTGCGCATGCCGCATGAGACAGGGCTAGAATTGTTGGACCGTTTTGAAGAGCGCACGTTCCATGTTGTTTTTTGCACGACTTACCATGAGTATGCCGTTGAGGCGCTGAGAAAGAAAGCCTTTGACTATTTACTCAAGCCCGTGGACGCCATGGACCTCAAGATTTGCGCGAAACGCATCACTTATGCCTTGCGCGTTCAGCCGGAATCGCCCCAATCGATCACGCCGCCTGGCGGACGTCGTGTGGAGTTGATTACCTCGGGCCAGCGGCATTTTGTCAGGCACGGAGACATCGTTTATGTGGAGGCTTCAGGAAGTTATTCGACGTTGTATCTCACATCGGGTAAGCGCATCACCGTATCGAAAAACCTCAAGCGGATTGAAGAAATGCTTCAGGATCCGTTGTTTTGTCGCGTCCACAATTCATACCTCGTTCGCCTTGACGCTGTCCAGTCGTTCAGTCACCGGAATGGAACGCTGTTGCTGCCCAATGGCAAGGAAATCCCGATGGCGGTACGGAAAAAAGAGCAAGTCCGCAAGCGCCTAGTTGGTCTCATGACGGGAGCCCAAGACGAAGCAGAATTGCCCCTTGCAGCAGAAGAACAACAGCAATTGTTGAAGGCGCAATAACTCCCCTCGGTTCTCCCCGTATCTTTGCGGTTCATGCAAGATCGAACGGACATACGGTTGTTGAGTTCCGAAGAACTCTCAAATGCGGTAGCTGAACTGGGAGAGAAGCCTTTTCGATCCCGACAACTTGAGGATTGGATTTGGACGCACGGTGCGGGTTCATTTGATGAAATGACCAACTTGTCCAAGTCCTTTCGAGGTCTGTTGTCAGAACGATTTGAGCTGTCAAGGATCCGTTTGGCGGAGCAGCAGGTCAGTCGGGATGGAACGATCAAGTGTGCATTTGATGTTGGAGTCAACAAGGTTGTTGAAGGTGTTTTGATTCCCACAACGAAGCGGATGACCGCTTGCATCTCCTCGCAGGTAGGGTGCAGTTTGGCCTGTAAGTTTTGTGCCACGGGCAAGTTGAAACTACTGAAGAACCTAACAGCTGGAGAGATTTATGATCAAGTAGAGGTCATTCGAAATTTAGCCGATGAGCACTACAAGAAACCCCTCTCGAACATTGTCTACATGGGCATGGGCGAACCGCTTCTGAATTACAGTTCGGTGTTGACGTCCATTGAGCGCATTTGCGGTGACCCGGGTTTGGGAATGTCGCCAAAGCGAGTCACCATAAGCACCGCTGGAATTGCCAAGGCAATCAAGCGCCTGGGTGATGATGAGGTGCGCTTCAATTTGGCGCTGTCTCTGCATGCAGCCAATGACGCCAAGCGGAATCACATCATGGCCATCAACGAGTCCAATAATTTGGAATCCCTAGCGGACTCATTGCGCTACTTTCATGAGAAAACAGGGACGCGAGTGACGTTTGAATACATCATTTTCGACGGGTTCAATGATCAACTGAGTGATGCCCGCGAGCTGGTACAGTTTTGCAAGCACGTTCCTTGCAAGGTGAACATCATCGAGTACAACCCCATTGATGATGGGGAGTTTCAAATGGCGAGCAATGAACGGGTGGAAGACTTTGTTAAGCTGCTTGAAGATTGCAACATCATCGTGAACGTTCGGCGTTCAAGAGGAAAGGACATCGACGCCGCTTGTGGTCAATTGGCGAACAAAAACACGCCAGCCAACGCCCTCAAGGCCGGCTGATCAATCCAGTTTTAGGACGGCTAAAAAGGCGGATTGTGGCACCTCAACGTTGCCTATCTGGCGCATGCGCTTCTTGCCTTTTTTCTGCTTTTCCAACAACTTTCGCTTTCTTGAAATGTCTCCACCATAGCATTTGGCGGTGACGTCTTTTCGGACAGGCTTGATGGTTTCACGCGCGATGATTTTCGCGCCAATCCCCGCTTGTAGCGCCACCATAAACTGCTGACGAGGAATGAGTTCCTTGAGCTTCAAGCAAATTCTTTTGCCCAAGTCGTAGGCGTTGTCTTTGTGAATCAAAGCACTCAGAGCATCGACCGGGTCTCCGTTGAGCATGATGTCTAGTTTGACCAAGTTGGATTCCTTGTATTCGTCTGGGAAGTAGTCGAAGGAAGCGTATCCGCGAGAAATGGATTTGAGTTTGTCGTAAAAATCAAATACAATTTCGCCCAAAGGCATGCTGAAAGACAACTCCACGCGATCGGCAGTGAGGTACACCTGGTTGGATAAAACACCACGCTTCTCGATGCTGAGGTTCATCACTTGTCCAATGTATTCAGACTTGGTGATCACCTGTGCTTTGATGAACGGCTCCTCGACATGCGACAAGTAATTGGGCTCAGGTAGATCCGCAGGGTTGTTGACGATCAGCATTTCGCCGGTCTTCAAGTAGGCGTGATAACTCACGTTGGGCACCGTCGTGATTACGGTCATGTCAAATTCACGTTCGAGGCGCTCTTGGATGATCTCCATGTGGAGCATGCCCAAGAATCCACAACGGAATCCAAAACCGAGAGCGGCAGAAGATTCGGGCTCATAGACCAACGAAGCGTCGTTCAATTGCAACTTATCCATGGAAGCACGCAGCTCTTCATAGTCCTCGGTGTCTACTGGGTAGATGCCGGCAAACACCATGGGTTTGACGTCCTCAAAGCCCTGCACCGCGGTCAAGCAAGGGTTGTCTTTTTTGGTCAGCGTGTCCCCAACTTTAACTTCTTTGGCATTTTTGATTCCGGAAATGATGTAACCAACGTTTCCAGCAGAGAGCTCTTTTCGCGGCTTCAAATCCAATCCAAGGATGCCAATTTCATCGGCTTGGTATTCGTTATCTGTGGCAAAAAACTTCACCACATCGCCTTTTTTGATGGAGCCGTTGAGAATCCTGAAATAGGCGATGATGCCTCGGAAAGGATTGTAAACACTATCGAAAATCATCGCTTGAAACGGAGCGTTGGGATCTCCTTTGGGAGCGGGAACACGCTTCACGACGGCCTCAAGGATTTCAGCAACGCCCATACCGGTTTTTCCACTCGCCGGGATGATGTCGTCCAACGAGCAGCCAATCAACTCAACGATTTGATCGCTCACCACTTCGGGGTCGGCAGAATCCAAGTCCATTTTGTTCAGGATCGGGATGATTTCCAAATCATGCTCGAGTGCGAGATACAAATTGGAAATGGTCTGGGCCTCAATGCCTTGGGTTGCGTCAATGATCAACAAGGCGCCTTCGCATGCCGCTATGGAACGAGAGACTTCGTAACTGAAGTCGACGTGACCCGGTGTGTCGATGAGGTTGAAAACATACTCCTCGCCATCTTCACCCGTATACAGCATCTGGATGGCGTGACTCTTGATCGTAATGCCCCGTTCACGCTCGATGTCCATGTCGTCCA
>JAQCJQ010000050.1 GCA_027593035.1 Bacteroidota bacterium | reverse complement strand
ACAACGCATAGCGCCGTCTTCCTGCACGCGGCATGGCTGCGTCAGACTTTCGTCCATTGCGCAATATTCCTCACTGCTGCCTCCCGTAGGAGTCTGGTCCGTGTCTCAGTACCAGTGTGGGGGGTCATCCTCTCAGAACCCCTACCCATCGAAGTCTTGGTGAGCCGTTACCTCGCCAACAAACTAATGGGACGCATGCTCATCTCTTACCGTAACCTTTAACCATCTAATCATGCGATCAAATGGTACTATGGGGGATTAATCCAAATTTCTCTGGGCTATACCCCAGTAAGAGGTAGATTGCATACGCGTTACGCACCCGTGCGCCGGTCGTCAGCGGAAAAGCAAGCTTCTCCCTGTTACCCCTCGACTTGCATGTGTTAGGCCTGCCGCTAGCGTTCATCCTGAGCCAGGATCAAACTCTCCATTGTAAAAAGTTTAATCTGTTGAGAATCTCAGGGAATCTAACATCTGATCCATTGCTGAATCAAATACCACTCTCCGGGGGGAGAAGTGGATTTTTAAAGGAATCTCTCCGAAGAAAGATTCCGGGCTGCTGCATCAAGTCAAAGAACGTATTTTGTGTCAGCCCTAAGGCTTCTTCAATTGCTTCGTTTTATCAAAGTGGACGACAAACTGCTTCTTTCGAGGCTCTTGGATCAATCGATTGAATCAATTTATTTCCGGGGTCATCCACCTTTCTAACAACACACTTTCCTTCGAAAGCGGGCGCAAATGTAGTGGTAACTTTGTTGGATAACCCAACCGAAATCCACTTTTTTTCAATCTTTTTTTTCAATCAACCAGAGCGCATCTTCAATCAACTGATTCACAGAGTCCAAGTCTGTGCCATCATAAAATCCACGGAGTCTTCCTTGACGATCAACCAGTACAATATTTTCTGTGTGAATGAAGTCTTGCCACCCCCCATCACCCCCCTGAGTCTCATCATAGCAGACAAAATAGCTTTGTCGTGCCAAGTTATAAATGTGTTTCTTCGGCCCCGTTAGGAACCACCACTGTCTTGAATCCGCTTCATACCGATTGGCATATTCCCACAATAAGGGAACGCTGTCAGCCTCAGGAGTTACACTGTGACTCATTAGCATCCACTCCTCTCGATCATGTAATGCGTCTTGAACGAGCTTCATATTCGATGTCATAATGGGGCAGAGCGTTGCACAGCGAGTAAAAAAGAAGTCGACCACACGGACTCGTCCTTCCACATCAACCTCCGTAACAGTATCCCCAAGCTGGTTGACTAATTCAAAAGGAAGCACCTGATGTCTCGTTCCTCCCCACTGGTTAGGATCAACCAATGCGGGATTGAGATCTGATGGCTGGATGATCGGGAGTGTTTTTTCTGGCGACAGAATCCAAAATCCAACTCCGACAGCAATCACAAACACCGCCACAAGTCCAAACCAATTTCGTGTCTGTTGAAATCCACTCATCGTTATTCGTTCAAATAAACCCATTCCCCTTCGATGCAAGTTCCCTTGATTTTCGTCGTCAGCACATCTTCAGGGTCAATGGTCAACCAATTGCGGTCCATCCATGTGAAATCAGCCAACTTGCCCGCTTCAATCGTCCCCAAAGACTCCTCTTGGAATTGCGTCAACGCGACCCATTGCGTCATCCCGCGCATGGCCTGAATGGGAGAGAGGGCATTTTCCATTTGAAAGCCTCCCTCAGGATAACCTTGGGCATCCTTTCGAGCCGTAGCTGAGTGCATGGTTTTCCGAGGATCGACATCTTCTACCGGAAAATCCGTTCCCAAGGCCACCATACCCAGTTGCTCCAACAGCTGTTTATAGGCGTAAGCCCTTCGAATTCGATTGCGCCCCAGTCGTTCCCCCGCCCAGTACATATCACTCGTCGCATGCGTCGGCTGGATCGAAGGGATCACATGATGCGCACCAAATTGAGCCATGTCCTTTTTCGACACAACCTGCGCATGTTCGATCCGCCACCTTCGATCATTGGCGCCTTCCAATACTTGAGCGTAACAATCAAGCACCAGCCGTACCGCAGAATCACCAATGCAATGGGTTGCGGCTTGAAGTCCCTTGGCGTGGAGCAAACTGAGCTTTTCATTGAACCACGCAACATCCTGAGTGCTCAAGCCATGCCAACCAGCCAGGTCACTATAAGGATCCAATAACATGGCGCCTCTTGAGCCGAGGGCCCCGTCCATGTAAAACTTGACGGAAGACACGGATATGCGGTCGGTGGAGATTGGTCCATTTTCGACGAGCCAAGCGATGTCGTCATCGGTGCCACTCACCATGGCGTTGATGCGAAGTTTCAGCAATCCCTGCTCCTCCAATTTGAGCAAACGCTGAATCTCCCCTGCAGACAAGCCCGCGTCTGTGATCTGAGTCAAGCCGTTTTCAAGCATCGTGGATTGTGCATCCAGCAGGGCACTGGTTCGAAGCAAAGAATCATGTGGCGGCAGAAAACGCAACACCTCAGAAACCATCTCATCGATGAGCACCCCGGTTGGCTCATTGTTGTCATCGCACAAAATCAATCCTCCGCCTGAATCCATACCACACTTCAAACCGACTCTGCGAAGCGCTTCACCATTGATGATCACCGCATGACCGTCAATCCGTTCCAAGTAGACAGGAACATCCGGAAACAACGAATCCAACAACGTCCGGTTGGGCCAATTCGTGACTTCCCAGTCGTTCTGATCCCAGCCTCTTCCCCGAACCCACTCTGACGGTTGCGATTGGGCATGCTGGACAACTCGTTCTACAGTCGCTTCCCACGAATCGGCCCCCACTAGATTGGCCTCCAACAAACCATCGGCATATCCTACCAAATGGGCATGGGCGTCCATGAGGCCTGGCGTTAACACCCCACCGCGTAAATCCACTTGATGAGGAGCCCGGTATTTATTGAGAATCTGCCGGTCCGGTCCGACTTCAAGAATCTTGCCGTCTTTGATGGCCAAAGCCTGCGCCGTGGGCTTGTCAGAGTCCAACGTCAAAATGGTGCCGTTGTGCACAATGCAATCCACATCCATGGATTGGAATCCACATCCGGACAACAGAAGGATTGAGGCAATTATACCCGATAATGGCACGAGACGGCTCTGCGGTAACACGAAACGAAGAGTGGGAATGGCTGTGAATCTCATGATTTGTTTCTGAACAGATGGTGGACCGACGCTTGTGCCGCCGGCATGATCAAAAGGTCTTGGATGCTGACATGAGGCGGTCGGCTCGCGACAAACAGGACGGCTTCCGCCACATCCATGGCCGACAATGGCTCGAATCCATCATAAACCGCCGCCGCTTTGTGCTCGTCCCCTTTGAAGCGGACAAGGCTGAATTCCGTGTTCGCTGCTCCGGGAGCGACTTGAGCCACCTGAATCCCGCGAGGAAGAAGATCCATGCGCATGGCTTTGGTCAATCCATCGACCGCAAATTTCGTGGCATTGTACACGGCTCCTCCAGGATAGGCCTGCTTCCCTGCAACAGAACCGATGTTGATGATCCGGGCTCCCGATTGCATGCGCGGTGTCAATTCTCGCGTGACATGCAGCAACCCTTTGACATTGGTGTTGATCATCCGATTCCAATCGTCGTAAACACCTTCATCAATCGCCCCTGTTCCAACGGCCAACCCCGCATTGTTGATCAACACCTGAGGGACCTGGTCGTCCGAAACTTCCTGCAACGCCTTTTTCGTCGCTTCTTCATCGCAAACATCAAACGTCAGGCATTTCAAAACCTTTGTCCCAAGGGACTTTTTTAAAGCCTGAAGCCTCTCTTTTCGACGTCCACAGAGGATCAAATCATAACCAGATGCCGCGGCGAGTTGTGCAATGGCTTCGCCAAATCCGGAAGTTGCACCTGTTATCAACATGATGCCGCCGCTATTTTGCAGTTCGTTGTTTTTCATTTCTCTTTGTCTCTCAAAGGTACATTCACAAAACCCTCTCTTATATGAAACACATTTACATGACCGGAGTTGCATTGTTGGCCTTGTTGCTCTCTTTCAATGAAGCATCAAGCCAAGCCATCACCCACACCATTGCCGAAATTCAAGGCGAGCTATTCAGCTCACCACTCCTTGGCCAATCTGTGACCACCACAGGCATCGTTTCCGCAAACAATGTCACGTCATCGACATCCGGAGTGATCGGATACTTTGTCCAGGATGGTTCTGGACCTTGGAACGGGGTGTTCGTATTTGACAACACGCAAGCTCCGAATGTTGGTGACGAAATCATCATGGAAGCTGAGGTTCAAGAATACTATGATGTGACCGAATTGGGCAATGTCAGCTATTTCGAAGTGGTCTCTTCCGGCAATGATGTGCCTGCGCCGTCCGTTGTAACAACCGGTGAGTTGGCATCGAGCGAAGCGTACGAAGGTTGCTTTGTTCAAATCATCAACGCCATTTGCACCAATCCCGACGCCGATTTTGGCGAAGCACTCTTTGACGATGGCAGTGGTGAGATAAAAACAAACGACTACATGTATCTCCCTGCAGACGGATGGATCCAAGGTGAGACTTACAGCATTGCAGGATGCATGCATTACACGTTTGAAGAATATAAGCTTGAGGTCCGCTCTGAAGCGGACGTAACCATGGGCCAAGTCAATGGAATCACGAGCCATGCAGGACAATTCCTGAAGGCCTACCCGAATCCCACTTCTGACTTCGTTCGATTGGGAACGAACGAGATCGGTGTTTTGACGGTGGTGGATATGACAGGTCGATTGGTTTTACAGCACAACACCCTCGAGGCCTTTCCAACAATTGACCTCAGCGCATTGCAAACTGGATGTTACATCATCTCATTGGAGACGTCATCTGCGCAGTACCAGTCTACGATTCAAAAGCTCTGATTGAGGCTCGTCCTCAAATGAGAAGAGCGGCGCTAATGCGCCGCTCTTTTTTTGTCTCCATGTTTCTATAAGATCCGTCCATGTCCAGCCTGTGAAAGGCCGTAATTAGCTCTTTGCGGCTTTGGATGACTTTGGTTTCTTCGGTTTCTCGACCAGAACATCTACATCGATCTTCGCCTCTGCCTCAGGCGCAACTTCCGATTCAGCTACTGGAACTTCTTCGATGGCTGCTGCAGGCTCTTCGACAGCAGACACACTTTCCTGCATGCTCTCGGTAAAAACCTCCTCTTCTGCAGCCACCACAATCGGGGTTGTCTCCGATTTGACCGCAGCCGTTTTGTTCTCTTGGCTTCCTTCATAGAGTTCAAAACCAACCCATCGGCATTCCAAAGGACCGTTGTACATGGTTTCACGCGAGCTGTGCTTCAATCCCACACGCTTCAAGGCATCAAAGTCGGAGGAAATGATCCAAGCACTGAATCCTGCCCAATGCGATTTCAGACGATCCCCAATGGCTGAATACATAGCGTCCAAGTCTTCCACCTGCATGCGTTCTCCATAAGGCGGATTGATCTCCACAATGCCTGAATCGGTTCGAGGAATCAATTTGAAAAAATCCGAACGACCCAATTCCGCCCGACCATCCAATTCCATATTGGACAGCGCTGCGCGCGTTTGAGACACCGCACCATAATCCTTATCCGATGTATAAATGATGGACTCTTGCAATTGGCGTTCCGCTTTCAAGTCATCCCGAACATCCCACCAAACCTCTTCATCGAAGCCTCTCCAGTCCATGAAAGCAAACTTTCGTCGGTGCCACTGAATGGGATATCCATCCGCCCAAAGCGCCGCCTCCACAGTAAACGTACCCGAGCCGCACATGGGGTCGTACAAGGGGATACCGGGCTTCCAGCCGGCCTTCGCTAACAATCCTGCGGCGAGCACTTCGCTCAACGGTGCCTTCGCCCCTGTGGGACGATAACCTCGTCGTGCCAAAGGCCGACCAGAGGCATCCAGTGAAATCGTGACCTGGTTCTGGTTGATGTGCAAGTGAATGCGCACGTCGGGGTTTTCTCGATCCACATTGGGTCGAACCCCCGATGACGTTCTGAAATGATCCACAATCGCATCTTTCAATCGAAGCGTTGCAAATTGTGAATGCGTGAAGAACTCCGAATGCGAAGTGACATCAATGGCGAACGTGGCCGTAGAGCTCATCACTGAACCCCACTCCCATTTGGTCGCCTCCTCATACAGAGCATCCGTATTGTCCGCTTTAAACCACAAAACTGGTCGCAAAACACGAATAGCAAAACGTGTACAAAGGCATACGCGGACCAACGTTGGCATGTCGGCCCCGAATTCCACTCCTCGGCGCACCACCACCAAATCAGTCGCCCCCAACTCGATGAGTTCATCCTTGAGCAACCGCTCCATCCCTGCCAAAGTTTTGGCAAAATAAATGGGCAACCCATTGGATGCCGCTTCTCGCTGGCCCTCCGTTTGTTCGACGTCTTGTCTTTCTTGATTCATCATCCACCTTTCCGTTTAACTCGAAACCCTTGTTTTTCCAACGACAATTGAACACGATCACAATGATCTCCTTGAACCAGCACACACCCTTCCTTCACTGCCCCACCGACACCACATTCCATTTTGAGTCGCTTGCCTAAAAGCAGCAAATCCATGGCCGGGCCCTGGAATCCCTCAATCAACGTGACCGGCTTACCGGCCCGCTGTTTGCGATTCAAACTCACATACAATGTTTGCGCTCCCGCATCCACTGCCTCTTGTTCCTCCTGCGAGAGGTCCTCTGGCTGCCAACTGGTATTCGTGGAAAACACCAAGCCGCCTTCACGCGAAGGTTTCACCTTGGATGGTTTCTTGTTTCTACTCATCTCGTCTACAAAGTTACTCTTCTAGGTTCAGCATGCGATAGCATTCGGAAAATTCAATAAATAGTTGTATTTTAATGGTATGATGAATTGCATTCGACTTCTAATCTTGACCACCGGTTTGACCGGCTTGATGGGCTCTATCAATTACAGCAGTGCACAAGGGGGATGCACTTCCTTGGATTTGGATTACATCTGCCAAAACACGGAATTCGTACAAGGCGTCGCTTCCAATTGTGGGCTGGGCTGCCTGAGTGAAGGGGAAGAGTGCCTTACAGCATGCATGGAGGCTGAAATGGACCTCACGAGTCCTTGCATAGAATGCTTCGGAGAACAGGTTACGTGCATTGTGACCAATTGCTATTTAGCGTGCGCATTTGGAACAGAAGAAGCCTGTGCCGAATGTGCGTTGGCAAATTGTGAGGCTGGGTTCAATGAATGCGCAGGCATTGTGGACAATGACAACGATTCATGGACGAGTTTGTGTGATTGCAATGATGAAAACCCCAACATTTATCCTGGGGCTGAAGCCACCGGATCTGGTTATGACAATGACTGCAATGGGCTATTGTCCGCTTCAGAATTAGCAACATGTGAAGCTGATTTGAATGCGGATAGCATCATTGGAACCGCTGACTTGCTCATATTCCTAAGTGCATTTGATTGCAGCTCAAATTGCTACGATCCAGCTGACTTCAACAACGACGGTGTAATAGGCACATCTGATTTGTTGACGCTACTTTCTGAATTCGGGCTATTTTGCGAGTAACGCCTTGTCAAGCTTGTATACCCATGCGCATTCAATACAGGGCATAACGATTCTGATTGGTTGCACATGATCCACGACCTCAATGACAACGTCCTCGCATACGCAGAGGAACACAGCACGGAAGAACCGGAGGTATTGCGGCGATTGCGACGGTCCACCTGGCAACATGTGCTCACACCACAAATGCTAAGCGACTCCATTCAAGGCCGTTTTTTAGCCAACCTGAGCCGCATGTTGAAGCCCTTGTCTGTACTGGAATTTGGGACATACACGGGCTATTCCACCATCTGTCTGGCGGCGGGATTACAGCCCGAAGGCTGCATTGACACCATCGAGCCCAATGACGAGCTCAACGCCATTCAAGATGAATATTGGGCGGAGGCCGGACTCACTAATAGCATCTGTCGTCACAACGGGGAAGCTCTGTCCATCTTGCCTAAGTTGACCAAGTCATATGACCTGGTGTGGATTGACGCGGACAAAGCACGAACGGAACAGTATGTAGAGGAGGCGCTCAAGCGTGTTCGGACAGGCGGTTGGGTTTTAGTCGACAACGTGCTGTGGTGGGGCAAAGTACTGGATGACAGAAAAACGGAAGACCCCATTGCTTCCATGCTGGAGTCATTAGCGACCAAACTGGCCCATGACCCGCGAGTACGGACCACACTCCTTCCCCTTCGGGATGGCATTCTAATGATGGAAAAGTTGACTTGAAACGACGTCGGCTTAAGCCAAAACGTCCGCGACCGCATCGGCAGCTTCTTGCAACAAAATCACGGAACGCACTTCCAATCCAGACTCATCAATGAGTTTCTTGGCTTGCTCGGCATTGGTCCCTTGCAATCGCACAATGATGGGAACATCGATGTTGCCCATGTTGCGATACGCATCAACAACGCCCTGAGCAACCCGATCACAACGAACAATGCCTCCAAAAATGTTCACTAAAATGGCCTTAACAGAAGGGTCTTTTAAAATGATTCGGAAAGCCGTTTCAACGCGGGCAGCGTCTGCCGTTCCTCCAACATCCAAAAAATTAGCCGGCTCGCCTCCGCTGAGCTTGATGATGTCCATGGTCGCCATGGCCAAGCCCGCTCCGTTGACCATGCATCCCACATTGCCCTCCAGCTTCACATAATTCAATCCGGCGGCATCCGCTTCCACCTCTGTGGCATCTTCTTCCGAAGTATCCCGCATGGCAGCATAATCGGGGTGACGGTAAAGTGCATTGGCATCCAAAGACACCTTGGCGTCCACAGCAATGACCGTATCGGTTGACGTTTTTAAAACAGGATTGATTTCAAACATCGTGGCATCGCATCCCACATAAGCGCGATACAGTGCTGCAACGAACTTGGTCATTTCCTTAAAGGCCTTGCCGCTTAGTCCCAAGTTGAAGGCAATTCGGCGCGCTTGGAATCCCTGCAATCCCACAGCGGGATCAATGGACTCCTTGAAAATCAGTTCGGGCGTTTCCTCCGCAACCGCTTCGATGTCCATGCCCCCTTGTGGGCTATACATGATGATGTTGCATCCGTTGCCGCGATCCAACAATACGCTCATGTATATCTCGCTCGGATCACTATCACCGGGACCATATACATCCTCTGCAATCAGCACCTTACTGACCTGCTTGCCCGTTGCGTTGGTTTGGGCCGTGACCAAATGTCCTCCGAGAATTCCCGCTGCCTTGTCCTTGACCTGGTCCAACCCTTTGGCCAAAACCACGCCATGGGATCCCGTTTCCGTTACGGTTCCTTTTCCACGACCCCCCGCATGGATTTGAGCTTTGACGACGAACCAGCTCGTACCCGTTTCTTCCGTCAGCTTCAAAGCCACCTCATGTGCTTTTTCCGGATTATCAGCGACATAACCATTTTGAATGGCGACACCGAAACTCTTCAAAATGGACTTGCCTTGGTACTCGTGGATGTTCATTGTGCTTTCTTTTGAATCCGAATTGCGGCGCAAAGTTAGGGAACGAGACCCGGGATTGTGCGTAGTTTGCAACCATGAATGAGTTGATGATCGAAGCCAAGGGCATTCGCAAACAATTTGGAGACCTCGAAGTCCTCAAAAACATTGATTTGGAGATTCGCTCCCAAGAAATCACATCCATTGTGGGGGCCTCGGGCGCTGGAAAAACAACCCTCCTGCAAATCTTGGGAACCTTGGACAAACCCGATTCGGGCGAATTGATGATTGGCGGGAAAAATATCAGCGGATTGAAAGGCCGTTCCCTCTCCAGTTTCCGAAATACCAACATTGGATTCATCTTTCAATTTCACCGGTTGCTTCCCGAATTCTCAGCCTTGGAAAACGTCTTGATGCCCGCATGGGTTGCCGGTAAAGACGATCAAGTCACCAAAGATCGTGCAGCAGGATTGCTGCGTGATTTGGGTTTAGGCGACCGACTGTCCCATCGTCCGGCACAATTGAGTGGAGGAGAACAGCAACGTGTTGCTGCCGCGCGGTCCCTTATGAATGGTCCTGCTGTTGTGCTCGCCGATGAACCCACCGGTAATTTGGATTCAGGCAATGCCGACTCGTTGTTCGACTTATTTGTTGAATTGCGTGATCGCGAGGGACAGACTTTTGTGGTCGTTACGCACAACGAATCGCTAGCAGCGCGGGGTGATCGTACGGTGATCATGCGAGACGGAATGATCATTCACTGAAAACCTCACTGCTTCATCCAGAATGCTATGCGTGCATAAAATAAATAGCGCACATCCTATGCATGCATAGGATGTTGCGTTACCTTGGGCAAGTGAAGCCACAAGACACCCTTGATTTCCATTTGCGTTGGGGCTGGACCAAGCTCTCTCGGCTTTACAATGCTGAGGCAGACCGAAGAGGCATTCCCTTTTCATATGTGTTCATCTTGTTGCACACAGAACGCCAAGGAACACCTTCAACCAAGCTCGGTCCCAAAATGGGCATGGAGTCCACCAGCTTATCCCGCACACTCAAAGGCATGGAATCCATGGGGTTGATTGAGCGACGACAAGACGCCAATGACAAACGATCCATGCGGGTTTTCCTCACGCAAAATGGAATTTCAGCAAGACGTCAAGCCAGGGACTTGGTGGTCACAGTCAATGATCGCCTCCGCGAACTCATGGGCTCGGACGCTGTGGATCGCCTCTTAACCGAAATGAAACGCCTGAATGAAATTTTGGATGAACCCGCCTCCCTGATGGCAGGCATCGATACCAGTCCTTTATCCTCCACTCCAACTTACGAATGACACAACCTTCCATTCCTTTTCATCGCATCCAACGCGTGGCTGTATTGGGCTCTGGAGTCATGGGATCACGCATCGCGTGTCACCTGGCTCAAACTGGCTCCCGTGTGCTGCTCATGGATCTCCCTTCAGAAAATGGACCGCGCGATGCCATCGCGGCTGGTCATTTAAAAGCAGCACTAAAATCCAAGCCGTCGCCGCTCTATAGCAAACGCTTCGCAGACCGGATTGAAACCGGCAATTTCGATGACGATTTACCGCGCATCGCCGACTGCGATTGGATCATTGAAGTCATCGTTGAACGATTGGACATCAAGCAGCAGTTGTTTGAGCGCGTCGAGCAATTTCGCAAACTCGGCACGTTCGTGACATCGAACACCTCCGGCATTCCCATTGCCCAACTGAGCGAAGGACGCTCAGAGGATTTTCAAAAGCACTTTTGCGGAACGCACTTTTTCAATCCTCCCCGCTACCTGCCTTTGCTCGAAATCATTCCCGGACCCCACACAGCGCCGGATGTCCTCGCTTTTTTCACAGGATATGGTGAGCGGATTTTAGGAAAGCAAGTGGTCCTTTGCAAGGACACGCCCGCATTCATTGCCAATCGCGTTGGCGTGTTTGCCATCCAGGCCTTGTTCCATGCTGTCGAAGAAATGGGGCTGAGCGTTGAAGCCGTCGATAAATTAACGGGTCCAGCGATGGGTCGACCGAAAAGCGCCACATTCCGCACGTGTGATGTGGTTGGACTGGACACCTTAATCCATGTGGCCAATGGTGTCGCCACCAATTGCCCCGATGATGAGCGCAAAAATGTGTTCGCCATTCCAACTTATGTCCAGCATTTGGTGGACACCGGAGCATTGGGAGCCAAATCAGGCGCTGGTTTTTACAAAAAGACTGTCGGGCCCGATGGAAAAAAGGAAATTCTAGTCTTGGATCTCAAGACCTTGGAATACCGATCTCAAATCAAGCCCAAATACGACACGCTCGAAGCGGCGAAGAAAGTCGACTCCTTGCCCGAGCGTACAAAATTGCTTTTTGAAGGCACCGACGTAGCTGGTGAGTTTTACCGCCGCATTTTTTCAGATGTTTTCGCTTACGTGTCCAATCGGGTGCCCGAAATCTCGAACGACCCCTATCGAATCGACGACGCACTTCGCGCTGGATTCGGTTGGGAACTCGGAGCCTTTGAAAGCTGGGATGCCATCGGAATTGAGGCGGGATTGCAATGCATTCGAGATCGCGGCTTGGCTGTTGCACCGTGGATCCAGGAAATGCTCGACGCCGGACACAGCGCGTTCTATCGCAACCGCGATGGCATTCGCGAGTGCTGGAATCCTGCAACGAAAGCCTATGAACCACTGGAAGGTCAGGAAGGGCGTGTTGCCCTGGCTTGGCTTCCTGAATCCGCCACGGTCTGGTCCAATAGCGGAACGACCATTCAAGATCTTGGAGACGGGATTCTGAATGTGGCCTTCCATACCAAGATGAATGCCATTGGTTCTGAAATCATTGAGGGCCTCAACAAAGCCATCGACCTCGCCGAATCGGATTCGAAATGGCGCGGCGTGGTAATTTCCAATGAAGGCGCTCAATTTTCGGCTGGAGCCAATGTGGGCATGATCTTCATGCTTGCTGTGGAACAAGAATGGGACGACTTGAACCACGCGGTTCAAGTGTTTCAAAACACGGCCATGCGCTTGCGATACAGTGGGATCCCTGTCATTACTGCTCCTCACCAATTGGCTTTGGGCGGCGGATGTGAATTGTGCATGCACTCGGACAAAGTCGTGGCCCATGCCGAGACCTACATGGGACTCGTGGAGTTTGGCGTTGGCCTCATCCCAGGAGGAGGAGGTACAAAAGAGTTTGTCTTGCGATTGCACGATGAAATGCACGAAGGTGACATGCGGATCAACCGGTTGCGCGATCGTTTTCTCACCATTGGACAAGCCAAAGTATCGACCTCCGCTTACGAAGCTTTCGAGCACGGTTATTTGCGCGAAGGAATCGATGAGGTGGTGGTCAACCGCCGAGACCAACTGGCACGAGCCAAGCGCGCGGCGCTTGAATTGGCCGATGCCGGCTACACGCAACCCATCGAGCGCAAGGACATTGTCGTATCGGGACAAGAAGGTCTGGGAATCGTCTATGTTGGAGCCCACAGCATGATGAGTGGGAACTACATGTCCGAACACGATCAAGTCATCAGTGAAAAACTGGGTTATGTTTTGTGTGGTGGTGATCTCAGCGAGCGGCAGGCCGTTTCCGAGCGCTACCTCTTGGACCTCGAACGCAAGGCATTTATTGAACTCTGCATGCAACGCAAATCTTTGGAGCGCATGCAAAGCCTGATTCAAAAAGGCAAAATCCTCAGAAACTAAACCATGGACGCATACATCATTGGCGGTTACCGCTCAGCAGTAGGACGCTCAGGTCGGGGAGCATTTCGATTTGTTCGACCCGACGACATCGGCGAGCAAGTCGTACGGAAGTTGTTGTCTGACTTCCCTCAATTGGACAAGGAACGCATCGACGACGTCATTGTCGGCAATGCCACGCCCGAGGCTGAGCAAGGTCTCAATATCGGACGCATGATCGCGTTGATGGGGCTAGATACCGCCAAGGTACCCGGCATGACCGTCAACCGCTATTGCGCCTCTGGATTGGAAACCATTGCCATCGCTTCGGCAAAAATCCAGGCGGGCATGGCCGATTGCATTCTTGCCGGCGGCATTGAAACCATGTCGCCCATTCCTTTTGGTGGATGGCGCATTGTCCCCAACGCTCGCGTTGCCAAGAAGAATCCCGATTGGTATTGGGGCATGGGGCTGACGGCTGAAGCTGTTGCCAAAGAGTACGGGATTTCCCGAGAAGATCAAGATGCCTTTGCATTGGAAAGTCACTTGAGAGCTGCCGCTGCCATTGACGGCGGAAAATTCGCTCCCGGCATTGCGCCCATTTCAGTAAACGAAGTGTACCTCGACGAAAACGAACGACGTCAAGAAAGAAATTACATGGTCGACACCGACGAAGGCGTTCGACGCGACTCTTCTGCAGAAGGCTTGGCTCGATTGCGGCCCGTATTTGCTCAAGGAGGTTCGGTGACGGCTGGAAACAGTTCACAAACATCTGACGGCGCTGCTTTTGTCCTCGTCGTGAGCGAGCGGATGCTCAAAGAACTCAATGTGGAACCGATTGCGCGTTTGGCGAGTTACCATGTGAGCGGTTTGGAACCGCGGATCATGGGAGTCGGACCGATACATGCTGTTCCGGAAGCTTTGAAAAAAGCGGGGTTATCCATAAATGACCTGGGCGCCATTGAATTGAACGAGGCGTTTGGATCTCAATCGGTCGCGGTATTGCGCACCCTGGATTTGGACCCCACCAAGGTCAACCCCAATGGAGGTGCGATTGCATTGGGCCATCCACTGGGATGCACCGGTGCCAAATTGAGTGTGCAGTTGTTCCATGAATTGCGACAACGAGACGAGAAATACGGCATGGTCACCATGTGTGTCGGAACAGGACAAGGTGCAGCCGGTGTATTTGAACTTCTGAATTAAAGGATCATGTCTGAACAAACACAAGCCATTCGAGGAGGCGAATTCCTCATCCGAGAAACCCTTGCTGCGGACATCTTCATCCCAGAAGAATGGACCGAAGAACAGTTGATGATGAAGCAGATGACGCTCGATTTTGTCGAGCAACGCATCATCCCCAACCTCGAACGCATTGAAGTGCAAGAAGAGGGATTGGTTCCTTCCTTGATGGAAGAAGCTGGAGCCTTGGGGCTCGTTGGAAGTTCTGTGCCCGAGGAATATGGAGGACTCGGCCTTGACTTCAAAACCACGATGCTCATCACCGAAGCCATCGGTGGAGCACATTCATTCAGCGTGAGCTTCAGTGCGCACACGGGCATTGGCACCTTGCCCATCCTATACTATGGCAACGAAGCGCAAAAGCAAAAGTGGATCCCAGGGTTAGCCTCCGGTCAATTGAAAGGCTGCTATTGCCTCACCGAGCCCAGCGCCGGTTCCGATGCCAACAGCGGAAAGACCA
>JAQCJQ010000049.1 GCA_027593035.1 Bacteroidota bacterium | reverse complement strand
GGTAGGAGCTTTAGGCGGGCGAGGCGGTCCACCTGCGCGGGGAGGTGGCAATACGCACCGGTTTTATGCCTCGTTGGGTACAGACATTCAAAACGACGAGATTCAAACCACCATCCAGGGTCAAACGATTAGCTCGAATTTCGGCATTCCCAAATCAGCAGGCTTCAACTTGGAATTGCTGCTGACTGCCGGGTTGCAAAATCGGCTCTTTGAGGACCAGAGCAGTGAGATGTCAGCCGATCAAGCAGCGTTGCTTTCTGAGTTGGGGACATTGAGTTACGAGCATTATGCCCAGCTCAAGGCACATGATCAATTCATGAATTACTTGCAAACCTGGGGTACGCTGAAGTATTATGGCCAGACCAATATTGGAAGTCGCCCGACCAGTAGAGAGGGCAGTGGCCCGATGAGTTTTGCCGATTTACGCGCCATTCCTTTTGTCGGTTCTTGGACCCAGTTGAAACAGAATGTGCCTGGTTTTTATGGAGTTGGTGCGGCATTGGAAGCGATGGAGTCAGCAGGTCGATTGGACGAAGTCAGTCGGCTTTACGAGCAAAATTTGTTCTTCCGTTCCTTGATCGAGAACAGCATGCAGAGCATGGTGAAAAGTGATTTTCGCTTGACGGCCCATTTAGCCAATGACCCCACATTTGGTCACATTTGGAATCAAATCCAGAAGGAATACGAACGGACAGAGCGCCTTGTGTTGGTGATTTCTGGCCAGAATACGTTGATGCAACGCAATCCGCACATCAAAGAGAGCATCGCTCTTCGTGATGGCATCATCCGTCCTTTGTTG
This sequence comes from Bacteroidota bacterium, assembly GCA_027593035.1. Lineage (GTDB taxonomy): Bacteria > Bacteroidota > Bacteroidia > Flavobacteriales_D > Sanyastnellaceae > UA16. Next base: position 14,108 of record JAQCJQ010000049.1, on the reverse strand, counting down.
GTGATTCAGCATTTCGCCTTGCATCATCTTGCCCAAGAGCCGTTCTCACAAGATTGGGACCCTGGGGTCATGCGCCGATTGGTAGTGCGTTCCATGTTTGGAATCATCAATGCCAGTCGCAACGCGGTCTAAAGCCGGCTTGATTCAGAGCGTGTAGCCGTCCATTTTGGCATAAAAAAAGGCCGCGTAGAAGCGGCCTTTTTCATTGGAATGGTCAGTGCGGATTAACGCAATCCAGAGACGAAATCCATCTCGTCAATGAGGTTGTTTGCACCGGCAAATTTGTCAAGGATCCACATGATGTAGCGAACGTCGACCGAAATGGTTCGTTGCAATTCATGCTCAAATGCGATGTCGCCGCTCATGGCCTCCCAGTTGCCGTCAAAGGCCAAGCCAATGAGATCACCGTTGCCGTCGATGACGGGTGAGCCGGAGTTTCCGCCGGTGATGTCGGTGCCGTGAATGAAGCAAACAACGAGTTCACCATTTTCATCTGCATAGCTTCCAAAATCACGGGCTCGAATCAATTCATCGAGAGCGTCAGGGACTACGAATTCAGGATTGCTGTTGTCCTTCTTCTCTAAGATGCCATTGGCCGTGGTGATGAAGTCATACTGGACGGCGTCTGCGGCCTTGTATGGTGCGACTTGTCCAAAAGTCAAACGCATGGTGGAATTCGCATCAGGAGCAATGGCTCGATCAGAATCCATTGCTCGGATGCCTTTGACGAGCAAGCGGTAGCCTCGATCAAACTTTTCTTGTGCCGGATTTTGCATGCCCGCGAAGTACGTGCTGATGGCGCTTTGCCCCACGATGATGGCGAGGTCTTTCTCGAGTTTTTTCATGGACGGGTTGGCGATGAACTCAGCACACCGGTCGGCGTCAACGAGGAAGCTGTTGGCATACATCTTGTCAGCATACCGATTGAAATCGTTTTTGTACTTGTCCTGCACCAATTGGAAAAAGGAGGGGTGGTAAGCGGCCTCGATGTCATCGCGGAATTTGGTCATCAAGTTCACAAACAAATCGCGGTCGGTGCTCTGATCATATTCTCGATAAAAACCGGCGACGTAATCGGAGAGCATGGCCTGAGTCGAAGTGATTTCCTCTTCATCATCGCTAAACAATCCAGCTGCCATGCGGTTGAATCGGAAGGCGAACAATGAGATGTCTGATCCAATCAATCCTGCTTCCAAAGCATAGACCTTGCCTTTGACAGAGGCGTCTGTGTCACCATAGTAAGCTTCAATGAGTTCCAAAGCTTCGCCATATTCTGATTGACGGTCGGTATCAGCATTGACCCATTGGGTGAATCGGGCCTCCAATTCAGCCTTTTCGGATTGGATGTTGAGTCGCTTGAGTCCTTTGGACTGACCGATGTAATACTTCCAGTAATTCGCTGTTTGCGCATATTTTGCTGCGTATTGAATGCGCACGGCAGGGTCGGCATCCATGTGCTTTTTCATGGTGGTCAACTTGAGGTCGCGGACGTCCACAACGGATGGATTGTACAGGCTCAATGCTTGTTCGACACCCCAGCTGCTCAAGAATCGGTCGGTGCTTCCAGGGTAGCCCATGACCATGGTGAAGTCTCCTTCGGAAACGCCGTCCATGCTAATGCGCAAATGGCGCTTTGGCTCAAAAGGAACGTTGGTTTCACTGTAATCGGCAGGCCCATTGTTCTCATCGGCATAAATGCGAAGCATGGAAAAATCGCCTGTGTGCCGCGGCCACATCCAGTTGTCGGTGTCGCCTCCATATTTTCCAACACTTTCGGGTGGGGCTGCGACTAAACGGATGTCCCGGTATGATTGATACTCGAACAAATAAAATTCATTTTCATAGTAGAAGCTTTTCAAATCCAGCTCTTTGTCGCCATCAGGATTCATGGTGCTCAGAAATGCCTTGCTCGATTCTGCGATCGTGGATTGGCGAGTGGCTTCGTCCATGTCAGCGGTAACGTCCGCGAGTATGCGGTCGGTGACATTGTCGATGCGAACGAGGAAGCTGATGTAGAAGTCCTCAATGTGCATTTCTGAGCCTTGTTCCAAAGCGAAGAATCCATCTGTGAGATAATCATTGGCCGTTGAGCTAAACCCTTGGATGGCATCATAGGCACAGTGATGATTGGTTAGGACCAAGCCTTGTGATGAGATGACTTCTCCTGTGCAGGATCCGCCATTCAAGCGGACAATGGCGTCTTTGAGCGAAGCATTGTTGATGTCATAAATTTCTTCGGCTGTAAGGTTGAGTCCCATTTCAGACATTTCAGCCATGGTGATGCGATTCAGCATGTTGACCAGCCACATGCCTTCATCGGCGCGCGTGCTCGGTCCCTGAATAAACATCGCGGCCAGAAGGCCGATTGAGAGCAAATATTTCATGTTCTTGTGGATTGATTTCATTCTTGGAGTTGCCATCCAAAGGTGGCCATTTGTTCTTCAATTTCAGCGTATAGGTCCTTTAAATCAGGGCCTTTGTAGCGATTGGTCACCCGATGACCTTGAATTTCAAGGATGGTAGAGGGCAGGTCGGTGACCATGGGGCTGTCGTAAACCGAGTCCAATGTGGAGAAAGAAAAGCGTTCAGCAGCCCTGAGAATGCGTTCGTTGAAACGCTCGCTTTCTTCTGGGTTGATCGTCGCCCGGTAGCTGCCCGGGACGAACTTCATCATATTCCCTTCGAAAAAGGGTCGTTTGACCGTGAGCGACAACAAATCGTTGCCATCCCATTGAAAGACAAAGGCGGGACAACGCCCAAAGCAGACCGTTCGCTCATAATAGATGGGGGCAGCCAGCTCGGCTTCCACCAGGTCGTCCGAGACGGTTGCAATCGCCGGATCCGGGCTCCGACAAGAAACCAAGGCGGCGAATACCAACGAGAATGCGATTTTACCAGTCATGACGGCGAGGTTATCTTTTTCCTTTTTTGGACTGAATGGCCTTGGTCTTCACCGTTTGTTCTTTCTGCATTTGCTCCAAACGTTCTTGAAATCCAGACTTCTTCTTCTTGGGTTTGGCCTTGTTGACTTCAATCTTCTCTCGAATCTTGTTTTCATCAATGAACCAAGCCTTGATGGCGACCATTTGTCCTAAGCTGATCACGTTGGCTGCGAAGTAATACAAGCTCAGTCCAGACGCATAGCGGTTGAAAAAGAACAGCATCATGAAGGGGAAAATCTGCTGAATCACTTTCATGTTGGGCATTCCTGCCTGCTGTGGCTGCGGAGGCTGGTTGGCCATCGTCATCCGCATATAGAAAAACGTACTGGCTGCCATCATCAATGTGAATCCACTGACATGGGCGCCATAAAAAGGGATTTCGAAAGGCAGATCCAAGATGCTATCATAAGCACCTAAGTCATCCGCCCATAAAAAGGACTCACCCCGAAGTGCAATGTTGGACGGGAAGAACCGGAACATGGCATACAAAATGGGCATCTGCAAGAGCCCCGGAATGCATCCGGCGAGCGGATTGACCCCGGTTTCTCGATACAAGGCCATGGTCGCTTGCTGCTTGGCCATGGCATCGTCCTTGTGCTTTTCATTCAAGGCGTCAATCTCAGGTCGCAGCATTTTCATTTTCGCCGATGACTTGAAATTTTTCCAAGTGATGGGAGATAGCGCGAGCTTAATGATGAGCGTTATGACCAGGATGATTAGGCCTGCGGAGGCCATGTATTGCGTCAGGAACGAATACAATGGGAGGATGGCATGGCGGTTGACCCACCCGAAAATCCACCAACCATAATCGGTGATCCGATCGGCTTCCTCGAGTCCTGTCGCTTCCAACGCCATTTGCTCATTCGGGCCGAAGTAAAACGTCAAATCAGTGGAAGTGCTAGATCCCACCTGTTTCCCTTTCAGAGGCAAAGCAGCCGCATAGAGCATTGTCGCCGTGGAATCGTCTTCAGCTAAAACCGTCGCGAGTTCGGCGCCTATGCCAAAGCCTTCTGGCGTTGCTACCAAGGCGGAGAAGAAATTCTGCTTAAAGGCCATCCATTCAAGAGGCAATTCGGTGGTCAATTCGTCAGGACGTCCGTCTGAGAGGTAGTCACGTCCCATGCCTTCTTCTTTGAAGTAGATGGAGCTGTGCTGAACTTCCCACTCGATTCCCTTTTCATTATTGATACCAGTGGCTTCCCAAACCAGGACCATCTCTTCGTCGACGGCTTGATTCAATCCCTCAAGGATTAGCTGCGATTTCAATTCGTACCCTGAAAGGGCGTGCGTCCATACCAACGATTGGTTTTCGGATACGATGGAAGTCAGTGTTAGCGTGCTGTCGTTGGTTTGGTCGGAAACGAAGTTCAGGTCAGACAAGGAAACCGGTCCAATCGCTCCATCTACATCAAGAACGAGGGACATTTGGCTTCGCTGTGGGTCCCACAATTCGATGCCTTCTTCGCTACCGTAACGCTTGAAATTGTTGAGTTGTGCCTGTACAGGAAGCCCTCCTCGACTCGCTAGCTCAACATGGAGCACAGCGGAATTCAGTTGATACGTGGTATCGTTGCCCAAAGCACCTGCAGCAAGCGCGCCATACCGAATGCGCAAGGCGTCATCCAGAATTTCGATCTCGCCGCTTGCTTGAGGCGTGAGAGCGACGGGCTCAACACGCAAAGATTCTTGAAACGCTGTTTCTTCTGCATATTGAATGCTGTCGAATCGAGCCGTTTGAGCGGCGGTTTCTTGTTCAGCGATGGCAGCCAATCGCTGCTCTTCAGTAGGTTGGGTATACCAAATATATCCGACGTACAGGCCCACCATTAAGATGATGCCGATGATGTTGTTCCGATCCATGTTCGTTCGCGAAGGTAATAGGTTTTGTAAGAGAGAACAGGCTGCTCAATTACCACATTTCTTGACCTGGAGCCATCCAGACTTGTCGTTGCTTCATCAGCAATTCAATGAGTTCACGAACGCATCCTTTTCCGCCGGGCTTGGAGGCGATGAAGCTGCAAGCTTCTAAAATCTCAGGAGCTGCATCTGAAGGACAAGCGGCCAGTCCAACGTGCCGCAACAATGGAAGGTCAGGCAAGTCGTCGCCCATGTATGCGACTTGTTCCATGGTCAGTCCGCGTTCCGCTAAGATGGATTGCATCACAGCGACCTTGTCACTGCTTCCAATGTGAACGTTGGTGACTCCCAGACTTTCCATCCGATTGATGATGGCTGTTTCGCGTCCTCCTGTAATGATGGCCATGTCAATGCCTTGCTTTGCAGCCCACTGAACGGCATATCCATCGCGCACAAAGGCTTGACGCAATTGACCACCGTCGGGCATCAACAGAACGGTTCCGTCTGTGAAAACACCGTCGTAATCAAAGGCGAGCAGGGCGATGTTTGAAAAATCAGGAGTGGGACTCATGGGATGGGTCAGTTTGGGAATCGGTGGTTGTGGGATCCGGATGTGTTTCCTGGATGCTTTGTGTCATCGCATCATATATGGCGAGCCAGAGAGGGTCATTGTTCAACGCTTTGCGTTGGGACTCAATCACACTGGATTCGCGTCGCAAGGCCGGGCCGGTTTGTTGCGCGAAGGAATGGCCCAGGGCCCCTTGTTCCATGATGGTCTTTAAAATGGGCTGGAATGTTGACCAGGGAAGTCCTGTTTGCGCTGTCAGTGCTTGTGCTATGGATAAGCTGTGGTTGCTGAAGTTGGAAGCAAACACAGCCGCTAAATGCGCAGCTTGTCGTTTTTCAGTGCTCAAGCAATGCAGTTCAGAGGCAATTTTTTCTGCAAAAGGAATCAATCGGCTCTCAACAGCGTCGTCAGTCGCATTCAAAACCAATGGAAAGGAAGAGCGGCTGTGCACATTTTCTTTTCGAACTGATTGGATGGGCCAAATGGCTGCACCTGGTCTTTTGGGTAAAGGCAAGGCACCACTGAAATGAATGGCCAGAGGCCCGGCGGGCAGAGCATCGATGATTTCAAACACCGCATCATCGGAGGTGGCCACCAAAATCGCATCCAATCCATCGGGCATTTCGGCAGGAGAGGCCACCGGTTTCAGTCCGCCATTCCAATGCAACGGTTCTTGTTTTCGATTGTAGCAAGCTGCAATTTCGATGCCTCGTTCCAACCATGCTCGGCCCAAAGCCTGGGCTATGTTGCCTGTGCCGATCAATCCGATGCGTTGTATCGAATTCATGCGCGTTTGGATCTTTGATCCTTTGTCCATCGAGCGGCTACCGCCATGAACGATCCAATGGCCATCAGAAGGCAGCCAATCCATAGCCAGTTGATTTGCGGGAAGATTGCGGCTTGCATGACCACAAAGTCTCGCCTAACCGAAATGTGCTCCCACACGGTCAATTCCAAAGTCTCAGCTTGTGGGTTGAACGATTCTATCCGCATTTGAACTCCAAATTCGGAGGCTTCATATAGGTCGGGAATGATCAGGCTATCCCGGACGATGTAGAGTGGTTCATGGGTTTGGAGGCGCTCTTGGTTGTCCAATTGGATGCAAGCAACGACCGCCAAGTCGTCATCCAAAAGGCCGCGTTGGGGTCGTTCATCGTCGCGAATGGCTCGTAAACTATCCACCGTGAGCAAGGTGCGTCCGATGAGCATGCTGTCGCCCACTTGCACGGTGTGCGTTTTTCCGCCCATCCAACCATTTTCATCGGTCTCGGGAGGGGTGACGCGGCCCCATTTGATGTGGGTGTATAAGTCCTTGTGCAACCAATGCCGCGTATCCGGCTCGGGTGCGTTGCCCATCTGTTCATTCAACTGAATGCGAGGCTCGAGTGTAAAGAGTTGTTCGCCGGGGACCCCCGACTTCCAGATTTTGGCCTGCTGGGCTTGGCGTTCGTTGGGGAATGGAATGAACATCCAATGGTCTTCCATGTCGTCAGAAAACTGGCGTGATGCGCGGTGGTTTTCGTGCGCTTCAAAGACCATTCCATCGAAGAAGACCACATCGCCTGGCTCGTAGGTGTTTGCGGTCCGCTCGAAGTAATCCATTCGAAAGTTGACGTGAATCCCTTCTTGGTATTTTTCTCGGTAGTGCACGAAGTAAGGCCCCATGGGCAGCGTATCGCCTTCCATGATGAGCAGGTCCTCCCGGTTGTTGAGTTCTGCGTTGAGCGAACTGATATCTCCAATCTGATTCTTCGAGATGATTTCCTTTTGGCTCGTGCTCAGGACGGCTCCAAATAGGACCAATCCAAATCCAACATGAGCCAGGGGTGATCCAATTTTTTGCCAATGTCCTCGAGCGATGGTGATCAAATAATCGAGATTTGACACCACAGCGAAAATGGCTGCAAACAGCAACGCTACGCGCGGAACTTCATACCATTCGTACGGAAAGAAATAGAGCAGCAACCCGATCAGTCCAGTCGAGATCACCAGAGGGATGAAGAGAGACCGCAAGACTTTCTTGATCGGAGATTGTTTGTATTTGAGCCATTGCGCAAACCCCATAGTCAGCAAGATCAATACGGCCAATGGAATCTGGACCAAATGATAGGTTTGATCGAAATCGGTGCCCGGTGCCAGGTTGTGTTTGGCTAAATCCAAAAGCAGCTCGCTGTTCCAGCTTGTTCCCCATTGCGTCAAGAAATCACTCCAAGGCTCAAGAAATCGATTGAAAACGGGCAGGCTTGTTTGCCAGGTGATGTGCAAGGCGCTAACAAGGAGCAACAATGATCCGACAAACATCCAGAAATCTCGTGACCAGAGGTGTTCCTCTTCTTCGGTTCTCGGGAGATCGCGCAGGTATCCCCGCACTCCCGCTGCGATCATCGCGAGTATGAACAAGGAGATGGCTTCAATGGCCCATCCCTTGAGCGCCACCACCGTGAGCAAAACACAGAGAAAAACCAACGACCGTCTCCACCATTTGGAATCAACAAGCAGAATGTGCGCCAGGGCAATGAAGCTCAGGACGTAAACGAGCAATTGGGGTAAAATCCCGCTATCGACAAAACTGTGCACAGAAGTGTCGCCGAGAACGCCTGATTTCGTTAAGAATGTGCTGTAGAGCACGAGAATGAAGGAGAGCAGGGGGAAATAATACGTGCTAAATAGTGCTGTCGGCTGTTTGCGGTTGCGGTTGATGAGCAACAGGTGCGCGCCAGCCACGAGCACAATCCAAGGCACCAAAGAGGAATTCTCGACAGGATCCCATGCCCAAAACCCCCCGAAGCTCAACGCTTCATAGGCCCAAGCGCCTCCCATGAGGATGCCTGTACCCAGAATACCCACGCCGAAAAAGGACCAGCGCAACGCGGGGTGCATCCAGGATCGGTCTTTGCGGTTCAAAAGGCCCGCAATGGCAAAAGCGAAAGGAATGGAAGTGGAGGCAAAGCCGAGGAAAAGCGTCGGAGGATGGATGGTCATCCAATAATTCTGTAGCAAGGGGTTCAGTCCTTGGCCATCTTGAAATAGGGGGAATGCCGTGAGGTAATCAGCTCTGGCTGTCCAAGGCAATCCGAGATTGCTTGGAGCTTCTCGCAATAGGAGGAAGGGATCAAGTCCCAATTGGAAATCCCCGAAATAGATGCCCAAGAGCATGGAGGTCAGAAAGACTTCGATGGTGGCCAAAACGGCCATGACCTGCGGGGTCCAGATGGTTTTTTTACGCAGTAGAATCAGACCGAGCACGTTGTGCCAAAACATCCACAGCAAAAAGCCGCCTTCTTGTCCGCCCCAAAACGCGCTGAAGATGAAGCGCATGGGCATCGCATTGTTCAGGTGTTTCCAAATGTATTGGAACTCATAGCGGTGGCTCGCAAACAAGAAAAAGATGAGGCCAATGGCAGCAAATACGCTCCAAGCATGCAATTGAAATGCTCGCTTGCCCCAATGGTATTCGCCTCGAATGAGGGATGCCACGGAGACCAAGGATGAACCGAACGCTAGGGCAATCAAAAAGCGGCCGATCCATGCTGCTTCGATCCACTCACCAAGGTAGAGGGACTCCATTATGATCGTGTTTCCTCCTCTTCAGTCAGAAGGACATGGTTGTTTTCATTGTACTTCGAAGGGCACTTCATCAACATTTCGGTCGCATGAAATTCACCATCTTTCATGGTGCCATAGAGGTCCAAAGACTCGCTGTTTTCCAATCCGGTAGGCTTGGCCTTCATCAGCCGAACAGGACGTCGAACGCCCGTTTTGTCTTCCATCAGAAAAACGGTCAATGTCGGATCCGTCTCAGGATCATAAATTACGGGTTCTTCTCGGACGAGCGTGCCGGAAATTTTGCATTCCTCTCCGGTCATGTTTTCAGCTTCAGCGAAACCAACAGAGCGACTCGTTGATGTGAACGTGGCAATGAAGGTGCCGACCAAAGCGGCCACCAAAATCAAACTGACAATGTGCGATTTCTTCATGATGGAACTCCCTTGTTAGGAGGGAGTGTTCTTTTTTGAATTCAACATTTTTTCCATTCCACGGAGACGGGTTTCAGCGCGGAAGAGCCACCAGGCCATTCCGACTAAAATCAATCCGGCCACTCCGACAACAACGTAGGCCTTCCCGGAACCAAAGAACCATCCTTCTAGAGGATTTGTTTGCAAAAGCGTGTGCATCATGGCAACAATTCGATTTGGCGATTAACGCGTTTCATCCGCAGGGTCACGAGGTACATCCACGTCCCTAATAACATCCAGCCAATAACAGCGGGATAGAACACCGCGCGCAAGGCGCTGTCTAAGTCGTAGCTATTGAATCCCGGGTTGCCTCCTTTTCCAGGATGAAGACTCTCGGAGAACCGAGGCAAGACCATGAGTAAGATCACGAGAATAACAAAAGCGAAGAGGTTGTATACGGCGGCCAATCGGGCTCTCAATCGCTCGTCGTCCACCGCTTGACGAAGAACGAGATAGCCGGAGTAAACCAAAACAGAGACCAATGCTCCGTTCAATTGTGGATCATCAACCCACCAGGCTCCCCACGTAAATCGTGCCCACAAACTTCCCGTGAGAAGTCCCAAGATGCCAAACCAGATACCAACCTGAACGCTCGCAACTGCTCGGTCATCGTTCAATTGATCTCGAGGATTGGACAATTGCTTAATGGACGCCACGAATCCAATTCCCATCAACAGAAACATGGTAAACCACAGCGGTACATGAAGCATCAAATTCCGAATGGTTTCGACAATTCGAGGCTGGTAGGGGAAATGGAACCCCAACTGACTGGTGTGCTCTACAAAAGATGGCGCTGGCCAAGTGGCCTTGGCGTCGATGAATCGATCGGAAAGAAACAGGCCGTTTTCAAGGAGCAAGGTGCCGTCGATGGGGTGATTGATCAAGACATTCCACGACTTAGCAGGCAAGGAATAAGGCAGAGTCAACCCGACCGTAGCGTGCGTAGCATCGTCCACACGGATGACTTCTAGCGCCGCGAGTTGGCCTTTGGATTGAACGAAAACTTGAAGCGAATCCGGCTGTTGATTCCAATGTGTTCCAAATCCAATGACTTGAAATTCAGGAACTGATCGGTCCTCGAGGATGGATGGAATGACCCGATTGACGTCCTGGAATTCCAACAATCCAGGTCCCAAAGGCACCAGCATGGTCATGGTCATTGCATAGACCAAAATCAAAATACCGAGGGCTTTCCAAAGTGTGTTTATCATCGCAAATCAATCACGCCAAAGGTAAGGGAAGAGAATGAAGCCAAGGGCACCAATTCCGCCGGTTAATGCTCCCAAGAAAAGCAAATGATGGGCGGTGTCAATCCAAAGAATCCCCTTCAGAATGTCCGTTCCGTATCGGGTGGAGATCAATATGATGGGAATGATCAGAGGCAAGCCCAAGACTGCTGTCAGCCCGAATCCAGCGCCGGCTCTTGAAGCGATAGCGCTCAAAACGCTGAGCAATGCGGCGAAAGCAATGGCGGTGCATTCCAGACCAAGGAGAAATGCCAGCCCCTGAGAAGCGTTGAAGTGCACAGAACCGAGAAAGACGGTGAACGATAAGAAGATCAACACAGACAATATGCTCAGAACGGTTGCGTAAAATGTCATTCGAGCCAAAATCCACTCGCTCGGTCGCAATGTGGTTTTGAGATACTGTCGCATGGCATCGCTGTCTTCAGGCCAAGGTTTAGCGACCGCGTTGAAGGCCGAAAACATCAAGACAACCCACGCAAGTGCGTTCCATGTTTCGGAAGAAGCCCGTCCGCCCGCGACCTGGTAACAGGCATAGACCGAGGCCAGTGCAAAGAGGAACAATCCGGCCAACCCATGCTTTTCCCTCCATTCCATGCGAAAAGCATGGGCTGTAAGAAAACGATACCGGGACCAAGGAGTGTGCTGCCGCATGGAGATTTACTGTTGTAGTAGGTTCATGGGTTTGGCAATCACTTGAAACAGCCGGGCCATGTTGCGCGCATCTTCAATGGCGCGGTGTTGGGTTCCAGAGTAGGACAAGCCTTCCAGTTCCAAGGCAGATTTCAGGCCAATTTGGTTTTTGCTGCCCTTCCATTTGCTGTAATGATGTTGCAAACAGGCGTGGTAGCGAAGCCATGGCATGTCCACCTGATGCAGCTTGCCGTCACTGAGCAATTGGCGCTTGTCAAATTCTCCCCAGCTCATCAGCACCGTTCGCACTTCTTGTGGAGCAATCCAATCTTCAAAGGCCTCTGCAGCTTCATCAAAGGGCGGGGCGCCGTCGACATCGCGCTGGGTGATACTCGTCAATTCCGTGCAGAATGGGGAGATTTTAGGATGGAGCTTTGGCTTGATGAAGACACAGAATTCATCAATGATTTGGAGCGACTCATTGACCTTCACGGCTCCAATTTCAATGACCTCCACTTGCTTTGGAGCACGACTCCTCCAGCATGTAGCTTCCAAATCGTAAATGATGAAATGGCGCTCCTCCATAGTGCATCAAAGATACATTGCATGGAAAAGCCATCCTTTGCAACTTGCCAACCTCAAGGATAGAATGATGAACACTCCCCAAAAATTGGTGATCTTAACGGGTGCCGGCATGAGCGCAGAGAGCGGAATCCCGACATTTCGCGGGGCGGATGGGCTGTGGGAAGGTCACCGAGTTGAAGAAGTTGCCACGCCTGAAGCGTGGCTCGCCAATCCTGCTTTGGTGTTGAAGTTTTACAATGAACGTCGCAAACACCTGCTGAAAAGCCAACCCAATGAAGGGCATGTCACCTTGACCCAGTTGGAGCAACACATGGACGTTCAGATCATCACCCAAAATGTAGATGATTTGCACGAACGCGCAGGTTCGACTCAGGTGTTGCATTTGCATGGTCGGCTAATCCAGGCCCGCAGCACGGGCCCTGGTTCGGAGACGTTTCCGATGACAGGATGGGAAATGAAGGCGTCGGATCGCTGCCCGAAAGGATATCCGGTTCGCCCTGACATTGTTTGGTTTGGAGAAGATGTCCCCGCTATGACTGATGCCATCGCCTTGGTTCGGGCGGCGGATTGCGTCCTGATCATTGGGACGTCCATGCAAGTCTATCCTGCAGCGAACTTGGCCTTTGAGGCGGCAGCTCATGTTCCGCTTCATGTCATCGATCCAGCGGCCGATGCATTGCCTGCGGGCCATGCGATTCGGTGGCCTTTCGGAGCTTCTGTGGGGTTGAAAAAATGGGCAGAAGCCCATTTGAGGGGAGGCTTGGGCTAATCGAATCGTCGCTCCCTCCATCGGGATGGGACCACTTGGTTGGGTGCGATCGACTTGCGCGGCTGCTGTTGCTCGATCAAACCAACGGCCAAGGCAGCGAGCTCTTCATCAGAGCAATCCACAGCCCGATTCAATTTTTCAGGCGAGAAATGGGTCTCAACAAATTGCGTGTCAAAATCTCCGCTACGAAAAGCGGGGTGGTTCAATGCAAAGCGGCCAAAATCCAAAGTGGTAGCGACGCCTGTAATTTCGAAGGCATCGATGGCCCGAAGACTGCGTTCAATAGCGGCTTCACGCGTCGCGGCTTGAACCACCAATTTGGACAGCATCGGATCATAATGAATGGAAACTTCTTGCCCTTCTTCCACGCCGTCGTCCACCCGAATGCCCGGCCCGGTCGGAGGGACGTACCGCTTCAACGTTCCTGTATCCGGGAGGAAACCCGCGGCAGCATTCTCGGCATAGACTCGGATTTCAATGGCATGGCCTCTGATTTCCAAGTCTGCTTGCGCAAAGGAGAGGGGATGGCCTTCCGCGATTCGGATTTGTTCATACACCAAGTCGATGCCTGTAATGCACTCCGTAACGGGATGCTCTACTTGCAATCGGGTGTTCATTTCAAGAAAATAAAATTGCTTGTCGGCATCCAACAAAAACTCGACTGTTCCTGCACCGACATAGTCACAACTTCGGGCGACTTCGATTGCCGCTGCGCCCATTCGTTCGCGCAAAGCCTCATCCAATGCGGTTGAAGGGGCTTCTTCAATGACCTTCTGGTGCCTGCGTTGTATGCTGCATTCTCGATCAAACAAGTGCACCACATGCCCGTGCATGTCAGCGAGGATTTGAATTTCAATGTGACGAGGAGAAGTGACAAAACGCTCCAAAAACACAGAACCATCTCCAAATGAATTCACGGCTTCCGAGACTGCTCGGTCGAAGAGCGAGGGCAAATCATCCAACGAGTGCACAATGCGCATGCCTTTTCCACCGCCGCCAGCACTGGCCTTGATCAAAAGAGGAAAGCCAATCGAAGGAGCAATGTCCAAGGCTTGTTGTACGGAGTGTATCGGAAAATCTGTGCCGGGCACCAGTGGAACATCGAATGACTTCACCGTTTCCTTTGCGGCCAACTTGGAGCCCATGGTGACCATGGCTTGTTCTGAAGGGCCAATGAAAATGATGCCTGCGGCTCGCGCTTTTTTTGAAAAGTCGGCATTTTCAGAGAGAAAACCATAGCCAGGGTGGATGGCGTCTGATCCTGTCGCCAGCGCAGCTTCGATGACACGATCACCAAGCAGGTAGCTTTCTGAAGAGGGCGGGGGTCCAATGCAAACAGCTTCATCCGCGAATCGAGCAAAGGGAGCGTCGGTGTCCGCCTCTGAATAAACCGCCACCGTAGCAATGCCCATCTCTCGGGCTGTTTTCATGATCCGCAAGGCAATCTCACCTCGGTTGGCGATGAGCACTTTGCGAATGGGTTGGATGGGCGTC
>JAQCJQ010000048.1 GCA_027593035.1 Bacteroidota bacterium | reverse complement strand
ACATTCTAGTCTAGGCAAATGTATTTTCGCACCATGCAAGTTCGCCGATACCTCCCCAACGCTCTGACAATGGGGAATTTACTTTCCGGAGTGTTGGTCATCATCGGACTGTTTATTTGGCCATATGGGGCTCAACTCAATGAGTTTCAAGGCGCGCAAATCTCCGAAATCGGGGCGCTCTCGCAACGGCTTCATGGACAAGACATGCTGGCGCTGGCGCTAATTTGGATTGCAGGGCAGCTCTGTGACTTGCTCGATGGGATCGCCGCACGGTGGGCGAAGACTGAAGGGCCCATGGGCATTCAACTGGACAGCATGGCCGACCTGGTTTCCAGCGGCATTGCGCCGGCTGTGGCGGGCATTGCGTTTTTGCACACGTGGGCGCCGGCCCTTCCAACAGCCGCCAAGTTTCTTCCTTTGACCATGGCCATGGCAGCCGCCTGGCGTTTGGCTCGATTCAATGTGGAAGTCCATGCGCCAAAAGCAGCACAAGGCTTTTCCGGCATGCCTGCTCCGGCGGGAGCTCTTTGGTGGATTGGCGTCTTGCTCACTGGAGCGCAATACGAGATGTTTGGATCGTTTGGCTTGTACGGGATGGGCGGTGTGGTGGCCGTGGTGGGGAGCATTGTTTTGGGGAGCACCATCATTCCTTTGCTCATGATCAGTCGTGTCCCCATGATGGATTTAAAAGGCTGGAAGAAGCATCCCGCTTATGACCGAAAACGCATCCTCTGGTTGAGCTTGTTGATCATTGTGGGAACAGTGGTGGCAATTTCCGCTCGGGCAGTAGGATTGGGTTTGCAAGCCGCTTTACTTTTGTACGTGTTGGGAGGCAAATTCATTGTGCCTTCCGCCAAAACCTAAAGACGTTACTACCATGACTTTTCGCGCTTCCATTGACATCATGCCGCTTCCTGCATTGCTCGACCCGCAAGGCAAGGCCGTTTCAAGCAACATGCACAACATCGGATTGGCCAGCATCTCCAATGTGCGCATTGGCAAGCACATCACGTTGGAAGTCGAAGCCGCTGATCAAGCGAGCGCTGAAGCTCAAGTGAAAGAAGCTTGTGAGAAGCTTTTGGCCAACCAAATCATGGAGGCGTTCACCTTCACGATGGAAGCCGTCGAGACGGTCGCCTAATCTGACTGATTTACTTAATGGGCCGAACCCTCTAAGGCTTGGTCCAAGTCTTGGATGAGGTCCTTCGGGTTTTCCAGGCCGATGCTCAGTCGAATCAATCCTTCTGAGATTCCGAATTTCTGCTTCCCCTCATCGGGCACCGCCACGTGCGTCATGGAAGCCGGGTGCTGGGCCAACGATTCTGAGGACCCCAAACTCACCGCAAGTTGGAAGGTTTTGAGACGATTCAACACGCGAAACGCTCCTTCTCTTCCACCACGAACGGTGATGGCCAACATGGCTCCTCCACCCGTCATTTGTTCTGCTGCAATGGCTTGATCGGCTGCAGGCAGATCTTCGTTCCAGGCCGATTGCAACAATTCAATGGCCGGATGCACACGCAGAAAATCCGCGACGTGCTTGCAATTCTCCTGCTGCCGCTCCACGCGTACATGCAAGGTTTCCATGCTTCGGCTCAGCATCCACGCCGTCCACGAGTCAATCATACCGCCCAAAAATGTGCGGTAGGCTTTCACTCCACCCATCAATTCCTTGTTCCCGCTGGCCGCTCCCGCGACGAGATCACTGTGGCCTCCCAAGTACTTGGTCGCCGAATACAAGAGCAGGTCCACCCCCAATTCCAGGGGACGCTGGAGAATGGGCCCGAGGTACGTGTTGTCGACATAGGTCCACACCGGATGTTCCTCGGTGCGATGCCGATGGGCAAATTCCACTGCCGTCCGCATCCGATGCAATTGCATCGTTGGGTTAGCTGGGGTCTCCATGTAGATCACACCCGGTATTTCTTTCAATTCTGCCACCTTGGCTTCGAGCTCATCCAAACTTTCAAGTTCGCGCACGGTGACGCCCATGGTGGGGAGAATTTCCCGAACGAAATGCTCTGTTCCTCCATAGAGTGGCGAACAAAACCAAAGAGGTCGATTTGGACCCGTTCCCGCTAAAATTGCTGTTGTAATCGCCGCCATCCCCGTGGAGAAAAAGGCCGCATCTTCCGATTCATCCCAAGCGGCTAGGCGTGCCTCAGCAACGTCAACGGTGGGGTTCGTGAGTCGACTGTAAATGTGGCCTTGTGGGGGGTCGTTGGGTTCCAATCCCGTCGGTAAGCCATAAGCCGAGGCCATCATGGCAGCGCCCGCTTCGGCGGTTGGGAAGACAAACGTAGAGCTCGGCTGCATGGCCGGCTTGACGGCACCATCCCCAGAAGCCGGGTGGTACCCCGCGAACATTGCGCGGGTTTCCAATTCATTCATGCCCGCAAGTTCGGGCGTAATCGACCGATTGATGCCTCAAAGCAGCCCTTGCGCAAGGAGCAGCGCAAACAATTGTTCAGCACTTGGGGCTCCTTGAAAAACACAAATCCGATCAAACGTACTGATACTGTCTTCTTTGTACAATCCGATGACCTGCGGGTCGAAGGGCGCTGGCCGCAAGGTGTACACCAAATCCAGGGGGAAGGTGCTGTCTCCGATGTAGACGTTGGGACCATCAAGGGTATACAAAATGGCGTCACTGAATTGGCTGTCGCCCTGAATCAGTTGGTCATTCTGGACCGTAAAGGCCAAGTCAAACGAACTCGAAGAGTAGCCAGCGAAGATCTTTCCCGGCTGCAACGTCCACAGGACTTGCCCCCTCCATTGGCTGCCTTCACGCACCAAGCCGTTTTCCGCATGGAACGACATTTCACTCCAAATCAACCGGTCATTGGGATAGACTTCCACTCGACCCTGGGCCCAGGTTCCGAGGCTCGCCAAGCAGGCCACCAAGACCAACCATGTCACCGCAAACTTCATGATTCCATCGCCGCAATGCCCGGCAATTCCTTGCCTTCGAGATACTCCAACATCGCTCCACCACCCGTGCTCACATAGCTCACACGATCGGCGAGTCCCGCTTGGTTGATGGCCGCCACGGAATCGCCGCCACCGATCAAGGTGAAGGCGCCGTGTTCTTCGGTTGCTCGAGCCAAGGCCTCCGCGACTTGGTTGGTTCCAGCCGCAAACGCTTCCATCTCAAACACACCCATGGGCCCGTTCCATAATATCGTTCGGGACGTGGAAACGGCTTCCACAAATTTCAAGCGCGTCGCTGGACCGATGTCCAAGCCCATCCAATCGTCCGGAATGGCATCTGTGGGAACGACTTGAGTCGCGGCGTCCGCTGCGAATCGATCCGCCGCGAGCGTATCCGTTGGCAACAACAATTCGGTTCCCGTCTCTTCTGCTTTTCTCAATATGTTCAACGCCTGTTCGTGCATCTCCGATTCGACCAGGCTCTTACCGATGCGGCCACCCTTGGCCTGCACGAAGGTGTAGGCCATTCCGCCACCGATGATGAGGCGATCGACACGACCGATGAGGTGCTCGATGATGCCCAGTTTTGAACTGACTTTGGCTCCGCCAATGATGGCTGTCAGCGGTTTTTCAGGATGAGCCAATACTTTCTTCAAGGCATCAATTTCGGATGCCAAGAGCCTTCCGTAAGCCTTGTCTTCGGGGAAGAAGCGCGCGATGATCGCGGTGGAGGCGTGAGCGCGGTGAGCCGTTCCAAAGGCATCATTGATGTAGACGTCTCCATTCTCAGCCAGCTGGCCTGCGAAGAATTCATCCCCTTCCTTCTCCTCTTTGTGAAAACGCAGGTTTTCTAGCAACGCCACTTCACCGGGTTTGAGTGATTGGCTCACGTCCAGCGCAACGTCATCCACGCAATCCGAGGCGAATTGTACCGAACGGCCCAGTAATTTTTCCAAGGTGGGAACGATGTGCCGCAAGCTCCATTCAGGGTCGATGCCCTTGGGCCTTCCGAGATGCGACATCAGCACGACGGAACCGCCTTGCGCCAGCACATACTCAATGGTCGGAATCGCCGCGCGAATTCGGGTGTCGTCGGTGACTTCTCGGTTCTCGTTCATTGGGACATTGAAGTCCACACGGATCAAAGCGCGGCGACCCGCAAGATCAAGTGATTCGAGTTGCATGTTCAGGATGCTTTAAACAATTGAGCCAAACTGACTTTCCCAGCCACGACAGCGGCCAACTGGTCGATGGCAACACGCTCTTGGGCCATGGTGTCGCGATCACGGATGGTGACTGCGTGGTCCGTCAAGGTGTCGTGATCAACGGTGATGCACAGCGGTGTTCCGATGGCGTCCTGTCGACGGTACCGGCGCCCAATGGCATCCTTTTCATCGTATTGCACATTGTGGTCCATTTGGAGCAAGGCCATAACCTCGCGGGCCTTCTCAGGCAATCCATCTTTCTTAATCAACGGTAAAATGGCCGCTTTGACCGGAGATAAAGGTGCCGGAATCCGCAAAACCGTCCGCGTCGAACCATCTTCCAACGTCTCCTCCTGAAGCGCGGCACTCAACGTAGCCAAGAACATCCGATCCAGTCCGATGGAAGTTTCTACGACATAAGGAACATAGCTCTCTTGAGATTCCGGGTCGAAGTAGCGCAGCTTCTTGTTGCTGTGGGCCTCGTGTTGTTTCAAATCAAAATCCGTTCGCGAGTGAATGCCTTCAAGCTCCTTGAATCCCATCGGGAAATTGAACTCAATGTCACACGCCGCATCGGCATAGTGCGCTAGCTTAATGTGATCGTGGAAACGGTGCAAATTATCTCCCAGACCCAGGGACTTGTGCCATTGCAGTCGAGCCTCCTTCCAATACGCATACCACTCGTTCTGGGTGCCCGGCTTGACAAAGAATTGCATTTCCATCTGTTCAAACTCGCGCATGCGGAAAATGAACTGACGCGCAATGATCTCGTTGCGAAAGGCCTTGCCGATTTGCGCGATTCCAAACGGAATCTTCATCCGACCGCTTTTCTGAACATTCAGGAAATTGACAAAAATCCCTTGGGCCGTTTCTGGACGCAAATAGATGACACCGCTCTCTCCACTCACCGCTCCCAACTCCGTCTTGAACATCAGGTTGAACTGACGCACGTCCGTCCAGTTGCGGCTTCCTGTGTCCGGATCAGCAATGCCTAACTCCTCAATCAGTTGCTTGACCGCCGACAAATCCTCCGCTCCCATCGCCGCCTTGAACTGGCTGTTGATGTCGTCGATTTGCTTCTGACGCTCCAACACCCGTCCATTGGTCGAGCGGAATTCTGCTTCATCAAAAGCATCGCCAAACCGCTGGGCCGCCTTGGCCACGTCCTTTTGAATCTTCGCTTCAATTTTCCCGATGTGATCCTCGATCAAAACATCCGCGCGATAGCGCTTCTTTGAGTCCTTGTTATCAATGAGGGGGTCATTGAAGGCGTCCACGTGACCGGAGGCCTTCCATGTCGTAGGGTGCATGAAGATGGAGGCGTCAAGGCCCACAATGTTATCATGCATGCGGACCATGGCGGTCCACCAATAGTGCTTGATGTTGTTCTTCAGCTCTGCCCCCAATTGACCGTAGTCATAGGCCGCCGAAAGGCCGTCGTATATCTCGCTTGATGGAAATACAAAGCCATATTCCTTGGCGTGGCTGATGACTTTTTTCAGAAGATCGTCGCTCATGTTGCTGTTGTTCTACGAATGCGTTTGCAAAGGTAGCGCCTGCAAACGGGACTCCATCGAATTGATGGAGTAGACTACATTTGTCCCCATGGCAGAAAATCTCCGTTTCGGATTGCTCGGTAGTGGATCTTGGGCAACAGCGATTGCCAAGATGCTTTTGACCAACGTCGATACCTTGAATTGGTGGGTGCGTCGGGAGGAAACAAAGGAGCATTTGGAGCAGCATGGACGCAATCCCAATTACATCCAGAGCATTTCTTTTGACACCACGAAATTGGCTGTCAGCACCTCCATGCAAGACGTGATTGACCGAAGTGATGTGCTCATTTTCGCCATCCCATCCGCCCATTTGGATGACACCGTACAGGAGCAGCAAGTCACGGGAATGGAAGACAAGTTGCTCATTAGCGCGATCAAAGGCATGGTCGTAAAATATGACAGCATCCCCGCGCGCTATTTGCACAAGGAATTTCAAGTGCCGTATGAGCGCATCGGTTTGATCGCCGGACCTTGCCACGCAGAGGAAGTCGCTCGTGAAAAATTGAGTTACCTCACCGTCGCATGTCCCGATTTGGAGATCGCCCAAATAGTTGCAGACGCACTGAAGACCCGCTACATCAAGGTGAGCACAAGCGACGATGTCTTTGGAACAGAAATCGCAGCCGTGCTGAAAAACATCTACGCCATCGGCGCGGGAATTGCCTTAGGCCTCGGATACGGTGATAATTTCTTGAGCGTATTGATCAGCAATGCATCGCAAGAAATGAAGGCGTTTTTGGCGGCCGTGCATGAGCTGGACCGCGACGTGAAGAAAAGCCCCTACCTCGGTGACTTGTTGGTCACAGCGTATAGCCCGCACAGCCGCAATCGGAACTTGGGCATGATGATTGGCAAGGGCTATAGTGTCAAAGGGGCCATCATGGAAATGAACATGGTCGCCGAGGGATACAATGGAGCCGAGGGCATTTTCCAAATGAACAAACGTTTCCAGGTCCACCTGCCCATAGCCGATGCTGTCTACCGAATTTTGCATGAGCGCATGTCGCCCGTGATTGAAATGCGCTTGCTCATCGATGAGCTTTCCTGAGGGAAATCCAGCACAAAGTCTGGCCATCAAAAACGCCCCGACCCAAGGGCCGAGGCGTTTCAAATCGTATTCCAATAGACTTAGTGCGCGATGCTGACCATTTGGGTCATGCCATCGACACTCAAGATATACGTGCCTGCAGACAACCCCGCCACCTCAAGGACAACACGCGTTGCGCCCTGAAGGGATTGACTGTATACGCGGCGACCGTCTAAGCTGTACAAGGAAAGCTGCTGTCCAGGAGCTTCCAATTCAATTTGCAATTGATCCGAGGCTGGATTGGGGTATGCCCACAATCCGTTCGCCTTGGCTGCAGTTTCTGCAATCGAAGAGGTTTCGACCAAGCCCAAAGCATAGGCCATCCGCGGTGCGGTGTATCCTTGAATCACATCCAACCAAGCCATCGCCTCTTCAACACCCATCGTTGGGTTCAAGCTCAACTGGGTCGCTGTAATGTTCGAACCGTTGGCAGAGTCGACCGCTTGCGTGGTAACGACATCCCACCACTGCCAAGGAGAACTATCATAAGGCTCTGACGGCGCACCGTCCACATAGTTGTTCATTACAGGGTAAAGTCCATCCATGCCGTCGTTGATCTCCAATGCCTGCAATGACAAGGCGTCGGATAAGTTTTGGCTCTGGAAAGAAGCGTTGTTATTGGGATCCGCAAATGCATTGATCGCAACGTGCACGTTGTAAGCACCCGTGGCCTCAATGACCGGCTCACCTGTGGTTGGTACAACGACAATACCCGATGTGTACGGCGCAAATGGATCATGAGGACAATGGAAGCTGACCATCGCAGGGTCGCCTGAATCCAACCATTCTTGTGAGCCCAAAGCGCCTCCCATGTTCATTTGAAACTGGATATCCGAATTGTAATCTGGATAGTGGCCAATGCAAAGCTGCAGGCTATCTGGAGTATACCCGTCAAACTTCGCCTCCGGATCTCCGTTGATCGATTCAATCACCATCGGAATGGAAGTGCCATTTCCTGGATCATACCACAAACTCTCGATGGGCGCTCCAGAAGCATCCACAAAAATGTCGTTGTAATCCGTAATAGAGGCCGACGCGAGCGACACATACCCACCTGTTCCATCACCAAAATAAGCGACTTTCTCGGTGTCAATTCCAAACTCGTTGCCCATCTCTGCCGCATTCATGCGGAAGTAACGAACGGCCGTTCGTGCATCCTGTACCCCACGGTACGCCGCGTTGATCAATTGGTAGGTTCGCTCAACTTGCGTTCCTGCTAAAGGGTTCCATCCCAATCGGTAATCAACAGAGGCTGTAACATACCCCATGCGCGCAAAACGATTGCATAATTCCACAACGGAGCTGTCTGTTCGGCCACCAAGAGCGGAGCCGTTCATGTATCTCGGAAGGAAGTTGCCCGTGTGAAAAACCAAGATCAATGGACGGTTGGTTTCTGTGTCGCCTTCAGGCTCGTAAACATCCATAAGCTGAGGCAGCGCCGTAGGAGGTTGTCCCCCTAAGGCTGGTAAAACCGAGACATTGCTCGCGTAAACCACATCCGTCGTGACGACCACGGAATCAAAGATTTCATCCAAGTAACGCTCCTGGGCCTGCATCGACAGGACTCCCAAAGCACACAAGACTAGCGTAAATAATTTTTTCATGAGAAAAGGTTGTTGTTTAGACGCAAATTACCCCGCCAAAAGCGCCTTCAACCCAAGCGAATCTGAATCATATGAACCATGGTTTTCAACAATTGCACTGCTTTTTGCCATGAAACCAACCCCCATTTAAATTGACTTTTTCATTTAAACCCCGACCGATCCATCCCGTCCAACAACTACAAATGCCTATGCCAAGTCCTTTCCAAATGAAAAATTCCTTACTCACCCTCGCAGGGGGCCTTTTGACATGTGGTTTGTTTGCGCAACCCGAGTTGGAGGCGTGGCAAATCAATGCCGATGCTGGCACCGGCCAGTTTTGGAACAACGGACAATTGACAGACAACGGCATTCTGTGTGATGTTCAACTCGGCCAGTTTTCAGCGGACAATGTCTACATCACCTCGACCGGTGTTCCCCGTTATGCAACAGCTCCGTTCAATGATGGGAATCCATCCCAAGCCTCAGAGACGGCTTATTTATTCCGCATTCCTCGTCAGCCCGAGCAAGGACCTGCAGGAGGAACGGCGACCGGTTTGGGCCATACCGCGGTGTTGATCAATGGAGTGCCGACGTTCAATGCGCTCGATGCCTTCTCCTACAACAACCAAAACATCTGGCATCAAAACGGTGGTTTTTTTGAATTGGCCGGTTTCGATTGCGCCAAAGGCCACCCGGCAATGGGGCGCTACCATCACCACTTGATGCCGAATCCATTCAGCGATTCGCAAGACGTGGTCAACCCTGTTTGTTCGGATTATCCAAGTGACGGATTGCTGACCATCGATCCCAACAACCACAGCCCCATCATTGGCTATGCGTTTGACGGCTATCCCATCTATGGACCGTATGCCTTTGCCAATGAGGACGGAACGGGCGAAATCGTGCGCATGGAATCGAGTTACGCCGTGCGGGACATCACCGTTCGGCATGATCTCGCGGATGGCACCGTTTTGGATCCCAATCAATTCGGCCCTGATGTCGGCGCTCTGGTGACACCGGCTATTCCCCCGGGTGCAGAGCCTGTCGAGGCCGTTTTAGGAGCCTACATTGAAGACTTCGAATTCATTGAAAATTCAGGGCATTTGGACATTCACAACGGACGCTTCAGCTTCACCCCCGAATACCCCAACGGCACGTACGCCTATTTCGCTACGGTCGATGAAAATTGGAACCCGGCATTCCCCTATTTCTTTGCCTCCTATTACGGTGTCGTGGCAACGGACAACTTTGGACAAGGCCCTCCCGGACAAGGCGGTTCAGCCACGAATGTCTCGGTCAACGAATCCGTCGAGACCTATGACTCCAGTTCAACGATCGCTCTGAATCCTGAAGAGAACGCTGGACATTGGTTTCCCAACCCCGCCTCAGAGTACATTGCGTGGAGCGGAAAACAATTGCCCCAAGCATGTCAATTGTTGGACGCTCAAGGCCGGTTGGTTAGCCGATGGTCACAGGCGCTTGGATCCCAATGGAACGTCAGTCACCTCGCCCCAGGCATGTACTACATTACTGGACCAAGCGGGATGCGCGCTCCAGTTTGGATCGTGAAATAACATGCGGCTGCATCGGATTGGCCTTCTGCTTTTTAGTTGTGTCAGCTTGGGTGTTGGGGCTCAAATCGCGCCTTGGACACTCGACACAAATTGGGTGTCCGATGGATGGACCTCTGCCGATGCGGCAGGATGGGAGGATCTTCGAGGTATGACCCCGTGGGGGAACGATGCCGTGGCGGCTGCGGTTCAAGTGTACGCCGAAGAAGGGGGCTCTCACCCCTTGATCGTGCGCATCGATGGAGACGCAGAGACGCATGTTCTCCTTCCGTTTGGGCAAGACATCGAGCGTCCCATTCAAATTGAGACCATTCAATCCGATGCGTCGCAACGCCTGTGGTGCGCGATCAACCAACTTTCCCACGACAGCAACCTGACTTCGGTCGGAGGGGTCCTGGTCTTAGACGTCGATGGCGCTCCTGATTCCACCTTTGGTTCAGACTCTTTGCCGGGATGGCTTCCGATTTCGTTTGGGAGTCCGTTTCAAGAATTGCACGGGCTCGACAAGGCTGACCATGAAAACGGTGCTTGGATGGCCAGCGGCATGGTCCTGGATCCCTGTTGTTTCCATCGGGAAATGCCCACGCTTGCCTTGCTTGATTCCGCTGGGCAATGGGTCGAATCATTCAGCGAAAATGGGCGGATTGTGGTGGACGTTGGAGCTGCTGAAATCGTCGACACCCTGGGCCTCCGGCCCGTTCTAAACCGGCATGAAATTGGCGGATTCTACACAACGTCCGCAGCAACGGACGGCGGATGGATTGCGGCAGGCGCTTATTCCAATGCCTCGCATTATGAGGTCCTCGTTGCCAAGCACCTCTTGGACGGTTCGCTGGATTCGAGTTTCGGAGAAGCCGGGCTCGTTCATCTCAATTTGAATCCCGGCGTCAACCATTGGGCGCAAGACGTGCACATCGAAAACGATGGCGTCATCTCGCTCAACATCGTTTCCCATGCTGGTGGCGATTTACCAAATGGCTGGCACGCATTGACCTTGGATGCCGCGGGCACGCCCAATCAATCGGAAACGGCAGAAACCGCAAACACATGGACGAGTATTGGTTTCCTGAACACCATGGGGGATTGGCCGCTTGGGATTGGATTTGAGCAAGGAGCTTTGGCGCCTTCGCTTGTTTCTTATTCCAATGCATTGGCCGAAACACCGCACATCCTCGACCTCGACCCTTCGTTCAGCCCCGAAGGCATTTGGGGTGGGTTTCAATGCATCTACCACCCCGCTTGGAATGGGCTTGTGGTCGCTGGTCGACTGGAAGAAGCCTCCAACGAAGGACTGGGCGGCCCACAGCTCCTTTTCTCATTTTGGCATGACGATGCTACGCATGTTTCACCTGAATTTCCAACTCATTCAAATCCTGGACAGCCGTATCCCAATCCCTTACTCGCCGGAACTTGTCTGCAGCTAGATCAGGTAGAAGCCCCTCTCAACCAAACGGGAACCTGGGTCCTGCGGTCAATCAACGGAAGCCCGCTGGCCCGTTGGCCCGCCCATCTCAAATCCATTGAGATCAACTCCGACTTCCCTTCCGGGATTTACATGCTCGAAGGGCCATCGCAATCAATGCCGGCTTTTCGGCTGATTATTGAGTGAAAAATTCCTACATTTCAACATGAGAATTTCATTCCCTTCCCCACTCATTCTTGGACTTTCCTTGATGTTCATCTCGGCTTCCGCTTTTGCTCAAACTGGATTGCAATACCCCGAGGACGACTCTGCGGTTAAAGTCGCTGAGGTCATGCCCGTTTTGCTCAGTTGCGAGGACACGGTTGAGCCTGAAAAAAGACAATCATGCACCAACGATGGCATCATGACTCACATCATGAATGAACTCGTTTACCCCGAAGAGGCTCAGAACAAAGGCTTAGAAGGCACTGTTGTGGTCGAATTCGTGGTCAGTGTCAAGGGTTTGGTGAGCGATGTTAAGATTCTCCGAGGTCTCGGGCCATTGGACGCAGCCGCCTTGGATGTGGTTCGCAGTCTGCCCAATTTCACTCCCGGGCTGGAAAACGGAAAACCGGTCAATGTGAAGTACGCCTTGCCGATTCGATTCTCTCTATCCGAGTGATTCTCTCCATGTCGTTAGCGCGCAAGCGTTTGTTGCATTGGAGTTGGTGTGGCATATTGGTGCTGGTCAGTTGTGGGCAAGAAGAGCAGATCATTGTCCTTCGGAAGCCCAATCAAAAGGCTCAAGCTGATTTGACTGTCCGCAAAGAAGTCAAAACCATTGCCTTTGGCAGTTGTGCCAATCCCACTTCACCCATGCCTGCTTTGCGCGTGGCCGTAGAGCAAAAAGCCGACCTCTTCATTTGGCTCGGTGACAATGTATACGGTGACACGAAGAACATTGAGACGCTCATCTCAGATTATGAGGTGCTCGGTTCCCATGAAGATTTTCAAGAACTCGCTCAACATACGCGCATGCTCGCCACTTGGGATGATCATGATTACGGTTGGAATGATGCCGGCCGACATTACCCCCTACGCGAAGCATCCAAAGAAGCATTCCTTTCGTTTTGGAATGAGCCCGAATTCTCTCCTAGACGAAGCCGACAAGGCATTTACATGAGTTATCTTTTTGACGGTGGGCGGAAGGATGTGCACGTCATCCTGTTGGATACCCGCTCATTTCGAGACGATTTACGTGATGCAACCGGAATCTCCTTTCAAGGAACGAACGGCATTGGTTATGCTGCAGATTATGTTCCGCACACAGGGACGGACTCCACGCTTCTTGGGGACGAGCAATGGAACTGGCTCGAAAAACAGCTCGAGGTCAAAGCCGATGTTCGCATCATTGGGTCTTCGACACAATTTGGCATTGAATGGAATGGATACGAGTGCTGGGGCAACTTTCCACATGAGCAAGAAAAAATGGCCCATTTGATTGCAAAATCCAATGCGTTCAATCGTCAAATGGGACGAGGCAAAGTGCCGGTCATTTTCCTATCTGGTGATGTACATTATGGAGAAATATCTGGATGGAAATCCCGAGACGCTGGATTGAACGCAACCCTGGACACGTTGTTTGACGTGACTTCCAGCGGAATTACATCCAAGTGGGACTTTGCAACACCCAACGGAAATCGCTTGGAGGGTCCTTTGATGGACAACAACATCGGAATGCTTCAAATTGGTCGTCCAAGACAGCCTTTTGTGGTTGCCGAATTGTGGGATGCTCAAGGCACAAAGCGCGTCTCACGGGACTTGGTTCCTAGACAGTGACCAAAAACGCTGTTTATCAACTAGTTAGAAGTGGTTATTTTGCGGTTTCGTGAAAAATCAACTGTTTTCGAAGATTCCGCCTCATCTTTGCACAGCGAATA
This sequence comes from Bacteroidota bacterium, assembly GCA_027593035.1. GTDB lineage: Bacteria > Bacteroidota > Bacteroidia > Flavobacteriales_D > Sanyastnellaceae > UA16. Next base: position 1,863 of record JAQCJQ010000048.1, on the reverse strand, counting down.
GGTCAGGTTGTTCATAACCTTTGAAACCATCGCAGGCGCGTTATCCCGAGTTGAACGCGCAATCGGACGATACCGAATGGCTCTCCCGAATATTCAAACAAACAATTCGACTTGGGACGTTTACCGCACACGTTTTTGTGCGGATTGATTCCTTTCATTTTTGAGTTTATTTACTGACTTGGGCTTATGCCCTGAAGTGCTTGACGCACTGCAACCGTTCGGATATTCTGAGCCCACTCCTATTCAAGCCGAAGCCATTCCCGTTGTAATCAACGGACAAGATGTGCTCGGATGTGCCCAAACTGGAACCGGTAAAACCGCTGCGTTTGCCCTTCCGATGATCCACAACTTGATCCAACAAGAATTGCCACAAAGTGGTCGACGACACCCCCGGGGTTTGATTTTGACTCCGACCCGGGAGTTGGCCACACAAATTGGCGTCAATATCAACGACTACAGCACCAAAACGCGATTGCGAACCACCACCATTTTTGGCGGTGTTTCACAAAATCGGCAAGTCGATGCGCTGCGTCGAGGTGTCGATATCGTGGTCGCCACACCAGGCCGTTTATTGGATTTGGTGAATCAACGCCACTTGGACTTGGGTGATATCACGACCCTCGTTCTTGACGAAGCGGATACCATGTTGGACATGGGATTCATCAACGACATTCGCAAGATCATTGCGATGCTTCCAACGGAGCGACAAACTTTGTTCTTCTCGGCTACCATGCCCCCGAACATTGTGAAGCTTTCCAATGACATTCTTCGATCTCCCGTGCGCATTGAAGTCGCTCGACAGAGCTCCGCAGCAGAAACCGTCGAGCAAACCATTTATTCCATTCGTCAAAACGATAAGCGCGACTTGCTCGTTGCCATCTTAAAAGAAGACGACGTGGATTCTGCCCTCGTTTTTACCCGAACCAAATACGGTGCGGATAAAGTCGCCAAGCACCTCAGTGTCTCGGGCATCCAAGCCGAAGCCATCCATGGCAACAAAAGCCAGCCCCAGCGGGATCGGGCCATGAACGGATTCAAAAGTGGTAAGATTCGCGTGTTGGTTGCTACTGACATCGCTTCACGCGGGATTGACGTTGATGAGTTGAGTCATGTCATCAACTTTGAATTGCCCAATGTTCCTGAATCCTATGTGCATCGAATTGGAAGAACAGGTCGTGCAGGAATGAGCGGAAAGGCCCTGAGTTTCTGCAATGAGGCGGACGAGCGGAAGTACTTGCGGGACATTCAAAACCTCATTCAAAGAGAATTGCCGGTCGATGCGTCACACGAATGGCACTTGGAAATGCCCCCGGTTAGCACGATCACAGGAGCCACTTCCAAGAAAAAGGCAGGACGATCAGGACAAACTCAATCCCGATCCAATGACGGTTCCCGAGGACGGCATGCTGAAGGTCGTCGAGATCGGCCTCAAGGAGGAGGACGCGGCGGCAACAGCCCGGGCCGAGGCCCTTCATCTCGAAATTCCGATTCTGACCGGTCCGACAGCCGAGGAGCTCGTCCAGGCAACAGCGCCGGAAACCGTTCAGGTTCAGACCGACGGCCGAGCAGTTCTGCTGGACAGCCTCGAAAGCCTTGGGAAGAGCGTTCCAATGACCGCAAACCGCAAACAACAAGTAGCGACGGCCGTTCAGACAATCGACGCAGTGATGACCGCGGAGCACGAGGAGGAAGCCCGGAACGTGGAGGACGGGGACCAGCTCGATCTGACAACCGACAAGGTGACCGCAGAAACGATGATCGTCCAGCACGTTCTGGAGATCGCCGCGAAAATACCCGCGGAAGCGCAGGAGGCTCTGACCGACCGAAACGTCAAGAAGGACGCCCAGAGCAACGCACTGGTAG
>JAQCJQ010000172.1 GCA_027593035.1 Bacteroidota bacterium | reverse complement strand
CAATTTGGGTCGTAAATGCTTTGCTGTTTTGGACTCCCTGCAGTCCAATAAGGCTTTTGGCGTGCCTTGGAATACACACGTGCCTCCGGCATCGCCTCCTCCAGGCCCCATGTCAATCAAATGGTCAGCATGGGCCATGACATCCAAGTGGTGTTCAATGACAATCAGCGTGTGCCCTTGTGCAAGCAAGGCATGGAAGGTCGTTAGCAGTTTCTGGACGTCGTGCGCGTGCAAGCCGGTCGTCGGCTCATCGAAGACAAACAGGGTGTGCACCTGCCGGTCGCCACGCGAAAGAAACGACGCCAATTTGATGCGCTGGGCTTCACCTCCGCTCAAGGTATTGCTGCTTTGCCCCAATGTGACGTAGCCGAGTCCCACTTCACAGAGAGGGGCTAGTTTGGCAAGCAGCCGTTTCTGCGCTGCCGGAATTTTCTTAGCGTTGGGATCGGGCTGGAAGAACTCCATGGCATCGTCCACGGTCATGGCCAGCACATCGGCGATGTTTTTGCCATTCCATTGCACTTCCAAAACCTCATCCTTGAAGCGCTTTCCTCTGCAGGCGTCGCATTGCAACTTGAGGTCAGCCATGAACTGCATGCCAATGGTGACCTCGCCTTCACCTTCGCAAGTATCACAGCGACCGCCGGTCACATTGAAACTAAAGTGGGCGGGCTTGTAGCCCCGCGCTTTCGCCGGCACGGAATCAGAAAACAGGCTCCGAATTTCATCGAAAGCTTTGACGTACGTCACCGGATTGCTTCGCGACGATTTCCCGATGGGGTTCTGATCGATGTATTCCAATGCCCCAATGGCTTCAACATTTCCTTCGAGGGAGCCGTGTGCGCTTTTCAAACCACCCAACCCTTCGAGGTGCTGGCGAATCAAGGGCACCAAAACGCCGTTGATCAGGGTGCTTTTGCCTGATCCGCTGACACCTGTTACGGCGGTGAGCGCATGCAATGGGAAATTGACATCGACGCCTTTGACGTTGTGCAGGTGCGCTTCACGCAAACCGATGTGCTCCTTGTTGTTGGCCATGCGCGTGGGAATGCTAACACGTTGCCGCCCGCTGAGGTAAGCGGCAGTCCAAGAGGGGTGCTCTATGCCTAGCTGATGCAGCTCCCGGTGGTTTCCCGCAAAAACAACTCGACCGCCATGTGTTCCGGCTTCTGGCCCCATGTCGATGAGGTGATCGGCTGCTTTCATGATGTCCTCATCGTGTTCGACAACGACGACTGTGTTGCCCAAATCACGAAGTTTTTCTAAAATGGAAATCAAACGGGCGGTGTCTTCCGGGTGGAGGCCGATGCTGGGTTCATCCAATATGTAGGTGCTGCCAACCAAGCTGCTGCCGAGGCAGGCGCTCAGTGCAATCCGCTGGGATTCACCGCCACTGAGGGTTTTGCTAGCCCGGTCCAAGGTCAAGTATCCCAAGCCGACATCGCAGAGGTAGGAGAGACGCTGTTCGATTTCTTGGAGCAAGCGCTTGGCAATGGACGCGTCATTTTCAGACAGCTCCAGGTGTTGGATGTGCTTCAAGGCCTTTTGCGACGTCATCCGCAAGACGTGGGTCAAATTCATTCCCGCAATGTGCACATGCTGAGAAGCCTTCCCCAATCGGGTGCCCTGGCAATCGTTGCACGGGGTTCTCCCGCGATAACGGCTTAGCATCACACGAAATTGAATCTTGTAGCTTTTCTCTTCCAGGTAGGCGAAAAATTCATGCAACCCCTTGAAGCCAGGGCCTCCGTTCCACACATGGTCGCGTTGTTCTTCTGAGAGCTCCTTCCAAGGCGTGTGGATGGGCAAATCCGCTTTGTATGCGTTCAGGCACAGCTTTTCCTTCCAACGCCCGAGGCGCTCGCCTCTCCAGCACGCAACGGCATCTTCAAAGATGGACAAGCGGGGATCGGGAATGACCCGTTCAGGATCGATGCCAATGACGTGCCCAAAGCCTTCGCATTTTTGACAGGCGCCAACAGGACTGTTGAATGTGAACAGGTCTGGCGAGGGTTCAATGAAGACCAGTCCGTCCCGTTCAAAGCGGTCATTGAAAGCGTGCCGCTCTGTCTTGTCATCCTGCACGATGAGAAGGAAGCATTCACCGTCACCTTCAAAAAATGCCGTTTCGACCGAGTCCATAACCCTCGCCTGGAATTCATCACTGTCGGGTTCGATCACCAAACGGTCAATGAGGAGCATCCAAGGGTCACTCGGGTTTTTCAAGGGACCTTCTTTCTGATCCGAGGCCAGGAGGTCTGCAATGAGCTCGGGCTTTCCCGATGAACCAATGACCCGACTAAATCCCTGCTGTGTGAGAATCTCCAGTTGTTGTTCCCAGGTGCGGCCGGCTTTGAGGTTGAGCGGTGACACGACCATGAAGCGCACGCCAGTGGGTTGGGTGAGCAAAAAATCGAGCACGTCCTCAGGACGGTCTTTCCGAACCTCTTCACCGGAGATGGGGGAGATGGTGCGGCCGATTCGTGCATACAAGAGCCGCAAATGATCGTGGATCTCCGTCCGGGTAGCAACTG
>JAQCJQ010000171.1 GCA_027593035.1 Bacteroidota bacterium | reverse complement strand
TCTCACTCAACGCTGGAATCAGCTGATGTTGCTTTCTCCTGAAGAATGGCGAATCACGCAACGTGAGAAACTGGCATCTGGACACCGCAGCTCCCATGGAGGTGGTGGAATTGGTTTGAATGAAATCTTAAGAAAAGCAGAAGGACGCGTTGAAATGAAATTTTCAGCCATTGACTCTACCACGACGGTGGTTCAATTCGTTGCGCACATACACCCCAAACCATGAGCTCTATTATTCTACCTGGCACGTCGAAAACGCCGGAAGTCCAATTTCATGTTGAGCCGCTTTCCATGTCCATATCTGGGCGATCCATTCCTGAAAATTCGATTGAATTTTATCAGCCTTTGTTAGATTGGGTGGAGAAAAACCTGCAGTCCGGGGGGAGCTCCATTGAGATTTCCGTTCGCTTGGAGTACTTCAATACCAGCAGCAGTAAATGCATCATGGACCTTTTGAAGCGGATTGAGAAATCCAACACTGAAGCTACTGTGCTCTGGTATTATGAGGATGAGGACGAAGACATGCTCGAAGCGGGCGAAGATTACGATGCCATCATTGACATCCCCTTCAAACTGATCGCGACGCCAGGCTAATGCCTCAGCCTTTGGCCCTCCGATACCCCAGTTTTTCGGGAATTCGATTGGCCAACAGGAGATACAGCAGCACAATCATCGTCCACAAGACACCCGCATTGAATTGCGGTGTTTTTATGGTCCAAGGCCCCACTCGTTTGAATGGCGCATAAAACGGAGCATTCCAAGCTTGCTTGGTTCCGGGCATCTGATGGATGAAAGCCGTTGCTTGAACCAACCCGCGAGAAGTCTCTAAAATCCGACTATTTCGATCCGTTTGCATGACCCATCTGTGCAGCGCATCATTGTGATGGACATTCTTCAATTGTTCTAAATCCATCGATGCAGCCATTTCTCTGCGCAAGGAATCCCGTTCACGAAAGGCCTGCTTATACACGTCTTTGAAGGCCTCGTTCAATTCAACATCGGTTGCAACACTCCCCATTGGAACGCCCCAACTTTCAAGTTCTTCGAGCGCCATCAGATGTTCCTTCTGCCTCATACTGCTACTCGTGATGTCCGAGTATGCCGTTCCCCAGAAATCTCGTCGCCAAGCTGATCGCTCCAAACGATCTTGGATTTCCATAAACGGTGCATCGGCTTTGTTGTCGCGAGTAAGCGCTACAGCAAGGGATTCGAAGCCCCAGCGAGAGGCCATGATATTCCCGATCCAAGGAACACGATCCACTTCCGTAAAAACGGGATTGAACCGATCAAATCGGACGATGGCTCCTCCAAAAATAATCTGAGGAATGATGAGCAGCGGAATGATGATGTAAATCACTTTCGCACTCCGAAATGCCGATGAAATGCTCAAACCCAACATGTTGGCAAAGCAACTCAGACTGAACAAGGTCAAAAACAAGACTCCAAAGGCATCAGGGATGCGCAAAACAACGATGGAAATCAAAGCGTAGGCCACACTTTGAACGGCCGAAAGACCAAACATGATGCTGACTTTGGAAGTCAAGTAGGCCGACCAGTTCAATTGAAGAAACCGTTCCCTCCGAAGCGTGGGACGGTCCCTTAAAATTTCTTCTGCGCTCACACTCAGCCCCATGAACAGGGAAACAATGACCGATATGAAGAGGAATTGAGGAATGTTCTCACTCAAGCGATAAACATACCCCTCTCCGCCATCTTGAAAGCGATTGAAGCCGGCGAGAATCACGGCCAATACGGGAGCTTCCAAAAGATTGATGAACAGATACTGTTTGTTGGTGCGCTTTGAATGCACATCCCGTTGGGTATAGACCTTGAATTGCTTCCACCAGCGAGGCGGAGACACCGATGGAGGAACAACATCCACAATTTCGCCTTGACCAATCTCTTGGGCGTGCAGAAGATTGTAATAGTCATTCCATTCCTCTGGTTGCACTCGTCGACGGTCGGTCAATTGTCCGAATTCATCCACCATGCGAGCCTCGACCGTTTCAAACAACTCTTCCGGATTGACCGTTCCACATTGATGACAAAGAGCATCACTGCTATTGGCATGATTTGAAAGCTGTCGGAAATGGGCCAAACTTTCCAGTGGGTTTCCTTGGTAAACAGGAAAACCGCCATAGTCCAACAAAAGCAACCGGTCAAACAACTTGAAGATGTCTGAACTCGGTTGGTGAATGACCACAAAAATCAATTTACCTCGCAACGTGAGTTCTTTGAGCAAATCCATGATGTGTTCGCTGTCGCGGCTTGACAATCCACTGGTCGGTTCATCGACAAATAGAACCAGTGGCTCGCGAATCAATTCGAGCGCAATGTTGACGCGTTTTCGTTGGCCTCCTGAAATGATCTTATCCATCAAGGAACCAACGCGGAGTCCGCGAATTTCCCAGAGTCCTAAACGCTTGAGCATTTCATCCACCTGTTCATCGATCGCTTCATCATCCAAGTGGCCCAAACTCAAAGCAGCACTGTACCGCAGGTTATCACGAACTGATAGCTCCGCTATCAAGACATCTTCTTGTGCTATGT
>JAQCJQ010000047.1 GCA_027593035.1 Bacteroidota bacterium | reverse complement strand
TGACAATGGAAAGGGGCTCAAGAAACTGGAATGAAATAGTGGTTCAGAAAAACAAGACGCCCACCAATCAAGGGGCACTGCCATCCTCAAAGAACGGCTCGACCTGCTGCGGCACCCCGGCCGATTGGAACTGAGAGCGCCAACCTCTCGGGACCCTTACACGCGCGGAGTTGTTGCAGCAATTCGCCTTCCATTATGGGCTTTGGAGCCGCCACCAAAGCCAACCGAAGCCGTGGGAAGCATCAAAACGGAAGCCGTGGATCCGGCGCATCGGTGATTTTACCGCGGAAGCCCGATTCGAATTGAATGGCTCCCGTGATCGCAATCATGGCGGCATTGTCCGTGCAATAGGCCATGGGCGGAATGTGCACAATCCATCCCAACTGTTCCCTTCTCAATTCAAGTGCTTTGCGCAATCCACGATTGGCCGAAACACCTCCGGCAATGGCGACTTCATGAATGCCCGTAGATTTTACTGCCGCTTCCAACTTGCTCAAAAGGATTCCCAATATGGTGTGTTGAACGCTCGCAGCAATGTCGTGCTTTCGCTCATCCACGAACGCTGGATTGGCTTGCAATTCACGCTGTAAAAAATGCAGTATCTGGGTTTTCAAACCACTAAAGCTCATGTCAAGGCCTGGGACAGATGGATGCGTAAACGCAAAGGCATTCGGATCTCCATCGGCCGCAAGCCGGTCTATTTCAGGCCCTCCGGGATAGGGCAAACCGATCAATTTGGCCATTTTGTCAAACGCTTCACCGGCAGCGTCATCGCGTGTGGTTCCGATGACCTCCATGTCCATGGGCCCATTGACTCGAACCAGCTGGGTATGCCCACCAGAGACGGTCAAACAAAGAAATGGAAGTTGTGGAGGGTCTCCGGGTTCTAGGAAATGCGCCAAGATGTGCGCGTGCATGTGGTGCACAGGGATCGTTGGTTTGTTGTGAGCGTATGCCCAGGCCTTGGCAAAAGCCACTCCAACATGCAAAGACCCCATGAGCCCTGGTCCTTGCGTGTAAGCCACGGCATCCAGTGCTTCGGGAGCAATGCCCGCTTCTTTGAGAGCCGCTTCCACCGTGGGTACGATGTTTTGCGTGTGCGCTCTGCTAGCCAATTCCGGAACAACTCCGCCATAGTCCACATGGACCGCTTGATTCGCTACCACGTTGGACAAGACCCGACGGCCTCGAATGACGGCCACAGAGGTGTCGTCACAAGAAGATTCAATGGCCAAGATGCAAGAGTTGAAGCGCATGAGAAACGGTGGACTTATGGAATCAGTTGACGGTGCAAAATTAGGTCCTTATCCAACAGAACATGTAACTTCCCTTCGGATGAAAAGCACCTCTCTCAAATGGCTGATGCGCGTGATCGCAGCAATCTTTAGTTTGCTTTTTATCGCTGCGCTGGCTTTGCGTACCGAAACGGTTCAATCTGCTGTGGCCCGCAAATTGGCCACTGGCATTGAAGAGCAGTTCGGATTGCGGCTTGATTTTGAATCCTTGCACATCCACTGGTGGAATCGGCAATTTGCGTTGGCCCATTGCAGCGTCGGACTGCCTCAGGAAGACCTGCCGCTGCTCGAAATCGCCACCATAAAATTGGGCTCATGGCAATGGGTCGACGGCAACTGGCAATTGGGCTCCTTGCAGTTGTCGGGCGCAACGCTGGATGCCAATGGTTTGGCCCGCTGGAACACCTGGAACGCGAAAAAAGACCCCACGCCTGAAAAGAAACTCCTTACAGGGGCTTTGGACCACTTGCTCATTGAAGATTTTATCGTGCATTTCGATTTGGATTCTTTTCCAATGGAGGGCTCGATCGCACGATTGGAATGCCAGGACATCCGATTGCTCAGCCAAAGTCAGCAGGGAACTTTGGCGGAATTCCAAGGGGCTTTTTCTGGAGGTGCCTTCAACTCCGACACCCTTCATGTGGCTCATCTTTCCGGAAGTTGGAATGCTACCGCAACGGAATGGCATTGGTCCGCTGGAAAAATTGAGAGCAACCTCGTGGATATCCGTTACCAGGCGGATGGTCTATGGGACAACTTCTCATTCACCGAAACGCATGTCGAAGCTTCCATAGAGCAGCGAGAGGACCTCCCACTTTGGATTGAAAACGCGTTGGCTCGTCAGCACTCGACTCAAGACTGGGGGCCTTGGTTGGTCTCTCAATTGGATCAGAATAGCCTGCACGGTTCGTTGGATTTACATTGGGAGCAACCCGCTGGATGGCTCGTTTCGCTGAAGAAATGGAACGGCTTGCCCGGAATTGAAACCTTGGATTTCGCTCGATGGGAGCAAACACCGGACGGACGATGGCTGGCTTCCGGAAAGTTGCAAGGATTGGCCCATAAGAGTTTTGAAACGCTTCGCACCACCCCGCTAGGCCTCAAACAAGACCGATGGTTGGATTCTTTGGACGCGCTGGTGGCATCAAGTGACGAATGGGGATTGAGATGGCAGACGCAAGGCGAGGCGGTGCAGGTTGTCTGCCAGATCGAATTGGATGCGCAAACGCTGCCCTTGGAATTGGCCTTGAACTGGACGCCCGCTGGAGCGAACCATTCCATCAATTGGGAAAGCCACAACATCCCATCCTTGATTGGCCAGCAGTATGGATATGGCGAAGCCTGGAAGGCTTCTGGACAATTGAACTGGTCGTCAGAAACCGTTCGTGGACAGGCTCAGTTGGACTTATCGGATGGCGGTGTCATATCCACCTCAGCAGCAGCCTTCCGCGACACCTTGGAAGGCCAGCATTCGACGTGGATTTCAAGCGGCACAGCACAATCGCTAGGGACCCCTTTGCCGTTGGAGATGACCTGGACTGGAAGTTGGACCCCCGAGCGCTGGAGTTTGGAATCCAACAGCGTGTGGCAAGGCTTTCGACCGCTCCTACTCTCCGAACGGGAAGATTGGGAGCTCCATGCTCAAACAGCACTTCGAGCAAGCGGCCAAGGCCTCAATGACATCCAAATGGTCTTCGAAATGCGGCAAATCAACTTGCTCGAAAACGGCCGCCCCATGGCGTTCAACCGTTTGGATTTATCGGGAAACTGGAAGCCCGTATCCAGTTTGATTGCATGGAGCTCCCATCTTACCGAGGGACAGATCAGCCTCGAGAATGATTGGGAGCGTTGGGAAGACTGGCTCGATCAATGGAAGCGCCAAAAAGATCATCACCAGATCATTCCTCCTAATTTTCAAGCCCGCTGTAGCATCCGATCCTTCGCCCCCATCGCGGCGCTCGCTCACCTTCCGTTTTCCCTCGAAAAAGGCGCACAGCTATCGGCATCAAGCCAAGCATCGGGCTCCTTCATTCAACTCGACATTCCGCGCTTGCAGTGGGAGGACTACGTTGCGTCAGGCATGCACATTGACGCCGAGGATGGCGCCAAAACCATCTTCATCAATGCGCAATGTGATTCGATCCATCAACGTGGAAAAACGTGGATTGAAGACGCCCATGTCGATTGCTCAGGCGACTCCTTGTGGTGGATGGACGCTTCTTGGAACGCCCCAGATTTTGGTCGCTCTGAAATGCAATGGTCTGCGAATACGAGCACCCCCAATATCTTCGACCTGCAGTTAACTCAACTCTCCCTTCCATTTGACAATCAAATGATTGACATCAGAATTGAACGCCACAAACTGACCCTTGACTTCGCTGCTCCCGGCATGGAAATTCGTTGTGACAACCTCCAATTGAATGCTGAAAACTGGACACTCTTGACCGAAGGGAACTTCCGCAGCCATGGGGAAAGTTTCTGGAGCGTGGACGCGGGTGGCGCCCTGCTTCCGAAGTTCCAGTCCCCCCCGTTCAACGCCTTCACCGGATCCGAATTGGAGGCCACTTTAGAATGGTGTCAACTGGATGGGGTATCCGATTACACAGCAACGCTCAAGGGCGAGTCTTTTGGATATCACAACCTGCAGCTAGAGGACTTTGATCTGCTGGTGGATGGCGATCTAGCTCACGCCTCGTATTGGCTCTCCGCGCAAATTGAATCGGAGGCATCCCTTTCCGCGCATGGTAAAGTCCCTTTCCAACTGGATGATGCTATGCACAACCAGCTGACTTTGGAATCCATCCCTCTGGACTGGTTGAACAATTGGATGCCCGAGGAGTCTGTTGAATGGAGCGGGGTCATTTCAGGGGCATTGACTCTAGACGGAACGCCCAACAAACCCGCTCTGGAAGGTTGGATTGCGACGGATTCAGCAGCCGTTCGCGTTGATTATTTGGGCGCCTCCTATCAGCTCCAAGGGCATTGTGACGTGGTTCCCGATGAGTTTTTCTTGGACCAATGGGAGGCTACGGACTCTGAAGGCCATACAGCTCTGATCAATGGCACGGTGATGCACGACCATTTCAATGATTGGAATTTCGACGTTGGTCTAGAAGCGAGCGCACCTTTTCAACTCCTCAATTTGACCCGTGCTGACAACGATTGGTTTTACGGAACAGCCTATGGAATTGGAGACGCCAACGTTTTTGGGTACGATAACAACCTGCAGATTGAAGCCCAGCTCACAACAGGCCCAGGCACCCGGTTTGCCTTACCTCTCGATGGTGCATCAGATGCGACCTACGCCTCCTTCATCCATTTCACTGAGCCACAAAAAGACCGCTCATCCAGCCCAAAGGAGGTGCCTGATCTGTCCCGGTTTCGAGTTGACTTGAACATCGATGTCACCGAAGATGCCGTTGCGAGAATCATTTTTGACGAAAGTGTGGGCGATGAAATCATGGGCGTAACTCGCGGCGATTTATCCATTGGCATCAATGATTTTGAGCAAAGCAGCATGACTGGCCAATTGGAAGTCGTCGAGGGCGCCTATTTCTTCACGCTTCAAAATTTGATCAACAAGCAATTCGACATTGAACCTGGAGGAAGCATCTCTTGGTTTGGAGATCCATATGAAGCTGAAATTGATTTGGATACGCGTTACAAAGTCCGGACGAATTTGGATGGCCTACTGCCTGACGAAAGCAATTTACCTGGACGAATTCCGGTTCATCTCAACCTCGCGCTGCAAGGTGCCTTGATGCAACCTGACATCGAATTTTCGATCGAATTGCCTGAGGCAACCCCCCAATTGAAAACGCTGGTAGAGGGCGCGCTCATCAATGAGGAAGAGCTCAATCGACAGGCGTTGAGCCTGCTCGTTCTGAATCAGTTCTTGAGTCCCGATCCGATGACGGCAGCCTTTGGAGGCGAATACATGCAGGATCGAAGTACGGCATTCATTGCAAGCCAACTGGGGCATTGGATCTCTCAAATTTCTCCGGACATGGACATTGGGTTTGACTATGCCAACGACCCTTCCAGCGAGGACCAAAGCTTGGCCGTGGCCTTGAGCACCCGACTTTTGGATGATCGGCTCCATGTTGAAGGGGCCATTGGAACCAGCCAACTGAGTCAGGTTTCCGCACAGAATGTTCAATTGCAAGACATGACACTCAGCTACGACCTGGATGAAAAGGGCACGTTTCAATTGACAGGTCATACGCGACAGAATCCGGAATGGTCTTCTCCTTATGGCGCCACAACACAAGGGGTTGGATTGCGTTTTCACCGGGAATTCAACGAATGGTGGGAACGACGCAAACGTCGGGATGCAACTTTGAACGACGAATTGTAGTTTACCTTGCAGTTCAATCCATTCCGATGATCCCCATTCGCTTTGCTTCTCTCGTTGCATTGATGGGCTTGTTCGCAAGCCCCACTCACCTTCAGATCACGCTCGAATCGACCGACCTTCCTCAAGGCGGAGTCTCTTACCCGCTGGTCAACACCCTGGTCATGGATTTCGGTTTGTTGGACACAGACGGAGCCAATGCGGTCTGGGACGCTAGCTCCTTGACTTCCTTAGGAGACGCCCCTGTAACGCCAAGCCCGATGAGCGACGCCTCCATCACGGCCACTTTGGCTTTCAACAGCCCGTTCAATTCATCGTACCAATGCGACTTTTTCCTCCCCACCGAATTTCCTGACCTCGGAATCGATCTCGGCATTCCGCTGGATGGGTTCAACAGCTTTTACCAAACAGATGCCAGCCATTATGCCATTGCTGGAATTGGCTTGAGCTCTTCCGGTTTTGATTTACCGGTCACTTACAGTGACATCGATGAATTTTTCCCATTGCCATTCTCTTACGGAGAAACTTTTTCAAGTAGCGGCGCTTTCACCTTGGATTTGACTGGCATTTTGGGCTACTGGTTGAACCAGACGCGTGAAGTCACGGCCGATGGTTGGGGCACGCTCATTCTACCCAGTGGCTCCTACGATGTCTTGCGTGTCAAAACAGAATTGGTCGCTACGGATAGCATTTTGATTGAACAACTGGGAGAACCGTTTGCCATTGATCGGGTCCAAACGATCTACCAATGGTGGGGAGAAGGCATGGGCTTCCCTCTATTGGAAATCACGACCACACTGGGCATCCCCACAATTTCGACGTATCAGGATTTGCAAGCACCGAGCTCCGTGCACGATGCGTTGGCTGCCGCAGGTGCCGCATTCCCGAATCCCGTGCGTTCGGGGCAGAATCTTCAATGGAACGGAAGCCCAAATGCCAATTGGGTTGCATTCGATTTGAATGGCAAGCAAGTGGCTTCTGGCAACGAGAATTGTTGGACCGTTCCTGCTTCAATGCCAGCCGGCAGCTATTTGATTTCGCGAGACGGACAGACGGAGCAGTTGGTGATCCAACGATAAACCGAGCAAACAATGAAGCTCCCTGCTACTGTGGGTCGATTTATTCGTCGGTTTCGAGCCCAATGAATGCATCCACTTCTTGACCAATTTGATCATCGTACCAGGTATCCAATACCCAGCCTTTGGCGACTTGGGGATTGCGGAATACCCGAAATGCTACCGATGGCTTGAACAAAGCCCATCGAATGCGGTCCCGAAGTACCTGAATCGACGATGGCACCACAATGGCTCGCGCAGGAACACCTTCCATGGCTTCAGGTGAACCCATCCAAGCCAAGGCCTCCTGCTCTACAAGGGCTACATTTTTAGGAATCAAAACCAACACCGGGCCTTCCCCTCCACGCAACAAATCGCGACGCGCTTCTTCCACGCGCTTCACATGGTTCAAATCCAACACAGATTCTGCATGAAAGCGAATGGTGTAAAGCCCCATTGACAATTCAATGGTGGCCTCCTGAAGCTTGGTTGAGAGTGTATGGTCCATGGAACGATCAGTCGCAGAAAAAGTCAGAGAAAGGATTCGGTGTACAGAAATTCAAAGCAGCTGTGGCGTCACCTTCCATCAAGTGTTCAATGGTGCTGGTGGTATACCCCACACCGTAAACGCCTTGGCTCGCACGGGATGCAAACAATCCCAAACCACCTGAGATGTTGGTGTATTCTGGCCGCTCCTGGATCACGCCCGTGACCGGGCTGTTGATTTCCAAATACGTCGCCAACTCATCATTGGCGATGGTCAAGATGAAATCAAAGGCTCTGGCAATCTGAACATCTTCATCCCACGTCCCCAGCACCCTTGTGATGTAAGGATCTTGCTCCAACTGGGTGGCGAGAGTGGTGAAAAACCGCTCACCGCTGACTTCTTTTTGAAGCACCTCTCCGCCTTCATCCGAATCAGTTCGCAAAGACCCCATGGGCCACTCGACGATTCGCTCCACTTCGTCCACCAACTGGGTATGGGCTAAATCCCCCCAAATTCTTTCGGTCACATGAATGCGCATGGAGATGTCATATTGGCTGGCTCCATCGGTTGATGACCATTTGAAGGTGATGTCCGGATAGGTCGTTTGAAAACCAATGCTAGCAAACCCGAACTTGAAATTGCTGACCCCAGGAGGAGGCTGCGTGATGTTCCCTGCTTGTGTGGCGATCATGTTGGTCGTCGCCTCTGCATGGGTTCCGTCTTCAATGTCCAAGCTGAAATCGTATTCCGCATCAGAATCCAACCCTCCTTCTGGCACGAAGAACCACATCTGGTGCTTGGGGCCGTAAAAAATGCCGTCTGTTGATTTGTTTTCAATCAGCGTGTCCTGAAGTGACCACGTCCGAATGACTTGATCCCCGAATCGCTCTTCCATCCCTACAGTCAAGTCTTCTGCAACGTATTCGCTGCTATCCTGCTCCAACGCCGCGTCGAATTGATTGCCGTCTCCGAGCCAAGTGCGGTTGATCCTGACCCACTGGGTATCCTGCGCTGCTTCCAACAAGCTGAACACAACAGGCGTGCGTTCGTAAGGAGCCGTTAGGTCAATGTCCGTGCTGCAGCCGGTTGCTCCCCACAAACTCAAACACCCCAGCGCAACAAGAACACCTGTTCCTCTGATCGAAAATTTACGTTCCATACCGGTCCTCTTCATGATGCTAAGATAGTTCGAACAAGAACTTCATGGTGTCGACTTCATCGGCATAATCCCAAGGCAAGGGACACTGTGAATTTCCCAAGGTAAAAACAGGAACAGTGACCTGCAATTCCGCAGCGCCTTCTCTTCGAACAACGCATTGCAAGGCATCTCGATGCATGTTCACCCGCTGTTCTACGTCGCTCACATTTTCATAGAATTCGTAAAAAAGTGTGCCCACAGGACTCACCCATTTCTCATCTTCCTTCATCAGCAGAAAGCCGTTTTCCAAGATCGCATCTTGATTTAGCAACCACAGCGCTTTGTGGTAGTCGTAGTTGTTTGCATACTTGTTGTGCGTGCCCAATTGAGACCAATCCACCCAAGCTCCAAATAGCCGGTTCAAATCAAACCCCTGAGGCAAGAAAAGTTTGGTCACGCTTCGACACCCCAACCCGAAATAATCAAATACATCATGCCCGAGTGCCTGGCAATCGTGCAGCGTCTCTTCGCCGTCAAGAATGGCAATGCTTGTGCGTTGCCCTCTCAAAATCCGCGGCACCCCCTGAAAATAATGATCAAAATGCCGACGGGTGTTGTTGCTTCCCGTCGCGATGAGCGCGTCAATATCCTTCATCGGACCGGCAGACCATTCGAATCGATTCTGCAACGCATCACCAGCCATGGCGCTCCAAGCACTCATGATCGCGGGAATCAATGTGGAATCGGACGAACTGCACTTGATGACCGCACGGTGACCGGAAAGGATCACGCACAAGACATCATGCCAACCCACCATCGGTAAGTTCCCAGCAAGCACCAGGCCGACTCGTTTTGTCGATTGCTCCTCTTCCATGGCGTATCGATCCAGCCAAAGATCCAATGTTGCCGGCTCCAACCAAGTCCCGCAAGCCACCATGGCCTGCCGTGTATGGGCCGGAGTGAACCATCGATTGACCGTTTCAACATGGGCCAAAAGCTCCTCATTGTTCGAGCCAGCATCTGCCATTTCTCCGCGCATCCATGCTCCCAATTGAACAAGAGATGGTTTCAAGGTGTTCATCATCGTGCTTCGTATCTTCGCCACGAAGTTAGTTCGCACCCAAGAGAAGAAAGAGAATATGGCCATAATGATTACGGACGAATGCATCAACTGCGGTGCATGTGAGCCAGAATGTCCAAACAACGCCATTTATGAAGGCGGTGCCGGCTGGAAATTTGCTGATGGAACCGGTTTCAAAGGGCAAGGTGAGCACCCCACAGTGGGCGCAGTTGATTCCGATGTTGAAAACGATCCCGGTAGCATGGACGTCTATTACATCACCCACTCGAAATGCACTGAATGTGTGGGATTCCATGACGAACCGCAGTGCGCAGCCGTCTGTCCTGTAGATTGTTGTGTCGATGATCCGGAACACCGGGAAACCGAAGAAACGCTTTTGGCGAAAAAAGCCTTCATGCACCTTTGAGCCAACTGAACCTCGCTTTGTCGCGCAATTCCTTCCTTCATTCTGCGTTGCTAATCCCATGAGACGAATCGTTCTATGGCTTCCCCTTGTGCTCCTCATCCCAACGAGCTCGTTGTGGAGTCGAGGCGAGGTGGGAGAAGATCCGATAGCGGAATTGCTGCAACTGCATGATCAACTTGTACAAGCTTCCAACGACGCAGCGTCCCAGTTGGCGCATGAATCCCTCAAGGAAGCCATGCGCGACGCGTGGAATACACATGACTTTTGGACTTGCAATTGGCTCGCTTTAAGCGAACGCATGGGGGTGGTCACCGCAGGGACGGGAAACCAACGCGTTGCAGTGATTACTTGGAACATCGAGTTGACCGACCGGACTCAGGAATACGGCGGATTTGTCCTGGCCAAAATGCGCAATGGCGATCCCGTTGTCATTGAATTGAATCACCAACAAATTGGCATCAATCGAAACGTTTTGGACACCAAAAAG
Organism: Bacteroidota bacterium; assembly: GCA_027593035.1. Taxonomy (GTDB): domain Bacteria; phylum Bacteroidota; class Bacteroidia; order Flavobacteriales_D; family Sanyastnellaceae; genus UA16. The sequence continues at coordinate 5,620 of JAQCJQ010000047.1, read as the reverse complement.
CGATACAAAGCCGAGAATTGGCCTGGAGCAGTGTACTATGAGATCATTGCACAAGAACAGGGCAAGAAATTGGTTTTCACATTGTTGGGATGGGATGGTGCGGATGGCATCCGCAGCCGAAAAGTGGTTGAAACCCTGAGCGTGGCCCAGGGCAAATTGCGTTTTGGCGTGCCGATCATCGACATGGGGCACGGTTCCGAAAAAAGATTGATCATGGAATACGCTGATGCCGTCACCGCTATGCTTCGCTGGCGAGAAGATTTGCGCATGATTGTCATGGATCATTTGAGTGCACCAGAACCTCAGATGGAAGGAAATACGTCGTTTTATGGACCCGATATGACGTACGATGCGCTCGTTTGGCAAAAGAACCATTGGGTCTTAAAAGAGGACGTTGAGATTCGTGATCCCGACATGAAGAAACCCTGGAACAACCCCAAGCGGTCCCGTCGTCAAAATTGAGGTCTTCCTGACCCGCTGTATCTTTGCGGCATGCAACGTTTCTTTCCCTCCTTCTTTTTGCTCGGCCTCGGCATGTTGAGTTTGGCCTCCACCGGAACATCGCAGTCGGCTGTTGTGGCTGACTCCATTCCAACTACCGATCAAGACTCCATACAATCGCATCAAAAAGAAGTGCAAGAGATGCTGCAAAAGCAATTGCTCGAGATGACTCGGTTTCCACTTGGGTCGACTGTTGAAACCTGGAGCCATTCTTTGGACATGGAAGTTACCCGAGGCGGACGAACCCATGTCCAGCGCTTTTGGTTCAACCCCAAGAAAAACGGCTCCATGATTTGGCTCCCTGACTCCACCAAATCCAACGAATGCCTGTTTTATGACCCGGAGACGGACCGATTGGCCAGCCTCTTTCCTTCGAATTCAAATGGCACGCTGATTTCATCGGCCATGGCCCTGAAAATGGGACTCAAAGGCAACACGACAGCCACCGTATCAAAGCGTGCGTCGACTTGGATATCAGTCCCCTCCGATTCGCTCCAAATCGTTGCATTGAACGATGGCAAATCCACGATTCAAGTGGCGTTGGGCAAGAAGTCTTCCTGGCAAGCCGATGGCGTCAACAACTGGCTCTCGATGCAACCGATTCCTGGGTTTTCATTGCCCCCGGAAGCGTCCAAGCAACCCATTGTTTCCTTCGAACAAACCAGTCCGGATGGACGGGTGCTCTATCGCTTCCGACTGGTGCAAACAGGCCCTTTGGAGACGCCTTTCACACTGGACTTGTCCGCCATTCGAGTCGACGATCCTACGCGACCACTTGCAGTCATCGCTAAAGAATGGGCCGCTCAAAACAAAGCGAACCAAGAATCCCAGGAAAAGGACACAACTGAAGATTAACGGCTTCGACGGCTAAACGCACTTTCTCCAATCCATACTTCGGTCGCGCCGTTCCCAAATCGTCGCGGATCAGCTGATCGGCAAGCGCAATCTGGATAATACTGCTCGATGCGACTCCAGATTTGATGACGCAGGACTCCCTGTCCTACACCATGAATGAAAACCATGCGCTTCGTTTTTTGCCGGACACCGATCTGCAACATGCGCTCAAAATGAGACAGCTGCAACTCCAGCATCGCAGCAGGAGTCAAACCCCGCTGGCTATCTACCAATTGATGCATGTGCAAATCAACCTCTACCGTGTCGTTTGATACTGGACGGCTATTGGCCTCTGCATAGCGCTCCTTGAACTCCTTTTCTATCGCTTTTTGTTCTTGCGTACTCACCTCCTGCTGCAGAATCTCCGCTACCGATGGGATCACGCGCGCGTACCCTTCGGACTCTTCTTCCCGGTCCTCCACTCGAATCAGTTCGCGCGTTGCATGCTGGAATTCAAATCCATCTTGATCTTCCACCATGGCATGCGTCGAACTCAAAATCTGAGTGACCGTCCCTTCCCCTACCTCATTCAGGAAACGGACCTTATCGCCTATTTCTATCGCTTGTGAACCCATGTGCACGAAATTAGCCATCTCAAATCACATTGGTCCATGTTCACTCAACGTTTCTTTCAAGTCACCTGGCAGCGACCAGCGGGACTCCTCTGTTTTCTTTTGTCGGCCTCATTTGTTCAGGCTCAAGTGAAAGATCAACCGCGCCAATTGCAATGGCTCGGCGAAGCCATGGCCCAATCGGTAGACGATTTCAATCTTCCTTCCTTATCGGTGGCCATAGTTCACGATGGACAATTGATCTGGAGCCAATCCTATGGAGAAACCGTCGCCGGCAGCGGTGACAAGACCACACCCGCAACCCTCTACGCGGTGGCTTCCAATACCAAAGCATTCACCTCTGCAGCCATCGCGCAACTTGTGGACAATGGATTCCTTGATTGGAATGATCGGGTTCAGACCTACCTCCCCTGGTTTGAACTCTACGACCCCTATGTGTCCTCCGAATTGCGTATCCGTGATTTACTCTGTCACCGCAGTGGCTTGGCCACATTCAGCGGAGACTTGCTCTGGTATGGCACCAAATGGTCCAGCAAGGAAGTGCTCGAAAAAGCCAATCAACTGGAGCCTACGACATCGTTTAGAACACAGTTTGGCTATCAAAATCTGATGTTCATGGCGGCGGGTGAAATCATCGAAGTCGTCAGTGAAAAACCCTGGAAGACCTACATCGAGCAAGAATTGATGGGTCCCGTCGGCATGAGCTCATCCGTTTTGAGCACCACGCAATTGGCCAATCGAACGGACGTCGCTGCACCGCACAACGAATTGGAGTCCGGTACCCAAACGCCGATTGAATGGGTCAATTGGGACAACATGGCACCCGCCGGAGCTTTGATCAGCAGTGCCGAAGAAATGGCCCAATGGATGATTGTGCAGCTCGACAGTGGCCGAACAGCGACAGACACCTTATGGACCCAACGTCAAACCCACGAAATGTGGACGATGCATACGCCCATTCCGGTCTCCTCTTGGTACCATGAGATGTTACCATCCATGCATTTTAGAGGGTACGGGCTGGGCTGGGAACTCTACGATTTGCACGGTCGTAAAGTGGTGGCCCATAGCGGTGGTTATGACGGCATGATCAGCCGACAGGTTTTGGTGCCCGAAGAAAAGCTCGGCATCATCATTCTCACCAATGCCAACTCTTCCGTGCCTTGGGGATGGGGACACGATGTTTTGAACGTGCTGCTGAAAGGCGATAAGCAGACTCCGATGATTGACTTTTTACTGGAGCAAAAACGTGAAGAACCTGCGGAGCAAACTCGTAAAGAAGCGGAGTTGATGGCATCGCGCATCCCTGAGGCTCCTGCGTCCAAGACCTTAGCAGCCTATGCCGGCTCGTACTCAGACGCCATGTACGGTGACGTGCTCGTGTCCATGCAGGATGACACGCTTCAATTCGAATTTGAACCGACGCCTTTGTTCCAAGGCACATTGGAGCATTGGCATTTTGACACCTTCCGCTTGCACTGGGGAACCCAAATGATGTTGCCTAAAGGCATGGCGCAGTTCACTTTGAACATGAAAGGACAGGTAGAATCTCTCGACTTCGACGTTCCCAATCCCGATTTCGACTTCACTGAATTGCATTTCATCAAACAATCAGCTGAACGATAACGCTTCCATCAACGGAATATTCATTATCTTTTTTCCATGGTTTTATGCTCCACCCCCTCCCTGATCGTTGCGCAAAAAAAAGGGGCGCTCGCGCTCATTTTTGTGATCATCGCTACCGCCTTGTTCGCACAACCGGCCGTTCCGGAGAATCTCAACATGGAACCCCTCCGTGACTGGCTCAAGACCAACTGGTACCAGCCCTTCTTTAACGACTTGGGCTACAATGGCGCTAGAACACAAATGTTTGGTTACACGGACGAAGAAAACGATGCCATTCATTGTGTATACACGGGGTTTGAGCAAGCGTCCATTTTCACCCCCTATTTGGACCCCATCAATACAGAACACATCGTTCCGCAGAGTTTTTTCGGCTCGCTCTCTCCCATGAAATCGGACCTGTTCAACATTCGACCTTCTCACGGCAACGCCAATTCCGCTCGCGGGAATTCCCCCTACGGTGAGGTCGTGGACGAAACGGCTCAATGGTATGGCATCGATGCACTCGGAAACTACTTGTCCCAAGGCAACATGCCGGACAATGCAGAATTGTGGACAGAACGGTCTGGGAATCTCTGGGAACCCCGAGATGACGCCAAAGGTGACATCGCTCGTTTGGTTTTCTATTTCTACACCATGTACCCGACGGAAGCGGGCGACATGGCACTGATTGGAGACATCGCAACGATTTACTCGTGGCACTTGGACGACCCGGTGAGTCTGTTTGAATCCACTCGAAATGAACGTGTTCAGGAGGTGCAAGGCAATGCCAACCCGTACATTTCAGACCCTGAATTGGTGATGCGCGCATGGTTCTGGAACGGAAGCACCATTCCGGGCTGCACGGATGGGTCTGCATGCAATTACAACTCGGATGCGACGTCTGATGATGGTTCGTGTATTTACGCCGAATCTGGTTTGGATTGCGAAGGAAACATTTTGTCGTCGTGCACCCTTTACTTCAGCGAATACGCAGAAGGCAGCTCCTACAACAAGTACCTTGAAATCTACAATCCAGGAGTGGAACCCATTTCCCTTGAAGGCTATGCTTTGGCTCACACGATCAACGCCCCAACCACCATTGGCGCGTACGAAACGTGGGTTGAATTGCCGATCAATGGCATCATCGCCCCGCAAGGCGTATACGCGATTGTCCACACTCAAGCAGTCACTGAGCTCGTCAACAGCGCTGATTTCACCTATGGAAACCTCTCCAATGGAAATGACGGATTTGCTTTAGTACAAGGATCACCGACCGACTTTGTTGTGCTAGACGCCATTGGCGATTGGAATGGCGACCCTGGCTCAGGCTGGGAGGTCGCTGGTACCGCAGACGGCACCGCCAACCACACGCTCATTCGAAAGCCTGCGGTCACCACGGGAAATGCTGGAGACTGGACCACTTCGGCCGGTACAGATGCCGACAACAGCGAGTGGATCGTGCTCGAAATCGACAGCTGGGGCGATTTGGGCATCCATGCTGCGGATGAAATTTGCGACCCCTCGACCAACGAAACTGAAGACGTCTTGGGTTGCTTGTACGATTCTGCCTGCAACTACAACGCCGACGCCACCATCGATGACGCTTCGTGTGAATTTCAAAGCTGCTTGATCACCGGATGCACGTACCTCAATGCGCTGAACTATTCTCAAGAAGCCAACGATGACGACGGCTCCTGCACCTTTGGTAATGCACAAGGCGGCTGTGCTTCCGACATCAATTTTGACGGAACAGTCTCTGTTTCTGACTTGCTGTTATTCCTAGCCGAATTTGGCCAGGACTGCTAACAATAGTAGCTCCAATTTCGCTGAAAAAACGGAGCTCTAGCCCATTCCTGCGAATACAATTCGTTTTTCAAGGGTGTATAATACTGCTCAAAAATCAACCTAAATAGTTGGCTATCTAGAGCTTACACTTCGACCAATCTTAAATAATATGCTCGTTAAGAAATAATTTGCTTCGACCAATAATAGTTTTAACTCGAGGAAGCCTTATATTGGAAGTCCCAAATTGTCTGACATGAGCTTACATT
>JAQCJQ010000046.1 GCA_027593035.1 Bacteroidota bacterium | reverse complement strand
TCACACGCCCACCCCACGTTTACCGAAGCCATCAAAGAAGCGGCACTCGCTGCAACCGACAACCGAGCTTTGCACATCTAATTGCGTTTCAACCTGGCCGATGAATTCTCACGAAGAAACCGTCGAGCGTTGACGGTCAAGTGCAAAACAAAGGAGTACGGGTTGAACCATGGAGCTTTTCATTTGTTGAGTTACCTACCATGAAAACAGGCATTCTTTTGATCAACTTGGGCACTCCCGATGCCCCAAAAGCCGGAGCTGTCGCTCGCTACCTCCGAGAGTTTCTAGGAGACGAGCGCGTCATTGACATTCCATGGCTTCCACGAAAATTATTGGTCAATGGCATCATTGCCCCCATCCGAAGTTTTCGCAGTGCACGGGAATACAAGAAGGTCTGGACGGATGCCGGTTCTCCATTGCTCATCCATGGCGAGAACGTTCGGGACTTGCTACAAACTCGGATGAAGCGGCCCGAAATGGTGGCTGCATTCGGTGGTGACGTGACCGTAGAGTTAGCCATGCGTTACCAAAATCCTTCCATGGATGTGGTGTTGAAACGGATGCAAGCAGATCACTACGACCGCATTGTCATCTTGCCTCTGTACGCACAATATGCTTCCGCTTCAACCGGCTCTACTTTACAAAGGGCTTTCGAGATCATGAGTAAATGGTACGTCATTCCAGACGTCACATCCATTAGCCAATACTGGGATTTCCCGGGCTATCTCGATGGTTTTGAGTTGCGCGCACAGGCTTTTGATCTCACGGCGTACGACCACATCTTGTTTAGCTACCATGGTCTTCCCGAACGACAACTGGATAAGGTGTACGATGACCGGGAGTGTTCCAATCACAGCTGCGAGGACGAGATCAATGACGAAAATCGTTTCTGTTATAAGGCCACATGCTACGCAACAACCCGTGCACTCGCTGAACGCTTGCAAATCCCCGCGGACCAATACACCGTATGTTTTCAATCCCGATTGGGGAGCGGTTGGGTCGAGCCGTTTAGTGATAAGGTCATCGAAGAACGCGCTGAAAAAGGGGACAAAAAGCTCCTTGTATTTAGCCCAGCCTTTGTAGCCGATTGCTTGGAAACCATTGTGGAAATTGGCGAAGAATACGTCGAATTGTTCCAAGAAAAAGGAGGCGAACAACTGGATTTCGTGCCGAGCCTGAACGACCATCCACGATGGATTCAAGGGTTGGAGGAGCTGGTGCTCAGCAAGATTGGCAAGGGCCATTCCCATTGACCCATCAAGACACCTAGACTGCGTATCTTCCTCCCGTGGAACCTCAAATCGCCGAACAACCGATTCAGTCTTCGCAGGAATCTGCGCGCAGTTTACCGGACTTGTCCGCCTGGTTCGAAAAGGAGGAACACGTCTTCTTGCTTTTCGACGAGCAGCCCCAAGGCCGCTGTTTGTTGGCCATCGGAGCGCGCCGTTCGTTCACATGGGGCTTGGAACAAAAAGGTTGTCTAGAGGCCTGGTCTCGTTTCATTCAGCCGAAATCCGGACGGTCCGGATGGACGTTCGGTTGGTTGGGATATGACCTCAAAAACATCGTGGAATCCGTGGAATCCAGCCGCACAGACAGCGCTGGTTTTCCTGTGATGCATTGGGTCGAACCACGGATCGTCGTGGCATGGGGAGGAGCGCATAGCCCGCCGGAATTGCTGGTGGGAAAAAACGAACCTGATGGACCCGCCGCTTTGGAATCTGTGCTGCATCCGGCGGTGGCGGAAACCCCCTCATCTGAGCGCATTTCTCTGCGGCCACGGTGGGACCGTTCCACCTATTTGCAGCGCGTCCAACGGGTGAAAAAACACATCCAACGCGGCGACGTCTATGAATTGAACCTGTGCCAAGAATGGCATGGAGACGGCCAATTGAACAACACCTGGAATGCCTACGTCCGTCTTCAACGCAAGACCCGTGCTCCATACAGCGCATTGATCAAAGCAGGAGAGTTTGAGCTTTTGTGCGGTTCGCCTGAACTGTTTTTAAAAAGACGCGGGCGGCAGCTCACCTCTTCTCCCATCAAGGGGACCATTCGTCGAGGCCAAACCGCTGAGGAAGACGATGCGCTCGCCAATCAGTTGTATCATGACACCAAAGAGCGTGCTGAAAACGTGATGATTTGTGACCTCGTGCGCAACGACTTGAGTAAAATTGCAGCGCCCGGATCGGTGCAGGTTCCTGAATTGTTTGGAATCCATCGGTTTCAAACGGTTCACCAAATGATCTCTTCGGTCCAATGTGATTTAGCAGACGGTGTGGACATGGTCGACATCATCAAGGCCACGTTCCCAATGGGCTCCATGACGGGAGCCCCAAAAATTCGATCCATGCAGCTCATTGATGAGCTAGAAGGCACCCGCCGGGGCATTTATTCCGGCAGTGTCGGATGCATTCAACCCAATGGGGATTTCGACTTGAATGTGGTCATCCGCAGCATCGCAACCAACCGCAGAACGCAACGGATCTCGATGCAAGTTGGCGGAGCGATTACCGCATTGAGTGACCCCGAGCGCGAGTACGAAGAATGTCTACTCAAAGCCGAAGCCATGATGGAAACCTTGAATGGGCATGCGTAACGAATTCCGCGGACTGCCCGCCCGCGTTGATCGTTGGCTCAAAGAACACGGCATTGGTCGGGATTGTATCCTCATCGTTGGTGTGAGCGGCGGACGAGATTCGATGGCCTTATTGGCCTGCCTCCACCGCATCGGCCAACCCCTTGCAGCGGCCCATGTCAATTATGGATTGCGCGGGGTCGAATCCGATGGCGACCAAGCCTTGGTCGAGGCGTGGTGCCAGCAATCATCCGTTCCTTTTCTGGTCCACTCTTCTTCCACACTTGATGCCACAGACGGCGTGCAATCCGCAGCACGGAACGTGCGCTACGAGTGGTTTGAAGCTTTGAAGCAAAGCCAGGAGGGAGAAGCCTTCATCGCTACGGCGCATCACGCGGACGACCAAGCTGAAACCGTATTGTTACACCTCATCCGTTCAGCAGACCCCTTGGCTTTAGCCGCCATGAAACCATGGGTTGAATCCCAAGGGTTGCTCCGACCTTTTCTGGATGTCCCGCGTTCTATGATCACGGCATGGGTCGAGGAAGAAGGGATTCCCTATCGGGATGATAGCAGCAATGCCAAGCCTGATTACTTGAGGAACCGGCTGCGCAATGAGGTGCTGCCTTTGCTGGAAGACCTCCGGCCGGGAACTGCGGAACACCTCGGAAGGTGGGCTGATCGCTGGCAAACTCTGGCCGAACACATCGAGAAGGACCTGATGGCGGCATTGCAACGCTGTTATCATGCCCAGGGCCAGGACCCGGCAACGTTGGACCTTGCGTCCTGGAAAAGCGAGCCCTTGGCCGAAGAAATCTTGTTTCATGTGGCGCAATCTTGGCGCATCAGCGCACGAGCCGTCCCTGAAATCAAAGCCCTGTGTGGCCCTGCCGTTCAGTCGGGTGCCCGCTTCGAATCCACGCAGGTCAACATCGTACGCCAAGGAGATCGCTTGATCTGGACGGCCCGCAATCCGGCCACAACGACGACACCATGAACCCTTCATCAGCGCTTTCTGGCTCAACTGAAAACCGTGAATTGGCCGTCCGGATTTATGTCATTCTTGCCGCCTTGTTCATCGCAAGTTTGGTGGCATGCAATCTCATCTTCCGGAAATTCTTCCACTGGTCCCCCACGACATGGCTCACCTTTGAGCAGAGTGTTGGCCTACTACCTTATCCCATCACATTCTTGGTTACCGACCTGATCAGCGAGTGTTTTGGGAAAAAGAAAGCGAACCTCGTCGTCATGGCCGGACTCTTTGCTAGCCTGTTTGTTCTGGTCATTGTTAGCGTGGGACAAGCCGTACCCGCAGCGAGCTGGTCGCCTGTATCGGATGTGGAATTTGACCACGTCTTTGGCTCGACGGTTGTGGCGGTAGGGTCCTCCATGACCGCATACCTCATCGCTCAATTTCTCGACGTCAAGTTGTTCCATTTTTGGAAGGCGAAGACCCGAGGTAAAAAGCTCTGGTTGCGCAACAATTTGAGCACCATCCCCTCACAATTCATTGACACGTTGACGGTCATTTCCCTCATGTGCTTCCTCGGCCAAATCGAATGGAGTCTGTTCTCTCACCTCCTGTTTTACGGGTTCTTCTTCAAAATTCTTGTGGCCTTGCTGGATACCCCGTTCGTCTACTTAGGCAGTTGGCTCATTCGAAGACCATTCGGATTGAAAATGGGCGAGGAAATCACCTTTTGACGGCGGCGTTTTCTCGTTCGGATTGCCTGCTGCGACAGGGCTCATGAACGAACATTAACAGATGCCACTTTTCTTGAGGATGGCATGCGTTATCTTCGCAAAACGATGAAAGAAATGAAACAACTCGCTTTCAGTTTGCTCCGTGGCATTTTGGTGCTCGGTTTCTGTTGGTTTTTCACCCCTGTTTTCGGGCAAATTCTAGACCCTGTTGCATGGGACTTTGACCTGTATGAAACGGAAATTGAAGGCGAACTCGACCTCGTGTTCCACGCCTCAGTCGAACCCTGTTGGCACATCTACAGCCAATTTTTGGATGATCCCAATGGGCCCTTGCCCACCTTGTTTGATTTTCAAGTCCCCGCCGGGGTGGAGAAGGTTGGCGCGGTGAGGGAATGTGAACCGTTGGTGGAGTATGACCCCAATTTCATGATGGACCTCAAGTATTTTGAGGAAGAAGTGTATTGGGTGCAAACGATTCGAACAAGTGCCCTGGCATCGGACGCCTCCGTATCTGGTTACCTCAGCTTCATGGTGTGCGATGAATCGCGCTGCTTGCCGCCCGAGGACATTGATTTCACTTTGGCATTGAATGAGTTTTTACCCGCTTCATCTCGTCCGGACTACTGCCCTCCACTGCAACATCTCTGTGGAGGCCATTTTCAAGAAGGTGAATCGGAAATGCTTGAACCTGTTGTTTGGGACATTGCCCTGTATGAAACACCGGTTTCCAGTGAATTTGAATTGGTATTCCATGCATCGGTGGATCCTTGTTGGCATGTTTACAGCCAGAACATTGAAAGTTTGGACGGTCCGATGCCTACGGTATTCACGATCGAACCACCAGCGGGTTGGAGTCTGAAAGGAGCCGTTGTGGAATGTGATCCCTTGGTGGCATTCGACCCTCAATTCAATATGGACGTGCCGTCCTTCGAAGAGGAAGTGTATTGGGTTCAGACTCTCACCGCTGGGGAGCATGTTGACGCTGAAATTGCTGGCTTCGTGACCTTCATGACCTGCAACGACGCGAAGTGCATCTTCCCTCCGGATTTGGAGTTCCTTGTGAAAACTCAAGATGCACGGAGCGCTGCATCCCGTCCTGATTGTTGTCCTCCTTCGCAGCATTTGTGCGGTGGTGGGGCTTCATCGGACGAATCAGAAGAGGAATCAGAAGAGGAAGGGCTACTGGGCGTGTTTTTGTTGGGCATGTTGCTCGGCTTTGCCGCGTTGCTCACCCCTTGTGTTTTTCCGATGATCCCGATGACGGTGAGCTTTTTCACCAAGCAGTCCAAGTCCCGATCGGAAGGCATTCGGAACGCTTTGATCTACGGCTTCTTCATCATCTTCATCTACACCGGACTCGGTTTGCTGTTGACGGCCATTTTCGGGGTGGACATTTTGAATGTGATCTCAACCGACCCGTTCTTCAATGTCTTCCTCTTCATCTTGTTGCTGGTCTTCGGCGCAAGCTTTTTGGGCGCCTTTGAAATCCAACTGCCCGCCAGCTGGGCGAACAAGACGGACAAAGCCGCGGACAAAGGCGGCTTGTTGGGCATCTTCTTCATGGCGGCGACACTGGCCATTGTTTCGTTTTCTTGCACAGGTCCGCTCATCGGTAGTGCTTTGGCAGGCGCAGCCACGGGATCGTATGCCGCTCCTTCTGCTGTGATGTTTGGGTTCTCCTTGGCTCTCGCCATTCCGTTCATGCTGTTCAGTGCCTTCCCGGGTTGGCTCAATTCCTTGCCGCAGTCAGGGGGTTGGTTGAACAGCGTCAAGGTGGTGTTGGGTCTATTGGAAATTGGATTTGCCTTCAAGTTCCTCTCCAACGCAGATTTGGTTCTACAATTGGGTCTCTTGCAACGCGAACTGTTCATTGCCATCTGGATTGCCATCACCCTGGCCATTGCCTTTTATCTGTTTGGATGGATTCTGTTTCCGCACGATTCAAAAACAGAACGCATCGGCGTCTTCCGGTTCAGCGTCGGTATGCTCTTCTTTACGCTCGGATTGTATCTCGTTCCAGGTTTGTGGGGTGCCCCCGTCAAGTTGATCAGTGGTTTCCCACCGCCGATGTTTTACAGCGAATGGGGTGGAGGCGGTCATGGTGAGGGCGGCGAATCGTCAGGTCACATCGAGGCGCAATTCACGGATTACGAGGAAGGTTTAGCCGCTGCTCAAGCCACGGGGAAACCCGTTCTGTTGGACTTCACCGGTTGGGCCTGCGTCAATTGCCGAAAAATGGAGGAGCAGGTTTGGCCGGATGCCGAAGTGGCTCGCATCCTTCGGGATGAAGTCATCTTGGTTTCCTTGTATGTCGATGAGCGAAAGGAACTCCCCGAATCCGAACAACGGGTGGAAGATTACGGGGGGAAGTCTTTCAAGATTAAATCTGTGGGCAACAAATGGTCCTATTTGCAGGCCGCTCAATTCAACACAAATTCCCAACCGTTTTATGTGATGGTCGATCACCACGGCGAACAAGTTGGCGGCTCCGCCGGATACGACCCCGACCCGACGGCTTTCATTGCTTTCTTGGAAGACGGCCTTCGGAAATTTGGTCACTGAATCAAACAACGACCAAGTCACACCCTCCAACAACAAGTTGCTTCGGCTACATCTCACAAATCGCTGCATCTTCGAACCATGAATTCCAACCAACGCATTCAACAGCATTTTGAAGAAGCCGCGCAAGTACTGGAGCGTGTTCGTCACGATGAATCTTTGATTCAAGCCATTGCTCAATCCGGACAACGTCTCATTGACACCTTAGCCGGCGGAGGGAAGATCATCTCGTGCGGGAATGGTGGCTCCATGAGTGATGCCATGCACTTCGCTGAGGAGTTGAGCGGACGGTATCGGGAAGACCGACCAGGCCTTGCGGCCATCGCTTGCAGTGACCCCTCACACATTACATGCGTTGGAAACGACTATGGCTTTGACCAAGTTTTCGCGCGATTCATTCAAGCACTCGGGAAACAAGGCGATGCTTTGGTCGCGATTTCAACCAGTGGCAATTCCGCCAATGTATTGAATGCAGCACGGGCAGCACGCGAATTGGGCATGACAGTCATCGGCCTAACCGGGCGTGGCGGGGGTGAATTGACCGCCCTCTGTGATGTGCAAGTGTCCATTCCCTGGGAAGGATACGCCGACCGGGTGCAGGAGATGCACATCAAAGTGATCCACGCTTGGATTGACCAAATCGAGCGCGCTCAATAACCCCTTCTCCATGTTGATTACGACTTGTGGTGCCGGCTTCCGAGGCGCCATCGGACAACTTGTGTCCGTTCAATTGCACCATACGAGAGGAGCGCGGTTTCACGTTTCAGGGATGCACTGGAGCCATGCGCGACACATATTAGCACGCATTCATGCCGCATTGGAAGTCGTGGGGCTTCCCCGGCCAAGTGGCGCCTTCACTTTGCACATTGGGCCCGCTCATGTCAAGCCCGAATCCAACGAGTTGGATGTCCCCATCGCCTTGTGTCTACTGGCCGTCTCAGGGAGTATTGACCCGCACAAACTCACCAACCTGTTTTCCATGGGAGAGTTGGCACTCGACGGCCATTTGCTGATAAGCGACACACTACTATCACGTGCCAACTTCACGATGAACCCTGCTTCCAATGGAGTTGGAGCCGCCATCAACCGGTGCCTCATTCCCCCTGGAGGCGAACAGGCCACGCAGCGGTTGATTGCCTCCAACGTGCCCGCGTTTCATGCCCATCATCTCAAAGAAGCTTTGGACTTCTTACAAAATAGCATGCCCTTGCAGCGGGTGCAAGACCAGGCAATGCCCGCGCAAGTTCGAAGCCATTGGCCTACCCCGCTGTTCGATTCGATCAAAGGTTCCGATGAAAATAAAGAAGCCCTTGTCATTGCAGCTGCCGGTGAACATCATACGTTCATCATGGGACCTCCAGGATCAGGAAAAACGCTCCTGGCTCGCGCTTTAGCGGAATTGACTCCCAGCCTTTCCCACGATGACCGCAAACACTCAGAACACATGCATGCCCTGCGAAAGGAAGTCTTACATGCCCATGATCGCGTACCCTATCGACAACCTCATGTGCAGTCGACACCGGCCGCTTTAACCGGATCCTGGAATGCATGGGGAGCCATTCCAGGAGAATTGGCTTTGTCCCATCGGGGGGTGTTCTGTTTGGATGAGTTCCCTGAATTTGCCCGGAATACCTTGGAAGCCTTGCGAGGGCCGCTCGAAGATGATTCCATTGAACTCAATCGCGCCCAAGGGAGTCACCGTTTCCCGGCTAAATCATTGACTGTTGCCACAGCCAACCCTTGTCCTTGTGGTCATCTCACGCGTCGGAATCAGCGTTGCCACTGCACGCCGGGCAATGTGAGAAAGTACCTCAACCGCATGACCGGCCCCCTCATGGATCGTTTTGCAATCCACATTGAAACCCAGTTGGAGGGCAGCCCCGAATCCTCCGATCACGCCGTCTTGTATAGCGGAAGACAGGCCATAACCGCCGTGCAGTGGGTGCGCGCAAGGAGGCTCGAAATGGCCAAAAAATCATCGCATGGCTTTGCCTGGTCCGAAGCCATGCATCAACAACTGCAGCTCTGGACACATCGACATGGACTCTCCCGCCGTGGTTTTGAATCCATTCAAAAGGTGGCAGAAACGGTCTGCCTTCTTGAAGCTTGGCGGGATCAAAAAGCCATCGATTCCTTGAAAATATCAGAAGATCACGTGGTGCTAGCCACACGATTCCGCATCTTTGACCAAACGGCATGGCTTGATCGGGCTTTCAATCCAGACTGGCCGCAATACCAAGCACCTGACTAATCCAAACGCGATGTCCCAGCCTTTGATTCTCGACTGCCAAGGTCATTCCCCTTCGTTCGATTCTTCCTGTTGGATTGCGCCCAACGCCACCTTGGTGGGGAACGTGGTCATGGGCGAGTCCTGTTCTGTTTGGTTCCAAGCCGTTGTGCGAGCAGACGTCGCCCGCATTACCATTGGCAATCGGGTCAACATCCAAGATGGCGCTGTGATCCATGGAACTTTTGAAAAGAGCGAAACCACCATTGGGGATGGCGCTTCCATTGGGCATCGCGCCGTTGTGCACGGCGCAACGATCGGTGAAGATGTGCTCGTAGGAATGGGCGCCATCATTATGGATGGAGCCGTCATCGGCAATGGGGCGGTCATCGCCGCAGGAGCCGTCGTTTTGGCCGATACCGTTGTGCTCCCTGGCACCATGTGGGCAGGCGTTCCCGCGAAGAATCGTGGTCCTGTAAAAGCAGAGCTCGCGGCATCTTTGAAAGCCACCTCCGATCGCTATGTTGCCTATGCGGACTGGTTCCGATGAATCTTATTTGATTCCGTGACTCCACAAACTACTCTCCGCCAATTGCACCTCTTCTCCGAAGAAACGCTGTGCACTTCGCGCAAAAGACACCGTCAAGTCCGAAACTAAAAATTCCCGGAGGACCGGAGCGATTGACGCATCCAATCCCTCCATTCGGACTCCATCGCCTGCCACTACCATGGCGACAGCATCAGCAACGATCTCAGCACTGTTGATGATTTCAACAGATGAAGGCAGGAACGCAGCAATTTGGTCAGCAATCAACGGATAATGTGTGCAACCCAGGATCAAGGCGTCCACATCGTTGAAGGTTCCTTGTCCGAGGTATGCGTCGAGCAGTGCTTCCGAAACCAGACCATTATGGAAGCCTTCTTCAATCGCTGAAGCCAGCAGCGGAGTCGCTATAGCGATGACCTCACAGCCTTCTTTGGTTAACAGCCGCTGGTAGCCTCCAGATTCAATCGTTGCCCGGGTTCCAATGACGCCGACGCTAGCCCCTGAAAACCTTTTAGACACCACTGCAACAACAGGTTGCAGCACATCAATCACGGGTATTTCAGGTCCCACCGCTTCTTGAATGGCTTCCAGGGCATTGCTTGAAGCAGAGTTGCACGCTACAACAATGGCCTGGCAACCTTTTTCTTTCAAATGAACCGAAATCCGCTGGGCGTATTGCCGAATCAACGCTGGACTTTTGTCACCATATGGCAAATGCGCCGTATCACCGAAATACACCATCGGCACATGCGGTAAGCGATCAGCGATCGCTCGAGCAACGGTCAATCCTCCGATGCCCGAATCAAAAATGCCGATGGGCTGCATTTAGACAGCCTCAATCACATGCCCAGCTTGGCCTTCACCAAAGCAGACACATCCTCACCACCGTTGTAGACTGTGGCACCTGTGCTGGCGTCAAAAATGTAGGTGAATCCACTCTCTTCACCGACGGCATTGATGGCGTCCTGAACACGTTCAATCATCGGCATCAAGAGCGTCTGCTCCAATGTCGCCAACTCATTTTGCACGGTGGCGCCAAATTCTTGCAGCCCTTGATCCAATGCCTGCAATTCCCGCTCTTTTTGCTGACGGATGGCTGCTGGCCAAGTCTCGTCTTTCTCTTGATACTCTCCAAACTTCAATTGAAGGTCTTGCTGCATGCGCATCATTTCAGCTTCATACTCGCCGGCCTGCGCTTCAATCGTGGCTTGCGCAGCAGTGCGCTCAGGCATACTCATTAGAAGGTCTTGGGCATTCACATGTCCAAACTTCTGTGCAGAAGCGGAGCTCAACAATCCCAAAAATAGGATAGCAGTGGTAAAAATTTGCTTCGTCATCGTCTCTATTGTGTGTGGTTAAGTTCCGTTAATGTATCAGTCTTTGCTTCGGCTATTCACCGAGTTTCCTCCGGGCCTCAGGCCTCCCGCTCCTCCGCGTACGGCTCCTTCCGCCGATTCACGCCCTTTGTCCATGACATCCTTCGCTTTGTCTTGGATGCTCTTTCCCGCTTCTTTGTCGTCTTCATCCTCTTCCATGGTTTCGCATAACCCAATGCTTTGATCAAGCGATCGCTAATGTCGTATTTCGGATTCGAGTAAAGCATGTTGCTTTGGTTGCTTTTGTCGAAAATCACCATGTAACCGCTTCCACTTGCGATGTCCTTCATTTCTTCGAAGATCAAGTCCTGAACAGGTTGGATCAACTCTTGGCGGCGCAGGAACAATTCCCCATCGACACCGAACTTCTCACGTTGCAGTGCTTTGGCTTCTTGGCGTTTCGTGGTGATCTCCCCTTCACGCTTTGCGCGCATTTCAGCCGTGAGCAGAATTCGTTCTGCCCGATAAGCCAATTCCATGCGTTCAACGGAAAGCAACTTGGTCTCAATTTCAACTTGCCAATCGATGGCCAGCTGATTCAACTCCTTTTGTGCATCCGAGTACTCCGGCATGTGCAAAAGGACATAATCTGAATCGATGTATGCAAATTTCTGAGCCTGGGCCATCGAAGTGAATCCCAACAAGCAGATCATCACGCTATAGAATGAAGTTGTTTTCATGTTCATGTTCCTTGTGGGCATCATAGTTCACCCAAGTTCGTGCCAATGCTAAAATGAAATTGCCCGCGGGCCATATTCGGTTGAGATGAAACGTCATCCAAGCGCCAGCCGTAGTCCAAACCAAGAAGACCAAACATCGGTAAAAATATCCGCATGCCGACTCCGGCAGAACGGTAGACTTCAAATGGATTGAACTCCCGAGCGTCCGCCCATGTTTTACCCGCGTCCAGGAAGCCCATGACGTAAATCGTCGCGCTCGGATTGGTCGAAAGCGGGTACCGCAGCTCAGCTCCATATTTCGCGATCACAGGTGCTCCTGTATCCCGATTGGGCATCGTGAGAGACAAGTCGTCAAATCCACGCAAATTCACGATTTCACGCCCGTCCAAAACGTAACCACTGAGGAACACTCCGCCGAGGTAGAATCGCTCAAATGGAGACAAGCCTACAGCGCGATTGTACTGACCAATCAAGCCTATGCCCATGTGGGTGCGTAGCACCAATGAGCGTGGGTTTTCACCGGCAGACTGGGTTAGGGGCGTATACCATTCCGCCTTCAGCTTCCACTTGTGGTACTCGACCCAACGGAAGCGATCTTCGTCAGTCAGGTCTTCATAATACACATCGTCTTCCCCACGGAATACAGAATAAGGTGGTGTCGCTTTGACAGAAAGCGTCACATTCGAACCCCAAACCGGGAAAATCGGATCCGAAATGGAGTTTCGGCTGATGGTGTAGTTCAGCGCGAGGTTGTTGGCCTTGCCATTGGAAAAACTGAAGAAAACCCCATAATCGTTGAGGACAAAATGCTGGTAACTCAATGCCACGTTCATGGCAAACCAGTCATCTGGCTTCTTCAGTCGTTGTCCAAGTCCAACCTGAAGACCATTGATCTCAAGGGATTGCCTGTTGGAATTGGGCACACCTTCAATCATTTTTGGTTGGCCGTTGGTCTGAATGGATCGCCACGCTAAAAAGCTCAGAGCGTTGGGCTTCTTCCCTCCCAACCAAGGCTCCACAAAGGACAGGTTGTAACTCTGGAAATACAGCCCGTTGGATTGAGCGCGAATGGACAGGCGCTGTCCATCTCCTGTTGGGATTGGCTTCCAAGCGCCTTTCTTGAACATGTTACGGGCACTGAAATTGGTAAAGCTCAACCCCAACGTTCCCACCACACGATTGCCGCCCCAGCCGCCACTCAATTCAATTTGGTCCGATGGTTTCTCTTCCACCGCATACTCTATGTCCACTGTACCATCCTCGGGATGTTGGATGGGGTTGATGCCAAAAGCTTCTTGATTGAAGTAATTGAGCTGAGCCAACTCTCGCTGTGTCCGGATGATGTCCGTGCGGCTGAATAAATCCCCCGGGCGCGTTCGGATCTCACGATAGATGACGTGGTCGTTCGTTTTGGTGTTGCCCTTGACAATGATCTTTCCAATGCGGAATTGCTTGCCCTCCATCATGCGGACTTCGATGTCAATGGTATCATTCTTAATCCGCGTTTCAATGGGCACCGCTTGGAAGGTCAGGTAGCCATCGTCTTGATACAATGAGCTCAAATCCATTCCTTTTGGATCCATGTAAACCCGCGTTTCCAAACGTTCCAAATTGTACACTTCCCCATCTTGGATGCCCAAAATGGAATCCAATTGCGTGGAGCGGTATTTGGTGTTTCCCGTGAAGGCAATGTTTCCAAAATGGAATTGATTGCCTTCATTCAAATTCAACCGGATGCCCACGTTTCCGTCGTCGAGCCGATAAATGGTGTCACTCAAAATCCGGGCATTCCGATACCCTTCCTTGTTGTACAATGCGATGATTTGAACACGCGCGTCATCCAAGTTGGTCTCAACAAACTTGCTCGACTTGAAAACACGAAACCCCTCTTGCTGTTTGAGGTCTTTCATCGAGCGCAGCAGGCGCTTGGTTTCAATTTTATCTGATCCCGAAAGCACGATTTCACCGACTTTGATTTTCGTCCCTTTGTTCACCGCAATGTCCAATCGCGCTCCATTTTCAAATGTAGAGTCATTGGATTGAACCATGTCGATTTGCGCATCCCAGTAACCCTTGTCGTGGTAATGCTCACGCAATCGTTTTCGCGCTGTGGCAATGACATTTTCATTCAGCACGCGGCCCGTGAGCAATTCAACCTTGCCTTTGAGGGTCTCTTGCTCCGATCGACTTACACCGGTAAAAGCATAGCGGGTCAGTCGCGGCAACTCCCGCACCTGAATGACCAAATATACATTTTGGTCTCTCACCTCAGCGAGCTCAATGGCGATGTCATCGAACAACTGTTGGACCCACAGATTGCGAATGGCTTTCGAAATCTCCTCGCCTGGCAACGTGATTTCTTGACCAATTTGTAGGGCACTGAATAGTTTGACCGCCTGTGCATCGGTGTATTCAGCTCCGACTACGGTAAGACCGGCAATCGTATACGACTCGCCCCATTCGATGCCCGACATTTCCTGGGCCATCAACTTGGAAGTCGGACCTCCGAATCCGATCCCGCACAAGAGCAGCAACAAACACCCCATCTGGTTCCAATCTTTTCTCATCATCCTTGTTTCGACATCGTGTGATTGGTATCCAACAGCCCTCCAAAACGGCGGCTCCGATTCTGAAAATCGCGGACCGCTTCGTAAAAATTATCTTGCCCAAAATCGGGCCATAGCACCGGCGTGAAATGAAATTCAGCGTAGGCCAATTGCCACAGCATGAAGTTCGAGATGCGGTGCTCTCCGCTCGTTCGTATCATCAATTCCGGATCTGGAATGCCGAAAGTCGCCAGGTACTGATCAATGTGTGATGCTTCCAAAGCATCTGGATCAATGCCAGACTTCATCAATTGCTTGGTGGCCTCAACCAGCTCCCATTTTGAACTATAACTCAACGCTAAGATCAGATCCAATGAATCCAAATGTTTTGTTGATTCCTTGGATTTGGCGATCTGGTCCTGGCATTCCACCGGGAGCGACGTCAAGTCACCAATGGTCCGCAGTCGAACCCCTTTGCTTTCCAAGTCCTTCACTTCCTTCACCAAGGTGCTGACCAACAAATCCATCAACGCATCAACTTCCTCTTGAGGACGGCTCCAATTTTCCGTACTGAAAGCATACAATGTCAAATGTCGAACCCCAATGCGCAAAGCAGCTTCAACGGAAGCACGCACAGAATTGATTCCGTTCATGTGTCCAAAAACACGCTCTTGCCCCCGCTCCGAAGCCCATCGTCCATTCCCGTCCATGATGATGGCTACGTGCTTGGGAATGCGGACCGAATCCAAATTCATGGATGCGCAAAAATCGTGTTGTTCAGCGGTGATCTTCATGACGGCTGAACCCAACAGGTCGTTGGTTTCTTACTAATTCGAAAACTGATGGACATGGAAAGAAATCCATAGGTGTCCGATCGTCCTGGATCACCCCGTTGCATGCCTGCTTGATTGGAGTCACCCCCCAATTGCAGCAAGCTTTGGTCCGCCAAATCCATGGCCAACTCTCCATTCTCCTGTTGCAACACCAAAGCGTCGGCATAGCTACCGCTCACGTCATCCAGATAGTCCGTCCACGTTTTTCGAACCGCCCAGTCGAAGCATAGCGCCATGAATGGGCCAATGTTGGCCTTGAAACCGAAGCCAAACGGAACCGAAACACCCCCTGTTGCATACGGTTTCAGGCCCCGAGATTCTCCCCAAGTTGTCCCCTGTCCTTCGGTACCGAGCGGTTGAAGTGGAATCCAAATTCCATCGACCAAAGCTTCGGGCATGTGATTGTACGCTGCAATCCCAGTAAACAAAAATGCGGTGAACCGATCACCCGGATTGCCCATTCGATGCTCCAAGTAGTTCACCTCAATCAACGCGCTCAACTCACTGATCTCATTTCTAAAATGCAGATTTCGATTCTGTTGCCAAGCATCTGAACTCTCAGCGTCCCAAGCCTCAATCTGACCGCGGAAAAAATTCGCTCGCAACGAAATGCGACTGGTGAAATTGTGTCGGTAATACGCCCCAACTCCAGCGTTGAGACGACCGCCGAGGTGCTTTCTGGGATTCAGATCTCCCAAATAATAGCCCGTGCCCAAGGCCAGCCCCAGCTCCTTGGATTGATCAAACCTCCGTTGAGCCTGCAACTCAGGAATGGCAGCAGCACACAAAAACGCCATGCAACAAAGCACGGAGAACATTCGGTTTGTTTGAAACCTGCTGAATAAGGACTGCGTCCACATGGTTTGAAGCTAGAAAAGCCTAATTGTAACGCACGAAAATACGCGGAATTGCCTGAATCAATTGCGAAAAACAGCTAACAAAAGCCGCTCTTTTTCCCATACTGGACTCAGCGATCTC
>JAQCJQ010000045.1 GCA_027593035.1 Bacteroidota bacterium | reverse complement strand
GAAATCCGCGTCGTAGAGCAAAATGTCTGCCGCCATGAGCATGGGATAGGAAAACAGTCCACCATTGACATCTTCCAACCGTTCGGATTTGTCCTTGAAGCTGTGTGCTAAGGTCAATCGTTGGTAGGGAAAAAAACAATTGAGGTACCAGGCCAATTCAGTGACCTCAGGCACGTCACTTTGCCGGTAAAAGACGGTGCGGGTCGTGTCCAATCCGAAGGCAAGCCAAGCCGCAGCGGCGGCATAGGTATTTTGCCGCAGTTCGGCTCCATTCTTGACTTGCGTCAGCGAGTGCAGGTCCGCAATGAACAGAAAGGAATCATTGGCGTCGTCGTTCGCCAGCTCAATGGCAGGCCGAATGGCGCCAAGTAAATTGCCCAAGTGCGGGGTTCCGGTGCTTTGTATGCCAGTGAGAATCCGTGCCATGGCGCGTGATCAGCAGTGCTCGTCGAAGACCATTTTCAAGTGATCCGCAATCATGTCAGCATTGCGGCCTTCAATGTGATGCCGCTCGACCATGTGCATCAAACGGCCGTCTTTGAACAAGGCAATGCTTGGAGAGCTCGGAGGGTACGGCAATAAAAACTTGCGCACACGCTCAACGGCTTCGGTATCCACACCAGCGAAAGCTGTTGTGAGATTTGCAGGCAACTTGTCGTGCTGCAATGCGGTGAGGACGCCTGGTCGCATGGACGAGGCGGCGCAACCACAAACGCTGTTGATGACAATCAAGGTGCTACCGCTTTGAGCGATGGCTGCATCCACGTCATCGACGGTGAGCATTTCTGAGAAACCAGCTTCAGTGAGCTCAGTTTTTTTAGGGGCAACGAGTTCAGGAGGATACATGCGTGTAATTTAAGATTGAGTCGTGTCCGGTGCGGTCGACTTCAAGTATAATTCAGTGAATTGTTCGTCATGGATTGGGCTAGGCGCATCGATCATGACATCGCGTCCGCTGTTATTTTTGGGGAATGCGATGAAATCTCGAATGGAGTCGCTTCCGCCAAATAGCGAGCAAAGGCGGTCAAATCCCAGGGCGAGGCCGCCGTGAGGGGGTGCGCCGTATTGGAATGCGTTCATCAAGAAGCCAAACTGCGCTTCAGCCTCCTCGGGAGAGAAACCGAGCAAGTCGAACATCCGCGCTTGAATGCCCCTATCGTGAATTCGAATCGAACCTCCGCCGATTTCAACGCCGTTGATGACCATGTCATAAGCATTGGCTCTTACGGCGCCTGGATCGGTGTCGATGAGGCCCATGTGCTCCGGTTTCGGAGACGTGAAAGGGTGGTGCATGGCGTGATAACGCTCAGAGGCTTCATCCCATTCAAGCAAGGGGAAGTCCATAACCCACAATGGGCTGAAGACTTTCGGGTCGCGGAGGCCGAGAGCAGAACCCATGTGCAATCGGACTTCACCCAGTTGCTTGCGCACGCGGTCCAGGTCACCGGAGAGCATGAGAATCAAATCTCCAGGCTGAGCGTTGGAGTGTTGGGCCCAAGCGGCTTGTGCATCAGCATCGAAAAACTTATCGACGCTGGATTTGAACGTGCCGTCAGCATTGACTTTGCAATAAACCAATCCTTTCGCACCGATCTGGGGTCGCTTCACCCATTCGGTGAGGGCATCCAGTTGTTTGCGGGAGTATTCAGCGCAACCTGTTGCGACGACGCCCAAAACAGCTTCTGCTGAATCGAAAACGCCAAAACCTTGGCCTTGTGCTACGGGGCCGAAGTCCACGAACTCCATGCCGAAACGAACGTCTGGCTTGTCGCTGCCGTATCGGGCCATGGCTTCATCAAAGGTCATGCGCGGGAATGCATCCACAGGAGTGTTGAGCACCACCTGGAACAAATGGCGCACCATGCCTTCAAACGTGTTGAGGATGTCCTCCTGCTCCACAAAGGCCATCTCGCAATCGATTTGTGTGAACTCAGGCTGTCGATCAGCGCGCAAGTCCTCGTCTCGAAAGCACTTGACAATCTGGTAATACCGGTCGTAGCCACTGACCATCAGCAACTGCTTGAAGGTTTGTGGGCTCTGCGGCAAGGCGTAAAACTGACCGGGATTCATGCGTGAAGGCACCACGAAATCGCGGGCACCTTCGGGTGTTGACTTGATTAAATAGGGGGTTTCGACCTCGATGAATTCAATGCGATCCAAATATTTACGGGTTTCGATGCTGAGCTTGTGGCGCAACATCAAATTCCGTTGAACAGGCTTTCTTCGAAGATCGAGGTACCGGTATTGCATGCGCAGGTCATCTCCACCGTCCGTTTCATCTTCGATGGTAAACGGCGGTGTTTTGCTGCTGTTGAGAATTTCCAATGCGGTCACATCGATTTCGATGTCTCCCGTGGCCATCTGGCCATTTTTGGATTCGCGGATGAGGACTCCGCCGGTTACTTTGATCACAAATTCTCGCCCAAGTTTGCGCGCTTGCAAGCAGAGGACTTCATTGGAATCCATGTTGAAAGCAAGCTGAGTCAATCCATAGCGATCGCGCAAATCCACGAAAGTCATGCCTCCCAGATCGCGGGTTCGCTGCACCCATCCGCTGAGGGTGACCTGTTGTCCATCATGATTGGCGCGCAATTCGCCGCAAGTGTGGGTCCGATGCATTCTATACTAACAAGTAGCGGGATGAATTTCCAACTGGCACAAAGGTAGCGCGCGATTCGTGTTCTTTCGAATGCATCTCGGTCTCGGAATCTTCGGGCAAGGAACGTTTCAACCGGTGGCCCAATCCTTAGATTTGTGACATGGAGCAACCAATTGAACGTCTGGAGCGATTGCGTGCAGAAGCCCTTCAGGGTGGTGGAGAGGCCCGTATCGCAGCACAACACGGCAAAGGAAAACTGACCGCCCGCCAGCGGATTGACTTGCTGCTCGACCCGGGAACTTTTGAGGAAATGGGCATGTTGGTCAAGCACCGATCGACCAATTTCGGATTGGATAAGCAGCAATTTTTGGGAGACGGCGTGGTCACTGGCTATGGCCAAGTGGACGGCCGACTGGTCTATGTCTTCTCGCAGGACTTTACGGTATTGGGAGGGTCATTGGCCGAAGCTCATGCCAAGAAGATTTGCCGGATCATGGATTTGGCGATGCAAAATGGAGCGCCTTTGATTGGATTGAATGATAGCGGAGGCGCGCGCATCCAAGAGGGGGTGGTTTCATTGGGAGGGTATGCCGACATCTTCTACCGCAATGTGCGAGCAAGTGGAGTCATTCCTCAATTGAGCGGAATCCTCGGCCCGTGTGCTGGAGGGGCGGTGTATTCGCCAGCATTGACGGATTTTATTTTCATGGCGGAGGGGTCGAGTTACATGTTTGTGACCGGACCCAATGTGGTAAAAACGGTGACGCATGAGGAGGTGACAAGCGAGGACCTGGGAGGAGCCAAGGCGCACGCCACCAAATCGGGGGTCACGCATTTTACGGCGCGGAATGAGGCCCTGGTCATCCAAGACATCAAGGACGTGCTGAGCTACTTGCCTCAAAACTGTGAGGAAGAGCCGATTCGATTGGACTACCAGGAAGGGGATGAGACAAGGTTGAAATTGGACAGCGTAATCCCTGAGAGCGCTCAGCAGCCGTATGACATTCGGGAGGTCATCCTGGAAATCGTGGATGCCGAGACCTTCAAAGAAGTGCAGAAAGACCATGCTGAGAACATGGTGTGCGGATTTGCGCGTTTGGCGGGACAGAGCATTGGGGTTGTTGCCAACCAACCCGCATTTCTTGCGGGGGTCTTGGACATCAAAGCCTCGACCAAGGCGGCTCGATTTGTAAGAACCTGCGATGCTTTCAATGTGCCGCTTTTGGTTTTCGAAGACGTCCCTGGCTTTTTGCCCGGAACGGACCAGGAGTGGAATGGAATCATTACGAATGGTGCCAAGTTGCTGTATGCCTTCAGTGAAGCGACGGTCCCGCGTGTGACGGTCATTACCCGAAAGGCCTATGGTGGCGCATATGATGTCATGAATAGCCAGCACATCGGCGCAGACTTGGTTTACGCTTGGCCCAAGGCCGAGATCGCAGTGATGGGCGCTAAGGGTGCGGCTGAAATTATTTTCCGAAAGGAAATCGCTGCTTCAGCAGACCCGGAGGCCACCTGGAAAGAAAAAGAAGCGGAGTACGCGGAGCTGTTTGCACATCCTTACAATGCAGCGGCCCGAGGCTACGTGGATGAAGTCATTCTTCCACGCAACACCCGGGCCAAACTGATTCGAGCATTCAAAATGCTTGAAAACAAAGTCGACACCTTGCCGCGCAAGAAGCACGGGAATCTGCCGCTTTAGTCGGTTTTATAAAACGCGCTTAATGGAGCAACCAATGGCTTTGGTTTCGCTCACCTCACAGGGCTTGCCCATGCTGGTTGAGGCCATTGCGTCCAAAGCATAGAAGGATTCCACGGCATCGGCATCACTGACATTGTCATCCAATGCCCCACGGTAAATCAGCTTCATGTCCTTGTCCAAGAGGTAGACGTGCGGAGTTTTCATGGCTCCAAAGGCATCCGCAAGGGTGTGCTCCGAATCCATGAGGTAAGGCATGGAATAGCCTTGATCCTTGGCGCGGGATTGCATGGCTTCCATGCTGTCGTGGTTGTCGCGCTTGGCTTCGTTTGAGTTGATCAATACCATCCCAAAACCATAGGCTGCAGCTTTTGCGGCTGTTTCATTGTAACGCCCTTCCCAGCCATCGCTTTTCGTTCCGTTACCGACAACAAAAGGACACGTGTTGCAGCTAAAGACTACCAATAGACCATTTGTACCTGCTGCATCGACGAGGCTCAAGGCCGAACCGTCGATGTTGGTCATTTTGACATCGGCAAGGGGGGCTTTTGCTCCAATGGCCAACTCAGGATTGGGTTCTGTGGTGTTGAAAGAGGCGCTGGCGAAGAAGGCCCCAGCAGTAAGAATCGCACAGGCTATCAATACCCGGCTCAAAGAAATGTTCGAAATGTTCATGGCAACTTAACCTTTAATAAGGCTACGAATGTCGCTCAAGAACTCCCAGAACGAGCTCCTCTCCCGCCAAAAGATTCCAATTATTTGATCAGCAAAGCGTCGCCGTAAGCGAAAAATCGGTACTTCTCTTTCTGAGCCAATGCATACGCTTCCATGATCAAATCGTGACCTGCGAACGCTGATGACAGCATCAACAAGGTGCTTTGCGGCGTATGGAAATTCGTGATCAAAGCGTCCGAAATCTTGAAGTCATATTTCGGGAAGATGAACTTGTTGGTCCATCCGTTGAATGGCTTCAAGGTGTCCGTCGTGCTCACCGATGTTTCCATGGCGCGCATGGCCGTAGCACCAACAGAAACAATGCGCTTGCCCTCGGCTTTGGCCCGATTGACTCGGTCTACACATTTTTCAGGAATGATCAACTGCTCCGAATCCACCTTGTGTTTGGTCAAATCTTCCACCTCTACCGGCCGGAAAGTCCCCAAACCAATGTGCAAAGTGAGAAAGGCCATGTCAATCCCTTTGATTTCAAGCCGCTTGAGCAACTGCTTCGAAAAGTGAAGTCCAGCGGTAGGAACGGCGACAGCGCCTAGATTCTTGGCGTAGATGGTTTGAAAGCGCTCACGATCATCCGCTTCCACTTCCCGCGTGATGTACTTGGGCAATGGCGTCTCACCCAACTGGAAGATGAGGTCCATGAATTCTTCATAGGAGCCGTCGAACAAGAAACGCAAGGTCCGTCCTCGTGAAGTTGTGTTATCGATGACTTCTGCAATCAGCTCGTCATTCTCGCCGAAATACAGCTTGTTGCCAATCCGAATCTTCCGAGCGGGATCCACCAAAACATCCCAAAGGATGCTTTCACGATTGAGCTCGCGCAACAAGAACACTTCGATGACCGCTCCGGTCTTTTCCTTGTTGCCATAAAGTTTGGCCGGGAAGACGCGGGTGTCATTGGCAACGAAAACGTCTCCTTCATCAAATTCATCCAAAACATCCTTGAACATTTTGTGCTCGATGGTGCCGCTTTTGCGATCAACGACCATCAAACGGCTGTCATCACGATTGTCCAAAGGCTTTTGAGCAATCAATTCCTCAGGGATGTCGTACTTAAAGGATGTTAGTTTCATAGAAATGGGGGAATCCGTTATCGGAAGCGTTGAAGGTCGGCAAAACTACGGAATTCGCAATCAAAGGTCAACTGCCAAAGGAGGCAACCCATGAATGACCTCTAAAATTTGCTCCAAAGATTGGCAAGCGTCCAGTTTGAAGGGCCCGTTGATCGTTCGGCGCAGCTCCACCAGGTGGCCTCCAACGGCTAAAGTTTCCCCGACATCTCTTGCCAAGGCCCGGATGTACGTGCCTTTGGTGCATGCGATGGTTACGGTCACGTCGCACACGGCATGCCCGTCCACCATCAGGTGCTCGATGGCATGAACTTCAAAACGAGGAACGGTGATCGCTGCGGGTCGTAAATTGATTTCACCGCCTTTACGGGCCACGGCATAGGCTTTTTGCCCATCGACTTTTTTGGCGCTGTAGACTGGGGGCATTTGAAAGTAATGCCCAGACCATTGGTCAGCGGCGGCCTGAATGGACTCCTTTGTCAGCGCAGACGCGTCCACCCAAGCCTCAACAGGAAGTTCTGCGTCGAGGCATGCCGTCGTGGCGCCTAAACGAATGGTTGCGGCGTATTCCTTGTCTTGGGACTGGAGCTCGGCAATGCGTTTGGTGGCTTTGCCTGTGCAAACAACCAATACGCCACTGGCCAATGGATCCAGTGTGCCGGCGTGACCCACTTTGATTTTCCGATACCCCAGAGCTCCGCGAATGGCACCACGCAATTTATTGACGACATCAAAAGACGTCCAATGCAAGGGCTTGTCAACGAGTAGCACGAGACCTTCACCAAAATCTTCCGCTTGGCTGAAATCCATAACATGCAACGGAGCGGGAGAAGATGAGTCCATCGGGCAAAATTAGGTGAGTCAGCGGATTAATGGGGGCGAAGCGGCAGCCAAGTTCTGGGCGAACCTACTAGAGGGAAGCGAGGGTGGGATGGGTTGAAATTTGTCCCGGAGCTGAAGGAGGTTAGGCTGATGGCGGCATGAAATCTGGAGCCGCTTCAAAAGCCTGGATGCCCGCCATGTCTTCCATCACTCGGAGCGCGGCTAAAGGCGTTTGAATCCCTTCGATGCTCATCCTCAAACCGCCATTCCGCTGATACATCTTGGTGTCCCGGGCATGGTGCTTGAGGTATTCTAAAATTCGGCTGAAGGTCGCTTCCTGATAGAAGGCACTTTCTTGGTTGCTGATGAATGCAGCGATGAGCTTGCCGGATTTGAGCACAATCTTCTCCATGCCAAGGAATTCAGCCAACCACCTCAGACGAATGGTGTCGATGAGGTCCTCGGTTTCCTGGGGCAATGGACCAAAGCGGTCTTCCAATCGCGCCTTGAATTCCGACAAGTCCTCTTCTTTATCTAGATCATCCAGTTCTCTATATAGTGCAATGCGCTCAGGAATGTCGTTCACATAGTGATCGGGGATCAGCAAGGTGAAGTCCGTTTCGATGGAGGCTTCGGACACATATCGACGGTCCGCCTTGCGATCCTCCTCAAACAATTCCTTGAACGACTCTTCTTTCAATTCGCGCACTGCTTCCGACAGAATCTTCTGGTACATGTCAAATCCCAATTCGGAAATGAACCCGCTTTGCTCGCCTCCCAACAAGTCGCCGGCCCCTCGAATGTCCAGATCCCGCATGGCAATTTGGATGCCACTGCCGAGATCACTGAATTGTTCGATGGCTTGAAGGCGTTTGCGGCTTTCGTCAGGCAACACACTCATCGGCGGAGCGAGCAGGTAACAAAAGGCTTTCTTGTTGGAACGTCCAACACGTCCGCGCAATTGGTGCAAATCACTGAGACCAAATTGATGGGCATCGTTGATGATCATCGTGTTGGCGTTGGATATATCAATGCCCGATTCGATGATGGTCGTGGCCACGAGGACGTCAAAAGAACCTTCGATGAAACGCGCCATGACATCCTCCAACTGCTTTCCGTCCATCTGGCCGTGACCAATGCCCACGCGCGCTTCGGGAACAAGCCGTGTGATCATTCCGGCCACCTCCTGGATGTTCTTCACGCGGTTGTTGACGAAATAGACTTGTCCGCCGCGGCTAATCTCGTAACTGATGGCATCGCGAATGATCTCTTCCTGGAACGGCGCAATGGACGTTTCGACCGGTTGACGGTTGGGCGGGGGCGTAGCGATAGTACTCAAGTCCCGGGCGCCCATGAGGCTGAATTGCAACGTACGCGGAATGGGTGTGGCCGTGAGTGTCAGCGTGTCCACATTGGCGCGGAGCGTTTTCAGTTTGTCCTTGACGGCAACACCGAACTTTTGTTCCTCGTCAATAATGAGCAGGCCCAAATCTTTGAATTTCACCCGCTTTCCGACCAACGCGTGCGTCCCGATCAAGATATCTACTTGGCCCGCTGCCAACTTTTGGATGGTTTCCGTCAGCTCTTTGCCCGTCTTGAATCGATTGATGTAATCCACGGTCACCGGGAAATCGTGCAAGCGCCGAGCAAAGCTGCGGTAATGCTGCATCGAAAGGATGGTCGTAGGAACAAGTACCGCGACCTGTTTGCCGTCAGCGGCCGCTTTGAATGCCGCACGAATGGCCACCTCGGTTTTACCAAACCCCACATCGCCGCATACGAGTCGGTCCATGGGAATGGGCTTCTCCATGTCCCGTTTGACCGCTTCAATAGCGGAATGCTGATCGGGCGTTTCTTCAAACATGAAGCTCGCTTCCAGTTCGTGCAGCATGTAATTGTCTGGAGAAAAGGCAATCCCCTCGGCTTGTTTGCGCTGAGCATAGAGCTTGAGCAAGTCAAACGCCAACTCCTTCACACGCGTTTTGGTCTTGGCCTTGGTTGCGGCCCACGTGCCGGTGCCCAACTTGCTGATTTTCGGTTTTGTCCCTTCCTTGGACGTGTATTTCGAAATGCGGTGGAGGGAGTGGATGTTGACATACAGCACGTCACCCCCTTTGTATGTCAAGCGAATGGCTTCCTGTTCCTTGCCGTTGACTTCAATTTTTTGAAGCCCGCTGAATTCACCGATCCCGTGGTCGATGTGCACGACGAAATCGCCGGGCTGCAGGGCCATGAGCTCCTTGAGCGTGAGGGCTTGTTTGTTTTTCTGGAAGCCATCTTTCAGCCGAAAACGGTGGTACCGCTCAAACAATTCGTGGTCGGTATAGACGAGCAATTTGAGGTCTTTATCCACGAAGCCTGCGCTCAATTCCAAGGGAATCGGTTGGTGTGGCACTTCTTGCTCTCGGTCTGCAAAAATGTCGTGCAGCCGTTCAATCTGGGTCGCTTGTCCGGCAACAATCACGTTGTGATACCCTTGCCGATGGTTGGCTTGCAAATTCGACGTGATGAGATCAAAGTTCTTGTTGAAACTGGGCTGTGGAATCATGTTCCATGCAATGACCACCCGTTCAGGAAAGCTTGTGCCGCCGTCGAATTCCTGGACATGGAACGGGTCGATGAGGCGTTTGAATTTCTCAGGCCCTACGAAGAGGTCAGCTGGCGGGGTGAAGGCCACCTGTTCCGAAACGCGGGCGTAGGCACTTACGGCACGCTCCATAGCCTTTTCCATGCTGCGTTCACACCGATCGGCATCGGTCATCCAGATCCGTGTATCGGCCGGGATGAAGTTGAAGAACGGCTCCACGGTTTCATGCAAATTCCGATCGCCCACATTGGGGACAATCACCGCCCGAGTCATCTTGTTGATGCTCAGTTGATTGATGGGGTCAAATTTT
Organism: Bacteroidota bacterium; assembly: GCA_027593035.1. Classification (GTDB taxonomy): domain Bacteria; phylum Bacteroidota; class Bacteroidia; order Flavobacteriales_D; family Sanyastnellaceae; genus UA16. The sequence continues at coordinate 6,218 of JAQCJQ010000045.1, read as the reverse complement.
CGAATGGATTCGACGTCGTCTCCAAAAAACTCGATGCGATACGGATGATCAAAGGAATAAGAGAACACATCGACAATCCCACCACGAATGGCATATTGACCGGGCTCATAGACAAAATCCACTTTGTGGAAGCCGTATTCAATGAAGACTTCATCGAGGAAATCGAGTGTATACGATTCGCCCAAGGAAAGGGTAAACGTCTGCTCCGAGAGTTCTCGGCGGCTGATGACCTGCTCGGCAATGGCCTCTGCGAAGGTGACAATGACCAATCCGCTTTGGGCGCGGTTGATTTCATTCAGTACCTCAGCGCGCATGGCGATGTTGGCATTTTCTGTGACCTCCTCTTGATAGGGCACTCGGGCGGAGCGGGGAAAAAACAAGACGCGTTGCCGCTTTCCCAACAACTGTTCCAAGTCATTCAGAAGGTAGGCGGCCGATTCTTTATCGTCCAATACGAATAGGTGGCTGGCGCGCTGGCCGGAGGCAGCAGCGTGCTCCAACTCCCAGTCGATGCAGGCGGCTGCAAGCAAGGCCGTGGCCGAACCTACGATGCCTTTGAGTTCAGTTTTAGCAGACGCTTGCTCCCAGGTCCTCCGCAGGATTTGAGCGCGAGGGTCCGATCGATAAAACGCCAACAGGGCTTCAACACGCATCGCAGAAATTCCAAATTTCGGAGGCGAAGTTACGCGGGATTCCCCGGTTCAAATTGTTTTACTGATTTTCCATCCAGCACGAGCGCAACCCTTGAATGAGGTGTACACTTCCGACATAGAAAGGCGACCGTTGATGCAGGTTTTCGGGCAATTTCCCCAGGATGGAGCCCAGGTCATCTTCGGCAGCCCCGCCTGCTTGAAGCGCTAGAAAAGCCAATGGAGCACATTCGTAGCACAGCCGTAATTTCCCGTTGGGATTGCTTTTGGTGCTCGGATAGAGATAGATCCCGCCTTTGATGAGGTTCCGATGGAAATCAGTGACCAAACTTCCGATGTACCGGCTTTTGAACCCCAATTCTGGAGCTTCCCGACAACCCGCAATAAAACGTTGGGTAGCAGGATTGGCTTCGCTCAGGAGCGCGTCGTTGATGGAGTAAATGCTGCCGGTTTCCGGAAATTGCATTTTGGGGTGGGACAAGAAAAACTCCCCAACAGCCGGATCCAGCGTGAACCCGTTGACTCCTGACCCCGTGGTGTACACGAGCATGGTCGATGAGCCGTAAAGGATATAGCCAGCGACGACTTGTTCCGTTCCGCGCTGAAGAAAATCTTGATCACTGAGGGCTTCTCCCATGGGAGTTACTCGCCGTAAGATGCTGAAAATGGTGCCGATGCTCACGTTGACATCTACGTTGGAACTGCCGTCCAACGGGTCAATCATAACAACGTATTTGCCTGACTTTCCCTGGTCACCGCAAAGGATGTAATCCTCCTGTTCTTCGGAGCCAATGCCGGCGACGGACTTGCCTGCGGTCAGAATCCGCATGAAGGTGCGGTCGGCAAAAACGTCGAGCTTTTGCTGGGCTTCGTTGTGGGCGTTTTCTGACCCCGCTTCTCCAAGAATACCGGCCAATCCGGCGCGGTTGACTTGGTGGTTGACGATTTTGGCGGCGACTCCGAGATCGGTCAGTAGTCGGGTGAGTTGACCGGAGACAAACGGAAATTCCGCTTGAGCATCCATGATGAACTCTTGGAGGGTAATGGTTTTTCGCATTCTGCGGTTGTGATCATTGCATAACCGATGACGAAGTTAGGGCATGCCCCCTCGAACGCTCGTCTTAAAGCTCTTGTTCTCGCCGAATGATACGGGCAAGTTCCTGAAAGGACTCAGGACTGAGTTGTTCAGCACGCAGTCCCAATGTCGTTGCGTCAATGCCGTCCAACGAGATCCCTGCAGAGCGCAACGCATTGCGTAAGGTTTTGCGGCGTTGATTGAAAGCTGCCTTGACGATGGTTTTCAAATGGCTATACTGAAAACCGGTGGGTTGCTCCGATTTCCGGACCAAGCGCAAAACACCGCTATGGACCTTGGGCGGTGGGATAAAGACCTCTGGAGGCACCGTAAATAAGTATTCGGCGTCATAGTAGGTTTGGATCAGAACACTCAGTATGCCATACACTTTGGACCCGTGCTTGGAGCACACCCTTTCGGCCACTTCTTTTTGGAACATCCCGACCAATTGTGGCACTTGCTGTCTTGAATCCAGAGTCTTGAATAGAATTTGACTGCTGATATTGTACGGGAAGTTTCCGCAGATGATGACTTGCTGGTCACCAAAGGAGTCCGAAAGCGGCATGTGGAGAAAGTCTCCTTCAAGGATGCGGTCGGAGGGCATCCAGTCCTGTTGTTGCAAATGGAGGATGCTCTCGTGATCGACTTCGATGGCCCAAAGCGCGAGATCACTGCGCTCCAAAAGGGGCCGCGTGAGCGCTCCTGTTCCGGGGCCAATCTCTAGAACAGTCATCCCGTTGGGATCAACCAGGCTGTCTGCGATGCGATGTGCAGTGTGCTGGTCAGCCAGAAAGTGCTGCCCAAGATGCTTTTTGGCTTTGACCGTATGGGAGTGCTTCATGGATTGCTTTGTACCGCAAAGGTCGTCTTGCAGAGCTTATGCATCAACTAAATGACCTTCCTCTAAAATCTCCAAGTTGGTCCGGAAGGCCGCTGCAGATGAGCCAAATCGCTTTTGATGCTCTGCCTGGAGCAGGGGAGCGAACTCGGCATTATACTTTTCAAATGACTCCATGGAAAAGGCGACGTATTGTACGGCAACAGCGACTCCGCCTGCTTCTTCGCCAATAATCTTACAAATTCTATAAGATTCGAAGCACATGGACGAAAAAACTTTTGGAATATAATATTCGCGCATGAATCGCAGCCAATCCGCGTATTTCAAGGAATCTACGTTGATCGTGACATTGTATAAAACACGATTTGACCGACTATTAATAGAAATTTGTCGCAATGGTTTGGTGGTTTGTCGAGATTTTTCTTGTATATTCGAGTTCTGAAATCTTAACCAAGATAAAGTGATGCGAACACTTTTCCTCTCCCTGCTCTGTTTATTCGGAGCTTTGACGGTCCTGCAAGCGCAGGATCAATCCCACGGAATCGCCTATCAGGCGGTTGCCCGTGATGCTGATGGCGACCCTCTTTCGGTCGCTGCACTTGATGTCCGAATTACCCTCATGGGTAGTAGCGGCGCCTTGTGGCAGGAAACTCAATCTGTAACAACCTCTCAATTCGGGAACCTCGCCCTCACCATCGGTGATGGTGCAGCGACGCCTGGATTGACGGAATCACTCGACATGGTCGATTGGTCCGTCGCTGGTTTATCCTTCTCTATCGAGGTGGACGCCGGTGCGGGTTATGCTTCTTTCGGAGAAGTTGATGTGCAGGCAGTTCCAATTGCTATGTATGCGCTCAACGGACAGGAAGAAGAAATTGCGGCTCTCCAAAACCAGTTGGATGACTTAGGCTCCGACGTTGATGGTTTTGTCGCTGACTTGCAGAATGCTATTGCGGACAATACTGCCGCTAATGGTGATCTGGAAGCAGTCCTTGCTGCTAACGCTGCTGCTGACGCTGCGGAATCGACTGCTGGTGCTGCCGCGCTTGCTGCGAATGCTGCCGCTGATGCTTCCTCTGATGCTGCTGCATCTGAAGCGTTGGCTGCGAATGCTGCCGCTGATGCTGCTGAAAGTTCTGACGGCGATGCTGCTGACGCAGCTTTGCAATCAGCAATTGATGCAAGTGGAGCCTATCTGTTGGGCCTCATTGAGAGCAACGATGGTGAAATTTCCATCTTGCAATCATCGACTGCAGCCAACACGGCTGACCTCGGTGATTTGCTCGGGGTTATTCAAATTAACGAAACAGGAATCACTGTTGAAGATTTGACGGTCACTGGAGGTTTGAACATTGAAGGTTCATTCAGTGCGGGTGTAGCCTTTTTCAATAACCTTGCAGCGAACAACGCTGATTTCGAGGACATGCAAGCTGAATCTGCTCAAATTGAAGATTTGGTATTTGCTGAAGCTCTCGGCCTTGGAAACGTTAGTATCCTTGGTGATGTGGAACTTTCTGGAACGCTGACTGCTGGTGGAAACGTTGTCGCAACTGAAGCGTATGCTGATGCTGGAGACGCTGCAACCGCTCAAGCGATTGCTGCAAACGCTACTGCTGATGCTGACCAAGCTGCTGCTGATGCACTTGCTCTAGCTGCGAATGCTTCAGCTGACGCTGCACAGGCTACGGCTGATGGTGCTGCTCAGTCTGCAAACGCTTCTGCGATTGCTGCCAATAGCGCTGCTGACGCGACACAAGCTACAGCTGAAGCGACGGCTCTTGCCGCGAACGCTTCTGCGGATGCTGCACAAGCTACTGCCGATGCTGCTGCTCAGTCTGCAAACGCTTCTGCGATTGCTGATGAAGCAACACGTGCAATGGCTGCTGAAGGCGTAAACGCTTCTGCGATTGCTGCCAATAGCGCTGCTGATGCCACACAAGCGACTGCTGAAGCGACTGCCCTTGCTGCAAACGCGACTGCTGATGCCGCACAGGCTTCTGCCGATGCTGCTGCTCAAGCTGCAAACGCTACAGCGATTGCTGACGAGACATCTCGTGCTACTCTTGCTGAAGGCGAAAACGCGTCTGCCATTAGCGACAACGAACTCCGTATTGCATTGACTGCTGCGGATTTGGGATTTGAAACAAGTATCGTTGGAAACGTTGATAACGTACCAACTCACCCAGGATATGAAGGAACGGCGCATTTGGATGCCGTATCTACTATGGTGGCTGCCGACGAGGCCCTGGATGCTGCTTTGGCTGCGAACGCTTCTGCGGACACTAACCAGGCTGCTGCTGATGCGCTTGCTCTAGCTGCAAACGCTACTGCTGACGCTAACCAAGCGACTTTAGATGCTGGAGCTCAGTCTGCAAACGCTACTGCTATTTCTGACGAGACAACTCGTGCGATGGCTGCTGAAGGTGTAAACGCTTCTGACATTGCTGCTGAGACGACTCGTGCGATGGCTGCTGAAGGTGTAAACGCTACAGCGATCTCTACCGAGACAACTCGTGCGATGGCTGCTGAAGGTGTAAACGCTACTGCTATTTCTGACGAGACAACTCGTGCGATGGCTGCTGAAGGTGTGAACGCTACAGCGATCTCTACCGAGACAACTCGTGCGATGACTGCTGAAGGCGTATTGATGGACGTCATATCGTCTGTGCAAACAAACATCTACGCTGTTCAGACGGATGTAAACAACAACCAATCTTCTAGCGAAGGTGCTGACGATCAGTTGCAACTCAACATCAATGCTGTTCAGTTGGATGTAAACAACAACGAAGCGTCTAGCATTGCTGCTGACGGAGTGTTGGCGGGAAACATTGCTGCTAACGCTACGGCCATTTCGAATGAAGTGACTGCTCGCGAGAATGCAGACGGTCAATTGCAGGGTCAGATTGATGACAACAACAGTGATATCACTACGTTGAATAACGGTTTGAGTGCTGAAACAAGTGCTCGTCAGTTTGGTGATGCTGCAAACAGCAACGCGATTGGCGCGAACACGGTCAACCTCGCTGCTGAACTTCAGGCGCGTGCTGACGGTGACGACGCTTTAAGCGATTATGACACCTATTTGTTGGGATTGATCAATGGAGTCGCTGGTTCTGAAGCTGATGTAGCTGCAATTGTTGAAGCAAATGACTTCTTCGATGCTAGCGGAAACACGGTTTCTTTGGAAGCTCCGTACACGGCGATTTCAGCTGACAACGTGATCACCTCTTCTGTCTCTACGAACTCATTGGCTGCGCAAAACGCTGACTTGGACGCTGCAGACATTCAGAACTTGACGATTGAGTCAGACATGACAAGCCCAAGTGGTACCATCACAGCATTCGACGCAACGACTGTTGAGGTATACAGTACTCTTGAGGTAGACGGTGCAACTACATTGAATTCAACTCTTAATGTCTCTGGGGAGACGACACTAGGAGATGACGTAAGTGTAACAGGAAACGTATCAGTATCTGGAAATGTATCTGCTTCAGACGCAACCACTGCTGGTCAACTCGCATCAAAAGGACAAATGGACGCTGCTGACGCCGTACTACAGGGTCAGATCTCATCAAACGACACGGATATCGCAACCAACGCTTCTGGTGTTGCTGCTAACTTGTCAGCGATTGGATCGAACGACACGGACATCGCT
>JAQCJQ010000170.1 GCA_027593035.1 Bacteroidota bacterium | reverse complement strand
AAACACCACCGTGATCTTGTTCGCATTGGACACAGCAGTCAGCGCTTGTTTCGACTGGTAAATGGCCCAATTGGCCCTCAGGTAGCGCCATCTTTCGTGCGTCTGAAAACCCTAGCATCACCGTTTGTCGTTCGTTCCGCTGCAATAAATGGCTTCGGTAGATGGGGTGTGCATACATCGCTTCCATTTCATTGGAAGCATTTTCCAAGTCCGCAATGGTCTCAAACAAAGGCACGATGTCCAAAGCAGCTTCGGTTTCAGCGCCCGACGCTCGAGACAGGGCAAAAATCGCAGCGACATCCAAAACACCAGAGCAATTGCTGATGATGAATCGATGGCAGGCGCGTTCGCCATTTTGCTTTTGAATTTTGCGCATCACCCGCAAAGAATCCAACACGTCCTGGTGGCGTTCCAATTCCAATTTACCGACATCCATGCCCACGGGCCAAGCGAACAAACGGTTGACCTGTTCATCCCTTGAAAGTGCACGGAAAGAAGACACGTCCTCACCTGAGGCGGCAAGCACCGAATCCATGGCGGATTGGATCACACGGCTGTCCTGGCGCACATCCATGCTGGCAAAGTGAAGGCCAAACAAGCGCAATTTGAACAAGAAAGCACGGACCCGATCGATGTACAAACCATTGGAATGCTCCAACACCAATTCGGCCACTTCCTCTAGCTTGGCTTCCAAATCCACCACGGAAAGCCGACCGTCTTCTGGATGCAACATGGCGAACTCAATCTGGTCCTGCAACTGATCCAGAGTCGCCGCGACATGCTTGAAGGTGATCCGTCTTCGCAAATCTCGAATTTCTCTTCGATAACAGCGGAGCAGCGTTCCTCGCAGGCGTTCTGACACGTGCCATGTTGTTTGGGCATCGACAAAAGGATTGCCATCGCGATCGCCTCCTGGCCAAAATCCAATGCTGATGAGCGAAGAACAAATGTGTTCCGCAGCCGCATCATCCATGGCCTGAGCCACACGGGCATACAAATCTGGAACCGCATGGTAGAATACATTTTCCAAATACCAGGTTTGCCGCACCGCTTCGTCATAGGGCGTGGGTGGCTCAGATTGGAAAAACGGAGTCAACCCCAATTGATGCAACAATTTCCGGATGCTCACCAGGTCATTTTCTTCCATCGCCGTCGCCAAATCGGTAATGATCGCCAAGGCACTGCCTGGATAGAATTGCGTGGGGTGGGCTGTCAGAACAACACGAACAGCGTAATCTCCCAACAGGGCCTTGAGGTCCGCTTCCTTCCCATGACGGCGTACTCGTTGCATCAGACTGGACAGGGACTCGACACCGCCCAGATCATTGAGTTGTGCATACCGAGCATCTTCCAACGCATCGACTAAAACCACCTGACGTTCCACATACTGTATGATCCGGAAGAGCAAATCCGTCTTTTTCTCCATGGAGTCCAACCCCTGTTGATCCAAAAACCGCTCAATGATTTCTTGCGGCGTGTGCGACGCATTCAGCCCTTCATCACAGGCCTCTTGCAAAAGAGGAACCCGCAAACCCGTTTGCCGGATACCGTCCAATGGCAACGTCAAAAAAATACCGTTGAAAACGTGAAACGGATGGCTAACGACTGAGCTGTATTCCTTTCGGTCCTTCATGAAAATGCAATTAATCGGAGACCTTGCAAAGGTACAGATTGGAGGCATCGAATTGTCGGCGCTCTCGGGGCACTACCTTTGTTTCCTACGAATTCTTTTTTGATCATGCGCATCGACATTCTCACCGTTGTTCCTCGACTACTCGAAGGGCCATTTGCCGATAGCATTGTGCAACGAGGACAAGACAAGGGATTGGTTGAAATTCATGTCCACAACATCCGAGATTGGAGCCAAGACAAGCACCAGAAAGTGGACGATGTGCCCTTCGGAGGAAACGCGGGCATGGTCATGACCATTCAACCCATACAAGATGCCATTACATCCCTACAATCGGAAAGAACGTATGCTGAAGTCATCTACCTCACGCCTGACGGCGAGCGTTTGAACCAGTCCATAGTCAACCAACTTTCCATTGGAGGCAACCTGATCCTGCTCTGCGGCCATTACAAAGGAGTGGATCAACGGGTTCGCGATCATTTGATCACCCGGGAGATTTCCATTGGAGATTATGTCCTTTCCGGTGGTGAATTGGCCGCCGCTGTTCTCACCGATGCCATTGTCCGGTTGTTGCCCGGAGTCATTGGAGATGAGCAGAGTGCCTTGACCGACAGCTTTCAAGATGGCTTACTGGCTCCTCCAGTATACACGCGCCCAGCAGAACATCAAGGTTGGATTGTCCCTGAAATTTTACGTTCTGGCGACCATGCAGCCATTCAAAAATGGCAGGAAATTCAGGCTTTTGAACGAACCCAACAGCGAAGACCTGATTTATTCAGTGAAGATTCCTGAGAAAGAGAATTGAACGTACGAGGATTCTTCGTAATATTGCACCCCGATAAACGGGAGTAGAACAACGTTGATACAATGGACCGCATTCAGGAAATCGCAAGCAAGTTGGTGGAGACAAAGGAGTGGCCCGCATTTCATGCTGGAGACACCGTAACTGTTACCATGAAAATTCGGGAAGGGAGTA
>JAQCJQ010000169.1 GCA_027593035.1 Bacteroidota bacterium | reverse complement strand
AGTAATTTCCGCGGATCATTGAACGTATTGGACGTGTTACCGTCGCTCAATATGACACTCAAACTTGCTGAGCAAGATTTAAAAGTAACCAACTATCGCTTCTCTGCGAGCCAAAGCGTTGCGCGGCCGTTGTTCCGGGAAAAGGCCCCTTTTTCGGTTTTTGATTTCGAAATACAGGAACAACAAACGGGAAATACCGCCCTGAATCGCACCAAGATCCTCAATATCGACAATCGCATCGAAGTGTTTCCAGGTTTGAGGGAGTTGCTTTCGTTGAGTGTGTTCTACAAGCACTTTACGGATCCCATCGAACAGGTGATCATTTCAACTGCGGCCAACACAGAAATTACTTGGAAGAATGTCGAAAGCGCTCAGCTCTATGGAATTGAATTTGAAGCGAAAAAGAACCTCGGCTTTTTGAGCGAAAAACTCAGCGCTTTAAACGCAGCATTCAATGCGACGTACATCCAGAGTGCGACGAGTATTGCGGAGGATGAGTTGCTTGAGATTCGCGCAACCGATCCTGATCATGAGGAAACGCGACCGATGTATGGACAATCTCCATACATCATCAATGGAATACTGAACTATTCAAATGATTCCATTGGATTCAATGTCAATGCGGGTTTTAACATCAGTGGTCCGAAGCTCGTGTTGATCACCCCTGGAGGGACCCCCGATGTTTACGACCAACCACGTGCTGCGCTGGACATGAGCATGAGCAAGTCCATGGGTGACCGTTTTACGTTGAATATCAAAGGCCGAAACTTACTGGATCCGAGATACCGCCAGACGTACACGTTCAAAGGCGAGGAATATAATTTCCAGAGCTTTAATCTAGGAAGAACGTTCACGCTGGGCGTGACGTACAACTTCACAGAGGATTGACGAAATCAGAGTTTTAGCTCGACTTCAATTTCCCAATTGGGATCCGCCTTCTTATCTTGAATGAGCTTTATGATGTTCACAGCGATCTCATTGTATTCGGAAGAGGTCAGCACAAATGTGGCTTCTTGAACCAGTTTTCCGTCGTCAAAAGCAACTTCAATAGATGAAAGTTCAGCAGCCAAAACCCCATTGTAGAAAACAGAAGTGTTCTCGTAGGTCAGCCCTTCAGTGCTGTAAGAGTTGAGAACATTGATGCCTTTCGGCGAGCAGCTGGCAAGCAGAATTACGAGGCAGAGCGCTGGGAAATTTTTCATATTGAAAAGTAAAAAAAAACCACCTCGTTGATGTGAAGTGTGAGATATTTCTTTTGACCGCATACGGCTGATAAAAGCGAAAGCACTTGAAGGGTCCGACTGTAAGTGCTTTATTTTAGTCTTATTCCGCTCGCACGGGTATTGCAGTATTGGATGCGGAGGAAGAATTTTTGAGCAACGACTACACGGGCGAAGGCATCAATGTACAATTAGGCTATTTGTTTGAAAACAACGTGGAGCCGGCATTCCGCTATACATCCATTACCCCGGAAGCAGCGGGTCTGATCTCCGATCGTGATGCGCAGCGCATGCACACGTTCGGATTGTCCAAGTATGTTGTAGGGCACAGTTTGAAGGTTCAAACCGACTTGAGCTTCATAGACGAAAACGCCGAATTCAGCTTCGATCAAGAATTCGATATGCTCTTCCGTTTCCAGGTGGAGATGGCTTTTTGAGCAGCCAGTTAGGATTACCGAGAAACATTTCAGAAAAAAACCGCCGCCAAGGACTCTCTCCTTCAGCGGCGGTTTTTTGATTGAATGTATAATCTGAAATTGGCGACCATAAGGTCATCGCACCAAGGTTAAACTCCCCTGATAAATGACCGTTTGAGGGCCTTCTACAATTTCAGGACCTCCAATCCCCGTGATGGCCAATTCTTCGGTCAGGATGGGGATTTCTAAGATGTAATAGTAGGTGCCCTCTGATGCGGTTAGTCGCGGATCCCAACCTGCACTGGACCCAAAGTCATCATCATTGAACATCAGGTTGCCCCAGCGATTGAATATTTGCATGCGCGCGTTCTGGATGCTGAACAAGCCGTCCACATAAAACCGGTCGTTCTTGCCATCGCCATTGGGCGAGAACACGTTGGGGATGGTGATGCTGCAATCTTCGATTTCAACAGCAATGGTTCCTGTAGCAGAAAAATAGCAAGGTGCACCCGTCGCATAGATGATTTGGTAAAGTCCCGGGCCGTAGTAAGCAGAAGCGGCAATGGGGCTGGGAAGCGGAATGGAATCGTTGGATCCTTCCGCCCAGAATGTCCAACTCAGTTGATACAACGGGTCGGCCTCCACGCCAAACAACAAAGAGCCGGGTACCGGGCAATAGACCAAGGTATCGCTCATCCAATCTACCAGCATCGGGTCGGGCAACGGCATGATGTTCAAGTCCAACTCGACCAAACTGTCGCATCCCGTGGCACTGGTCAACGTGTCCAGAAAGATCCCTGTGCTGGAGTACGCGTTCCCATTCCAAACGTAGGATTCGCAAGCACTGGCGACGCTTTGACCTGAATACGGCGGGTAGAATGTAACCGTATGAAAGCTACTGTCAGCGCACAAATCGCCCGTAACATGCAGGCTCACATCATAGCTTCCCGGATCGACATCACTGGCCACATACAGGTCCTCACCGAAAT
>JAQCJQ010000044.1 GCA_027593035.1 Bacteroidota bacterium | reverse complement strand
ACATTCAAAGTGCTTTCCTGGAATGTCCGGCAATTTGACCGCTTTGGTTGGTTGAACAACGCTTCAGCCCGAAAAGAGATGCTGGCCCATATGGGTTCCGAACATCCCGACCTGATCTGCTTGCAAGAATGCTTTTTGGAAGAAAAAGCTTCACCTTGGATGACCAGAGAACGGCTTCAACAAGCCTTGGGGCTTGCGCATTGGGCGGAGGAATTCAAGTTTGGAAGAGAACAACAAAAATTGTTTGGATTGGCCGTGCTCTCGCGGTTTCCCATCCTCAATGTGAAAGCGATTCATTTCCCGAACGATAAAAACAACAGCGCCATGTATGTGGATCTGCTTGTTGGGCATGACACGATCCGAGCCTTCAATGTCCACCTAAGCAGCCTTCATTTGGAGCTTGAAGACTACGAGGCCATGCGCCAAGTCCCCGATGAATCGCAGCGTGTTAGATTGCTGGATCGACTGCAAACGGCTTGGAAAAAAAGAGCCTTACAAGCGGAAATGGTCGCGGAATATGTAGCAAGCAGTCCCCATCCTGTGGTGCTGATGGGGGATTTCAATGACGGACCGGTATCCTATGCAAGGCAGCAGTTCCAGCCGTATTTGAAAGATGCATACAATGGCAGTGGCCCGCTGCTCGGAGCGACCTACGCTGGAGAAATCCCTGGCATGCGCATCGATTTCATTCTGCATAGTCCAGCACTGGAATGCTTGGAGTTCAAAACGGATGAGGTCGTCTTGTCAGACCACCGGTCGATCCAAGCAAGATTCCAACTGAATCGATAAATCAGTCGGAGTATGGCCCTAGCCCCAAACGTTTTTTCTGCAACGCTTCGAAGCCTGCGATGTGCATCCCGATCAAAAGGAAGCCGTAGATCAAATCGTCCGCTGGCATACTAAAAACACGCCAACCTGTGGTGTGCACAGCATTGTACCAGACGATGGAATCCTGAATTTGACTCGCGTCATGGTGCAACAGGGGATACTCCCAAAAGCTGACCCCCGTTAAGATACCGTTGCTCACAACAAACGGAATCAGGAGCACGAAAAAAGTCGTCCATAGGTGATGGGCCCAATCAGAATAGGTCAAGGCTGACCAGATCAGGAAAGCACAGAGCAGGGCACTGGCCGAGAAGGTATACCAGGCATCGGCATACCAATAACTCAGCCCTCCTGTGATGGCAATGGCGACCATGTTCACTGTGAGTGCACTGTGTCGAATCGGGTTGCGTCGGATATAATGCTTGATTGTGGCATAAGTGAATACGCTCGCATAAGGAATGCAGATAAAGAATAACCACTCTTCAAGCGGCAATCCAAGCCATTCGGGGCCGAGCAAGTAATCGGGATTGAATCCCCAAACGCCCCATTGCGTGAAAAGTACATCCCAGGTGATGAAGAAGGCCATGACCGCGAAATTGATGGGCCAGAAATCCTTCCACTGGCTGAAAAAATTGACGCGTTTGTCAAAACTGAGCAACAAGGGGAAGGCCAGAACGCCAAGGTCGACCGCGAGGTAGAGACCACTCATGTTGGATGGGTATTGGACGGTTGAGAGATCTTACTTGATTGAGCTTTCCGTGCTTCAATCCAATAACGCAAGGGTACGAAAAGCATGCCGAAGCATTCGCCCTCTTCCTTGCTTAAGTGCTTGTGATGGATTTTGTGCGCTTTCCGAATGGCCATGAAATAGGCGTTTTCGGTGCGCCGAAACCACTTGAAACGTTGGTGAATGAAAACGTCGTGAACCAGAAAATACGCCAGACCATAAGCCGCAATTCCCGTTCCAATCCAAACGCGAAAATCACCACCTGCCATGGACCCTGTGATGAAACAACTGGCACTGGGAATGGCGAAAATCAGGAAGAAAGCGTCGTTCTTCTCAAAAAAACCAGGTTGGTGCACATGGTGATCTTCATGGAAAACCCACATCATGCCGTGCATCACATATTTGTGTGCGAACCAGGCCACGCCTTCCATGGCGAGGAAGGTCGCAAGCACGATGGCCGGGGGTGAGATCAAAAAGTTCAGGCTGTCCATTGGAAGGTGTTGAGCAGAATGAAGAACGTTGCAAAGATGAGCACTAAGATTCCAGCTCCCTTGGATTGAGGGGACGTTTTTGGAACGAGGTGAAACAAAAAAGCCAAAGCCCACCACGAGGCATAATTGGTCCAGGGGACGTCGATGTTGGACCAAGACCACCATCCGGCTTGGATGGCCACGGGCTCAATAAAAGCATCCAGTGCCATCATCAAAGTGGCAGCCAAGAAAGCGGTGGCAATTTTTCGGGTTCGTTGGCTCCAATGAAATCGCTCCACCCAAGTGCTGGTCCAGTGGCCGAATCCCATGAGCATGACGAACCAAAGAATTCCTAAAATGAGCGGAACTCCAGCCAATTTGGGGCCGAGCCCTTCACTGTAATTGTATTGACCGAAAAGCAGCCCGGTCTGGACTCCAATGCATTCAGCCAACCACCCGCCGATGGCAGCCAACCACCAAAGCCGACTTCGGGAGTCCCAATCGAATGCCATGGCCAGCAATCCGCTGATCAACAAGTTCAATGCCGTGAACTGAAGAATGCGCTCACCGAAGCCCAACAGGATGCCAGCGAGACCGACTCCGTTCAGAATGAGCATCAAAAGGGAAATCCAACGTTGAGAATCAGTCCAATTCATGAAGCAGTAGTTCGAATCAATTCGGAGGCTATTCGAGCGCTGAGTAAACAAAGCGGGATCCCGCCACCCGGATGAACACTTCCACCGCAAAAATACAATCCTTTGATTTGCCGGGAACGGTTGCGGTGACGGAGGAAAGCGGCCAACGCTTTGTTGGAGCTCGCGCCGTAAAGCGCACCCCGCCATGAACTCGTGCGTTGCTCGATGTCACGGGGTGTCTGGACGGATTCCGTTTCAATGAGCTGCTCGATGGAATGCCCCAATGTGCGGGTTATTTTATCCAAAACGGCTTGCCGAATGGTTGGGATTTGAGCGTCAATCGCGTCGGGATCTGCGCTCACGTTGACCATGACAAACCAATTCTCGCATCCATCCGGTGCATCGGATGGCTGGACTTTCGAGGAGATGTTGATGTAAACGGTCGGGTCGGCGCCGGGATGTCCCATCGCCTCAATGGTTTGGAATTCACGCCGGTAATCCTGACTAAAGAAGATGTTGTGCAAGTGCAGTGCGGCATGCTCTTTTCGAACCCCCCAATAAAAAATCACTCCACTCGTGGAGCGCTCTTGCTTCAAGATGTTTTCCGGTGCTTTGAGCTCGGGCAACAGTTTTCGGTATGTCGGATGAATGTCGGCATTGGAGACCACCACATCCGCTGGGATGCGATGAGACTGGCCGTCCTTTTCCAAAGTGATGCCTTGGACTTGGCCGTTTTGATGCACTATTCTTTGGACGGCTTGACCGAAATGAAATACCACACCCAAGCTGATTCCTAAGGCGTGCAAGTGCTTGACAATGGCGGCCATGCCTCCTTCGGGGAAATAGGTTCCGAGTCCATGTTCCAAGTGGGGGATGGCGTGTAGCATAGCGGGCGCGCGATGCGGGTCCGAACCGTTGTACGTTGCGTAGCGATCAAAAAGTTGTACGAGATGAGGTTCTCGGAGTGTTCTACGATTGAGGCGATGCAATGATCCGATCCAGGGCAATTGGTGCAAATGAGGAAGTGCCTTCCGGAGTGCTGACCAACGAAAGCGTCCCCATTCGTGAAGGCTTTGCTCCAAGAACAGAGCCCTTGTAGATTCAAAAATGGTTTGGCTATGTACGAGGTGCCTGTCGAGCGCTCGGGGATGCACATCGACGGCTTCCATGGCGGCTTGCTTGAACGCCTCGCGGTTAGCCCAGGCGGTGATCTGCGTGCCATCCTCCCAAAAATAATGCGTGGAACGATCCAGGGTTTGGTATTGAAATGGTGCGGGCAACGGGCTTTTCACATGAGTGCTTGCACGCGCCAGAGCATCCAACTCCAGGATCAATTCGGGCATGGTGAAGAGCGAAGGGCCGAGATCAAACCGGTATCCCGAGATGTGTTCTTCCTTGATCTTTCCGCCGACTTCTTCGGCGATTTCGTATACGGAAGTTTGAAAGCCTTGCGCGGCCAATCGGATGGCTGTAGCCAGACCGGCGACACCGGCTCCAATGACAAGGGCTTTCTTTCCTTCGTGAGTTCTCATCGCAGGCGTTCCAGTTCACGCAATCGATTTTGCACTTGAAGAAAGCACAATTTGAACCACACCGTGAACCGCTCAGGGTGCGCTTGCATTTCTTGTTCAAGCTCCGATGTCGTCACATACCGAAAATCAGCGACTTCCTCAGCGTTGAGCTGGGGCGGCATGTCCGAATAGCCCAACAGAACGTGGTCTAGCTCGTGTTCAATCAATCCATTGGGGAGTTGGCAGCGGTAAATAAACTGAAACTGGGGTTCCAATTGGCAATACATTCCCATTTCCTCCTTCAATCGACGGGTGCCGGCATCAATGACCGATTCGCCATCCCGGGGATGGCTGCAACAGGTGTTGCTCCACAAACCGGGGCTGTGGTATTTGTGCGGGGCTCTTTGTTGAAGCAACCAATGGCCATTGCTATTGAAAATGAAAATGGAAAAAGCGCGGTGCAACACTCCTTTTTCATGTGCTTCCATCTTGTCCATGATCCCCATTTTGCGGTCTTCGGCATCCACCAGAATGACCTCTTCTTCGGACTTATTTTTCATTGATCAGGGTGGATTGGGGCAGTTCAAACGCCGTATAAATTTCACGAATGAACGTTTCATGCAATGAGTCGGATGCCCAGAATCCAGTCTCCAAAGCCGTCCAGATGAACGTGGCATCTTTTTCGATGTCGCTGGAGTATGCCAACAGCATTGGTACATGCAGCTGGACGGAAAGCCGAAATAGCCGCAAGTCAGCGTCGGTTGGATGCAGGGCAATGGAGCGCTCGAGTTCCGATTTCCATTGCAAGAAAGACTCCAGTTTTTCAACAAGATTCGTCATGGACTCCACCTGCATCAACTTGGCAGTTGCGAAGAAACCGGCGGCCACGTTGTTTTCAGGCTGCCCGGCGCAGCAGTCTGATGCGGCGCGTTCAAAATTTGCTAAAGATGCGGTGTCGGTTTTGTGGATGGAGGCCAATCGATAAGCGGCCCACAAATCCATTCTCTCTTCGACGGGCAAATTGGACCCCTGCAGGAGAGGCGTGCTGGTTGGCCAATTGAAAAACACGAGACAAACCGCTAAGGACCACGGCATGATCAAAGCAGATTGAGTTGGTGCCTGAGATAGGAGCTAAACAACAGCGTCACTTTGCGATAATTTGGTATGCGGATGCGTTCTTCCATGATGCGATCGCTTGGAAGCGAACGGATTTTTTGAAACAAACGGAGATAGTAGATGTAAGCTACGTGCACACCCAATCGACTCGAGTGAGGCAGTTGGATGATGCCTGCATGGGCTGCTTTGAAATCGGCTTGAATTTCGGCTTCGATGGTTTTCTTCGTTGCCTCATCGAATTGACTCATGTCCAAGCCGGGGAAGTACGTGCGTCCTTTTTCCTTGAAATCATCATTGAGGTCACGCAGAAAATTGATTTTTTGAAACGCAGCGCCCAATCGGCGAGCACTTGGCAGTAAAGTGTTGTAACGGTCATCATTTCCATCAACGAATACGCGCAAGCACATGAGTCCCACGACTTCAGCGGAGCCCACCACATAGTCTTCGAAGCCCTGTCGGTCGTACTCATTGCGGTTCAAATCCCATTCCATGCTTCTCAAAAACAAATCCACATGATCCCGGTCAATGGAATAGCGATGGAACACCCGCTGGAAGGCGTGAAGAATGGGGTTGAGACTGATTCCCTCATCAATGGCGGCGTACGTGTCTGCTTTGAAACGTTGGAATAAATGCTGCTTATCGTGGCCATGGAAGGAGTCTACAATTTCATCGGCAAACCGCACGAAGCCATAGATCGCATAAACCGGAAGTCTCAACGGTTTTCCGAGCGCCCGGATGCCCAAGGAGAAGGAGGTGCTGTATGCTTTGGTGGTTTGCACACTGCATTCGTTGCAAACTTGGTCATACAATGCGATAGGGTCCATGGCGTAATAACTTCAAAAACAGGCAATAGGTTCATTGTTGGGCTTGAAGCCAAGACTTCGCTTCTCTGCCCGCAACTTCTCCACTGATGAGGCTGGGGGGGACGCCCGGTCCGGGAGTCGTCAATTGGCCGGTGAAGAAGAGTCCGGGGAGTTTGCTTTTCATTTTTGGTTTCCAAAAAGCCGTCTGCTTCAAAGTGTTCGCCAATCCATAGGCGTTGCCTTTGAATGCGCGATAGTCCTCTTGGAACTCGGCATGCGCATAGCTCCGCTGGTAAACGATGTGCGGGCGAATGTCGACGCCGATGTGGGTTTCAAGCCGATCGCACAAGTGATTGAAATAGGCTTCGCGTTGGCCTTCTTCTTCCGAAAGACCAGGGGCCAAGGGGATCAGGAAAAATAAGTTTTCGTGTCCCTCTGGTGCAACTCCTGCATCCGTTTTTGACGGAGCACTGATATAAAACAAGGGGTCCTTTGGCCAGGAGGGCGTGTCATAAATGGTCTCCGCATGCGGTCCAAAGGGCGTGTCAAAAAACAAATTGTGATGCCGCAATTCGGGCACACGGATGTTGACACCCACGTAGAAGAGCAACGAACTTGGTGACATCACCCGGCTCTCCCAATACGCAGCATCATAACGCCTGTAATTTTCTGGCAACAGCTGCTGCTCCACATGGTGATAATCAGCCGCTGCGATGATGGTGTCGGCTTTCCATTTTGTTCCATTTCTAAGGGTCACGCCGGATACCTTGCCCTGGTCTGCATCAATGGAGACGACATCTTGCTCATAATGAAACTGCACCCCGTGACTTTCGGCCACCCGGACCAATGCCTGCACGATTTCGTGCATGCCGCCCATGGGATACCACGTACCCAACATGGTGTCGGCGTAATTCATCAAGCTATACAGCGCAGGTGTTTTTTCGGGTTTGGCTCCCAAAAAAAGCACGGGAAACTCAATGATCTGCAAGAGCCGTGGATCCGTAAAGTAGCGGCGGGCATGCTTGCTGAACGATGTGAACAAGGACAGATGTGTCGACTGTTTAACGGTCTTCCAATCGGCAAACTCCAGCACATTGTGAGCGGGCTTCCAAACGAATTCACTCATGCCAATGTCATATTTGACTTGGGCCTCGGCCATGAAGTCTGCGAGTCGTTGACCAGCGCCTTCCTCCATGGATTCAAAGGCGGCTTGCATGGATTCAAAAGCGGCGGGGACATCCAAAGACTCTCCTGTAAACCACACTTTGTACGATGGATCGAGGCGAACGAGGTCAAGTTCTTGGTTCACATCGCTTCCAAACTTGGAAAAGTACGCTTCGAACACATCGGGCATCCAATACCAGCTGGGCCCCATGTCAAACGTAAATCCGGCTTCTTGAAACACCCTGGCTCGACCGCCTGCATGGTTATGCCGTTCTAAAACAACCACTTGGGTTCCTTTCGATGCCAATTCCGTGGCGGCCGCAATGCCTGAAAACCCTGCGCCGATGACGATGGCTTGCGTGGAATGATCGGATGAAAGAGAGCTCATATTGGGGCAACAATATGGGCCTAAAACTTGTTCTCTGCAATCGCAATTGACTTTTTCATGAATCCCTAACTTTACCTCATGAGCCGATCTCGAATTGATGCAATGGATGTGTGTGCTTTTGGAGCCCACCCCGATGATGTGGAGTTGTCTGCAGGAGGGACTTTGGCATCGATGACAGCCATGGGCAAGCGCGTTGCGCTGGTGGATTTGACCCGTGGAGAACTCGGTACGAGAGGAACGGCTGAAACCAGAAGTGTTGAAGCTGCTAAAGCGGCGAATATTCTTGGAATTGCGCATCGTGAGAATTTGGACTTGGGGGATGGTTTTTTTGAAATTGACCAACGCTCGTTGCTCAAGGTGGTGGAAGTTTTGCGCCGCCTGCGTCCCCAAGTTGTTTTGGCCAATGCCAAGTCTGACCGGCATCCTGATCATGGAAGAGCCAGTGCCTTGCTGGAAAGAGCTTGCTTTTTGAGTGGCTTATTGAAAATCGAGACCTTGGATCAAAGCAGCGGACAAAATCAAGCGCCTTGGCGGCCTCAATCCGTTTATTTCTGCATTCAAGACCGGTGGAGAGCCCCCGATTTGATTGTGGACATTTCAGGATTTGAAGCCGTGAAATACGCCGCAATCGCTGCGTACAAAACGCAGTTTTACGCCGGTTCTGATGATGACATGCCGGTGACCCCCATCAGTTCTCCTGAATTCATGGATCACCTCAAAAGCCGGGATGCAGCCATGGGTCGATTGGGGGGCATACAAAATGGCGAAGGGTTTGAATCCAGTCGGCCGCCTGTTGTGAAGGATTTATTCGATCTCGCTTGAGTCGTCAGCGGTCGATGGCGTCGCACGGAAACGTGGCCAAAGCGCCGTAAAGCGCGATTGTTCGCAATGGCACCAGGCCACGATCAGCCCAATCGTTTGTGCCACGGCAGCGGCGGAAGCGGCGTATGCAGCGCCATTGATTCCGGTCACTGGAATCCATTGCCACGCGCAAACGCTCAAAACAGCTAGCCCCAATGCAGACGTGTAGGCGTTCCATCGGTGCTGTCCAATGCCAGAAAGGTGGTGGGCGAGGATGGAGGCCATGGCACCTGCTATCGCAGCCGGCAAAAGGCGTAGGATGACCGGTTGGATACCACCAAAACCAACGACCAGAGCGTACCACGCGTCTGGAATCAAAGCCGCTAGAGTCGCTAGGGGCAAGGTGCCCAAAATCGCGACACCGAGAAACCGTCCCGTTTCCTGAATGCGTCGTTCTCGGTCTGGATTGTTGGCGGTGCGGGCGTGAACCACCGGTGCCAGTCCTCGGGCCACGAGCCAAATCGCTTCCAGTCCGTAGAAAGCCACGGAATAAATGCCGGTAGCTGCGGCGCCTTGGCCTGCACTGCGAGCCAACAGGCTGAAGTTGGTTCGGTTGGTCAGCATTTGCAACAATCCTCCGGTTTGGGCCGCACTTCCATGTTTCCAGAGCAAACGCACGACGTGACGGAAAGGAGGTGGGTTGCTGGATTGCGGCAATTTCCCAATTGAAAACAACGAGAGCAAGGCGGTCAATCCCAAACTCAAGGCCAAGACGGCCAAGAAGGCATCCACATGCCGCCATTCCCAAACGAAGTAGGCAAGGATCAATCCGATGGCCACGAAGGCATTTTGCATCACTTGAAGTTGATTGTGCGCGCGGACATTTTGGGCTCCCAGAAGCAGTTGGCCATGGAAAATGATGACGCCTTGCAGCCAGCCCAATAACGCAATGTCCAGCATGTGATGCGCTGGCAAGAACCCCAGTTGAATGCCAAGGGCTGTGGCGCCGATGGAGGAGGCGATCAACCAGATGTGCCCGGGAAGGAGGGTCGCGCGCAGGGGGATTTCTTTCTGCAGGAAAACCACGGCTCCGCCGGCGATGAAACCACTGGCTCCCGTGACCAGAAGGAGTCCGAGCTGAATCCAAGCGATTTGCCCTTGGCCTTCCGGTCCCAACGTGCGCGTATTGATGAGGATAATGGCCGTCGATAGCAGCAAAAGCCACGCGCGACTTTGAATGGACTGGACGATGGTGCGGCGCAGGTTCATGGCCTCTTCGTCTGCAGCTGGAAGGCCTTTTGATACGCCCGTTGGTATTGAGCAGCGATGGCGTTCATGCTGAACATGGATTCAGCGGTTTTCCGCAAAGCTGTTGCGTCAAGATGGGCCGATGATGGTGCGTTGACCATGTTCACAATGGCTGTGGTCAACGCCACCTCATTGCCCCGTTCGATTAGCACGCCTCGTTCGGGTGTGACATGCTCGGCGATGCCCCCGACATCCGTTGAGATCACGGGGATGCCACTGGCCCAAGCTTCCGGAATGACACAGGGGAAATTTTCAAAGTTGCTGAAGAGCAATAAAGCATTGGCCGTGCGCATGCGTTCGGCCACTTCCGTCAAGGAGATTTCACCTTGGATGCTCACGCGTTGGTCAAGACCCAAGCTTCGCGCATAGCTCTGATGTGGTCGCGGATCTCCGTCCCCAATGATGGACACGCGCAACTTGGGGCAAGTTGGCAAGGCCGCGGCAATGGCTCGCAGCATGCCCGATATGTTTTTTTGTTCGTCGGATAGCGAGCTGATGTGCAACAACTCAAAAGGACGGTCAGCGCCTGAGCGGGTTTCGGCTGGTTTGAAAAGGTCGATATTCACAACATTGGGAATGACCATAGCCTGGGATCCCATTCCGAAATCACGCATGCTCGAAGCGAGATCTTCCGAAACGGGGCACAGCAACGTGCTGGCTCGACCGGTCAATTGCATGCTGCGCTTGCGCCAAAAGGGGAGCTTGTGCCGCTGATCCGCGTGGTATGCCGTCCAATGTTCGGTAACAACCAAAGGAACTTTCCAACGTTTGGCCAATTGCCGAGCTGCTCGGCCAGCCGGATAGGCGACGTGCAAATGCACCAAATCAAATGGAGGGCCTTCATGCGCTTCGGCCAATTGGAGTAGGGCGTTGGTGGTTTGCCGCACGACGGGTTTTTTCGCCGTGAAGTAGACCAATCGTTCGGTGATGAGCCCCTTTGACTGCACGGTATCCAATGGAATTTTCTGTCCTTTGGCGGCGGCCGCAGCAAACCAAACTTCGCCAGGACACTGCGTCGCAATGGCATCGATGTGACGCTGGACGAAGTTGCCCAAGGTGCCGTGCACCGCACTGGGGTACCAACTGGCCAAGTGCAGTATTCGGGGTGCGAGCGGAGCGTGATCTAGCGAATCCATGGGGCACAAAGTTCGATGAAGCGGCTGAGACTTAAGGGGTTCAGCAGATTGAATTAACTTGCATTCTCATTCAACGTCATCTTCACATGCAGCGTACGTCCACATTCATTTTTCTCATCTTCAGCGCTGTTGCCTTTTCCGTGAGCGCCCAATCGCCCACGTTCCATGCGGATGTGGCGCCCATCATTTATCAGAATTGCACCGAATGCCATCGCCTCGGTGAAATCGGTCCGATGCCATTCACGACCTATGACGAAGTAGCGAGCTATGGTGAGTTCATCACCTATGTTACTGGCAGCGGCTATATGCCCCCATGGACGCCTGATCCCGAATACGCCGCCTTGCGAGGAGAGCGATTCCTTTCGGATGAGGACATTCAGACGCTTGTTGATTGGAATGCCGGAGGGCTGCTCGAGGGAGATCCATCGGACAATCCAGGATTGCCAGATTTTCCGGAAGGAAGCCAAATTGGTGACCCTGATTTGATCCTGGAAATGCCAGAGCCCTATGTGCATGGGGGCGATATGTTGGATCAATACCAAGTCTTCGTCCTGGAAACGGGGGTCACAGAAGACACGGAAATTCGAGCGGTTGAAGTGAGAACCGGCAACGCCGCCATCGCGCACCACGCGCTCATTGCCTATACCGAAAGTGCGGCCTCCATTTCGGGAGCCGAAACGCTGGACAATCAAGATCCTGAACCGGGCTATGAGAGTTTTGGTGATTATGGCGTCAATGTGGATGACTTCTTGTTTGGCGGCTGGGTTCCAGGGGCTTCCCCCACGGAGTTTCCTTCTACCATTGGTAAGAAGATTGGGCCGGATGGCCGCCTGCTTTTGCAAATGCACTATGGTCCAACGCCTGTAGAAGAATCCGATGTCACGAGCATCAACTTGTTCTTTGCGGAGGAACCCATCCAACGGGAAGTGGAGTTGATCACCATGTCCCCTCAAAATTTAACGGAACCCTTTTTCATCCTCCCCAACGAGGTGAAAACATTCCATGGGATCTACCAAGTTCCCAACGACATCAGCGTGTTGTCCATCACGCCGCATTGTCACTTGCTGGGGCAGGCGTGGGAGGTTTATGCCGTGTCACCATCGGGCGCGGACACCATTCCTTTGATTTCCATTCCTCAATGGGATTTCAACTGGCAGGGAATTTTCAGCTATCCAACCTTGAAGCACATTCCTGCAGCCTACCAGATTCATGGCTACTGCACGTATGACAACACAGCGGACAACCCCTACAATCCCAACGATCCACCTCAGTGGATGTCATGGGGAGATTTGACCGGCGATGAGATGTATGTCATGTTTCTGCAGGTGGTCGATTACATGCCGGGCGATGAGGACATCACGTTGTCTTCGGCCGACCAGAATACGCGCATTGTGTACCAAACGGACAACCTATTTCCCGCTTGGCCCAATCCCTCTTCGAACGGCCAAGAAGTCACACTGGGCTTCTTCCTGAATGAAGGGGCCGAGGTGACCATGCGCCTTTACGATCTGCAACAACGCGAGGTTGCTACCTTCTTGGACGAGGTCTCGTATGGTGCTGGACACCACTTGGTCCGTCGGACCATCAACGGCTTGTCCAATGGAACGTACGTGTACCAGATGACCACATCGAATGGCACCAAACGGAGCCATGTAATTCAAGTTGTTGACACCCATTAATTCACACGCATCATGTGGACAGTCTGGGTGTTTTTAGCGCCTTTGTGCCCCATTTGCCAGGACTACACGTACTACCTGAATCAATTGGATGCAGCATGGCAAAACGCGGCCGATGATCAGATTGAGCTCGTGGGATGGTTTCCCAATCCAGCAGTGACAGAGGAAGCCCTGGTCGAATTTGCTGAACGGTATGAAGTGAGCTGGCCGTTGGCATTGGATACGGTGGGCTGGGCTGACGCTTTGGGAGCATCTTGGACTCCAGAAGTGTTTGTGCTGGATTCACTGGGAACCATCCGCTACCGTGGCAGAATCAACGATTTGTATTTTGCGTTGGGCAAGCACCGGAACACCCCTCGAGGACATGATTTACGGGATGCTGTGGAGGCCTTGTTGGAAGGAGGAACGCCTGTTGTTTCTAATACTGACGTGATCGGTTGCCCCATTGAAAAACGAACCCCTTTCAACGAAAATTGGGGGCATGCAATATTCCCTGCACTGAAAAGTGCGAATTAAAGCATCGCGATTATCTTTGCGCACCCTTAGGGGTAAAACGGTGGCTATAGCTCAGCTGGTTAGAGCATCGGTTTGTGGTACCGAGGGTCGTGGGTTCGAGCCCCATCTTCCACCCAAAAAAGGCTTGTCTTCGGATTAGCCTTTTTTTTGGTCTATAATTTTAACTTCAAGATGCTTGGCACATATTTAGGTTGATTTGTAGACTAGTACAAAAAAAGCCCCTTCTATTCCATACGATGTATTAAGTTTGTAGTATGAACAAATTTTGGATTTTAGCAGTAACAGTATCTTTTTTTTCATGTACACAAACCAGTAACGATTCGTCAACCGAAACGGTTGAAAATGAGGTAAGTGAAGTTGTACAAGAGGGCGTATCTTTTGGTAACATCCAGGATGGCGATGAACTAACTTCACCTATTGTACTTAATATGGAAGTAAATGGCATGATCGTAGAGCCTAAAGGAGCACCCAGAGCAGGATATGGCCACCATCACTTACTTGTAAATGATGGAGCAATAGCAGAAGGGCTAATTATCGTAGCCGATGAAACGCATATACATTATGGCGGTGGCCAAATGACAGATACCCTAAATCTGGAGCCAGGAGATTACAAGCTAACACTTCAGTTTGCAGACGGTATGCATGTTTCATACGGAGAAAAATGGGCTAAGACTATTGCGGTAACCGTAAAATAATACTTCCCAGTAGGTATATAAATAACACAAATAGGTGCACGCTAAGTGCGCCTATTTGTGTTTTAACATAGTCGTAGAGTTGTATTGAAACACGTAGCACCAATGTATACTTCCATTGGCAGACTAATGAGTTATACAGAAAAGCCCTTTGCAATTGTGGTGAGGTTTAATTATTTTTGGATATACGAATATGACACTTACAGCCAACTCACTAGATGCACTACACACCGTTTTAATGCCATCTGTTTTCTTGTGTGTACATAATGGAAATATGCCCAATAGGAGGTTCTTATTGCGTATATACGGATGTTATAGGCAATTAAAAATAAATAACAAATCGAATTAAACCTTATGCTTGCAAAGCAGTCTTCTTCAATAAAACAATAAAACAATAAAATGATAAAAATAACATTACAATTTCTTTTATTCAGTTGCTTTAGCGTTTCAGCTTATGCACAATGGCAACAATGCGCAGGAACAACTAGCTTAAATATGCAGGCATTATTAACAAATGGCATTTATAATTTTGCAGGTGGTCAAACTGGCTCGTATCTATCTACCGATAGTGCCGCCAATTATACATTATCCAATAATGGTAATGATGCTGTTGGTCCAACGAGAGGTTATACAAAGGATAACAATTATATTTATACTTGCACTAGCCAAGGTGCTTTTAGAAGCGCTGACAATGGAGCAACTTGGGTTTCAAAAAGTGTTGGATTAACCAATTTGCTAGGAGGCGGAATTCTTAATGTAGGAACAAGATTGTTTTATGTTGGGCCAACTGGTGTTTTTATCTCAACAGACCAAGGAGACAATTGGAGCGCTGCTGGATTATCAACAACCGATGTAAGATCTATTACCGCTATTAATGATACATTATTTGTTGGCACAAATGGTGCTGGTATTTACAAAAGTGTTGATTTTGGTGCAAACTGGGTTGCCATCAATAATGGCTTAAACGGAGCATTGAATTTTAGAGCAATGGAAAGCAAAGGAAACACATTATTTGCTGGAGGACCGATAGGAACTGGCGTTTTTCGCTCATTAGATTTTGGGGCAAATTGGACTTTGTTAGGAGGCGGACTTGCATCAGGCTCTTACAGAGGTTTTGCAAGCAACTCACAGTTAATTGTTGCCGGTTCATTTGGATCAGGCGTTTTTTATTCGACTGATAATGGGGACAATTGGACCACAATAAATACTGGCTTAACTGACTTGACAATTTTTGATTTAGAACTTAACGATAACTACATAATTGCAGCTACAAATACTCAAGGGGTGTTTCGTTTTGCACTTTCTAATTTGAATTTATCCACAGGCATTTCTGATTTTGATGTTAAAACTGCCATTTCTATTTTTCCGAATCCGACCACAAATCAAATTAATTTAAAAGCAGATTATAAACTTATTGGCACGGCATATACTCTCTATAGTAATTTAGGTACAGCCGTTTTTTCGGGAACAATAAATAATGAGAATACATTAATGGAAATGGAAAATTTACCTAGAGGTATTTATATGTTGAGTGTCGGAAATAGCTCGAAACAAATATTTAAAGTAATTAAACAATAAAACCAGCCCATAACAGCGGTTTTGCGTCAGGCGGGGTTTCGTACTTCGTCTAACGCTTTTGCGTATATTTGAGTTCGTTTCTTCGTATCAAGTGCAGTGTTCAAAATCCCGCCCGAACGCAAAGCCGCAAACCGTTAGCAATAATAATAAACTGAACCTCTTAAACCTTGTAATGTATTCGATTAAAACATACACATTCATTCTGTTTGGTTTGGCATTTGGTTCAGGATGTCAAACTAATTCTTCGGAGAATCCGGAATTAAACCAAGTGGATACTGTATATGTGATAAATGAAAAAGATATTCTGGAAGCTCCCCTTGAAGAACAAGGTGTTGCTGATTCAATTAGAACTGTTTTAGAAACCCATCATGAGGATAAAAAAGAGACTGCAAGTATAGACTCAGTATTAACAAAAAAGCAGCTTATTCTCAAAGCTGAAGATGTAGATAAAGACGTTTGGCTTGGCGACCCATTTGAAGATCCTGATTACATCGGAACTCCATGTGAAGACGACGAAAATGGTAACTGCATAAGACACAATCATCATAAGAATGATTTTCATCAAGACCCTGAACAGGAACTTGATAGCCTAAATAGAGTTAAGTATTGATAAACAAAACGTGAAATAAATGTATTGCTAACAACACCTATACTCCACCGCTACATTCATTTTTAACGAATTCAATTATCTTTAGCGATGCGGCGATAGTATAGCTGCAAACCGTTATGTGTAACCTTAACAAACAATAAACGACATAAAATTAGGAAAAGAAAGGTACAGATTTTAAAAATAGAAGGCAATAACAATGGCCTAAAGACAAAATAGTTCTCTAA
>JAQCJQ010000168.1 GCA_027593035.1 Bacteroidota bacterium | reverse complement strand
GGGACTTTCGGTGGAATGTTTAGCCAGCGGACCGCTCGGAGGTGACGCCCAAATTGCAGCGCGCATCACGGAAGGTTTAGTGCATGCCGTCATATTCTTCCGAGATCCAATGGGAAAGCATCCTCATGAGCCGGACATCAACATGCTTTTGCGGCAATGCGATGTGCACAGCATCCCGCTGGCCACCAATATTTCCACCGCGCATTTATTGGTGGGGAGCCATGGCTTTGGAAGCGTTCCCTCGTGAGTTTGGTTGAGCGAGGAAAAGGGCCGTGGCCGGCCAACAATGACCTGCCCAACGTTCAGGCCTGGGTTCTAGAACGACTTGGAGGAAGTCCAGAAGATCGTGAAATGCGATCGGTGTCACGGATATTGCTTGATTTCATCAGTGGATTGGACCGGGGTCAGCGCATAGTCAATGACTGGAAAGCCAATGAATCGGCCTTGGACACCTTGGCTCTTTGGTGCGATCGTTTTAAAAATGGTGAGCCCTTGCAATACATCTTGGAGGAATCTAATTTTTACGGACTCACTTTGAAAATGGATGCTCGCGCCTTGATCCCGCGTCCAGAAACGGAGGAGTTGATTCGGCATTTGTTGCAACGCCAGGAGGGCGTCGATCCCAAACGTATTGTGGACATTGGTACGGGGTCAGGTTGCATGGCGTTGGCTTGGAAATCTCAACGTCCCCAAGATGAGGTTACCGGTGTCGATGTGTCGGAAGCAGCACTCAGCCTTGCCCGTGAAAACGCCAAGCAATTGGGATTTGAGGATGTGCATTGGGAGGTGTTGGATGTGTTGGAGTCCTCGCCGTTCAAGATGACTTCCATGGCGAAAAGAGCTTGGGATGTCGTGATGTCAAACCCACCCTACATCCCGGAATCTGAAAGGAGTTCCATGGAAAATCGCGTGGTTGAATTCGAACCTGCCAACGCGTTGTTCGTTTCCGATCAAGATCCCTTGTGCTTTTATCGGGCCATTGCTACAGGATGTCTGGAAGGGGCGTGGTTGGTCTCAGGAGGATGGCTGGGGTTGGAATGCCATCGCGATTACTGCGCTGCTGTTGCGGCGTGGTTGTCGGAGCAGTCCGAATGGGAGTCGATCCACTTGTTGGACGATTTGCAAGGCGCTCCACGAATGGTCCTCGCTCAGCGAAAATAACCTCGATGCGTTATTCGGATTCAGGGCGGATTCGCACCATCAGAGCTTCTTGAATCAAGTGTGCCGGGATGGCAAAGCCAATGCCCTCAACCCCCATGCCGAGCACCTTTTCATTGACAATCCCAATCAAGGTCCCGTCGGTGTGAACAAGGGCGCCGCCACTGTTTCCAGGGCTGATGCTCACATCCGTTTGAATCAACGTCCGCTCACCATCCTTTCGTTTTCCTGAGATGATCCCTTTGGTCACGGACGCTCCCAAGTCGATGTCATATGGGGTGCCCATGGCGAACGTTTCCTCTCCAACATCAATGGATTCATCCAAGCTGACATAAAACGGCTGCAGTCCCACCGTGTCGACATGAAGCAAGGCCAAATCATAAATGGGGTGATACCGCACGATGGTGGCCTGCAAGGATTGTCCATTTTCGAAATAAACGGTGTAGTCGAGCGTGGGGTCCGACACCACATGGTGATTGGTGACAATGTATCCATCCGAAGAAACAATGCATCCGCTGCCGTGTCCGTCCGCCGCATCGATGGTCACCACCGAAGCCAACGCCCGGGAGATTTTGCCAGCAGGTGCATGGGCTGGACGCAAGGTGATCGGTGTCCAGTCGGACTTCCATCGCTCCTCCAAATCCTCCAATTTGCGCATGCTCTCATTGAGCAATGGATGCTCCAAAGCTTGGAACATCGACGCTGTCAGGGCTTCAGAGATCAGCTCTCGATCAAATCCTGGATTGGAGAAATTGTAGAGTGCCCAGTTGGATTTGGTCTCCATGTGGACGGTGTCGGTTTTCATGCCATATGCATTGTGAACCCACCATTCCGTATTGATCTGATACGACACAACATTCTGCACGCGATTTTCCTTCACGTGGGTTAGTTGTCCGGAAATTAAAATGGCTTCATCATGCTGGAACATGCCATCAGCAGCTTCTGTATTGAAGCCTTGTTCGCTCAGTTTCGCAGCGAGGTCCTCATCCAAATTCGAATACGGAATGTCAACGGCTTCATCCGATGCGCTCACGAATTCAACGTGGTTTTCAGTGAATTGACTCATGTCTCGAAAGTATTGCCACGTATGGCCCCCTTCTGGTATGTGCATGTGAAAGCCTTCGATTCGGACCATGGGGTCATCAGGACCGGCGAGCGGCATGCGCTGCATGGGGCCGATGCGGTAATTTTTCGCATAAACCTTTTTGGGCTGAGTGAACAACCCCAGGGCGTTCATGAACCCTGTGAACAGTCCGACGCCTGTAACGAGAGAGCGATCTTCCTGCGAGATTCCAGCAGCGGCCGTTGCCGCGCCTCCGATGGTCAACGACAAATCCAGCAATTTCAAGGGATTGGCATAATCTGGAAAAACCGGCATCACCACCGGGAAATGACCCATTTTTTCTGCGCGGATTAAATGAACCGATTCACTGTTGTCCAATTTGATGCTTACGGAGTCCGTGCCTTCCAATTGGTA
>JAQCJQ010000043.1 GCA_027593035.1 Bacteroidota bacterium | reverse complement strand
GGTCCACATCACGCCCGGAGCGGATGTTTCTCTGAATGAAACGGATTCTTCGTGCGAAGAAGAAAATCCCGGTGGATAGAAGAAGGAGGAAGATCAATTGGCTCATCATGCGCTCAGACGCTATTTTCCATCAACGATTGTCATCATCCTGCGCCTCCAATTCTTCTTGAATCAGATTGCGCAAACGAATCATCTCTTTTTTGGAAAGGTTCTTTTCTTGTTTTTTCCCGAAGACTGAAACCCGAACATAACGCCAGGGGTTGACCTCAGTTGCTCTTGCGACTTGATGCAGTTCTTGATTGGTGGCCATCAAGTCGTCGTGCAAAGAGTCACTATTGACCAACTTCCCCAAGCTGCCTTGTCCTGCGGCAATCTTGCGGGTGATCTCTTCCACGTGGGCCAGAGAACGATCTGCTCGGCCTATGGTTGCCGCAAAATTCACTGCGGCAAGCGAATCGGAAATGTCTGAGAAGTTTTCCATGACGTTGGCCAATTCGTCATTGTGGTTCTTGAAGTTGGCGGTGATTCCGTCCACATTCTTCATGATGTTGCTCAAGGTTGATCGGTTTTCGGCCACCATGGCATCCAGTTGAAGCGATGTTTTTTCAAGGCTTTCAACCGTGCGCTGTATGCTCTCAAAAGCCGTCGGCAATCCCAGCGTCGCATCCGCCTCGAAGACGGCCTTCAAATTCTCTAGGATATCATCGACACCATCAATGAGTTGGTCGGTTTTGTTTTTCAGAGGCATCAATTCGATGCGGACGGCTTCGGCGATTCCGACTTCAAGGTCGCTCAACAAGGTGTCTCCCGGTACGGCTAGATTGGAGCTTTCCCCTGCAATCAAGTCAATGGCCTTGGTTCCGAAAAGATCGCTCGAAAAAATGCGAGCTCGGGTATCATCGGGTAGCTTCAAATTGGATTCTTCGATGTCGAATGCCACCAATAGCGTGCCGTCACCGGCTTCAGAAAACTCGACTTTGGTCACTTGCCCTACTTTGAATCCATTGACCAATACCGGATTGGAAACAGCCAGTCCATCGATCGCATCGTACTTGGCAAAGTAGCCATTCGATGGCTGGAAAGGATTGGAACCTTTCAGGTAGTTAACTCCTAGCACCAACAGGATTAAGCCTGCCGTTACGAGGACTCCGATTCTAAATTCTTTGGAGAGGTGGGTCACGTGAATCAATTTCCTTTGATGGATACGACGCCTTGATGTTCGAGCGATGCCCCCTCAAATTTGACCACGAACGCATCGGGGAAGTCCCCGTTTCGCATGGATTCTTTGAGCAGTTGCGCTTCTTGCATCGTCGGTGCGGCTCCAACAGCGTATTTGTAAAGTCCGTTACGAAGATACTCAACCACCGGTGCGAGACCCGAAAACCGAGGGTCTTCTTTCGGGAGGCGGATTTCCGAGGCTAGAATTTGCACACGGAAGGTCGGTGAGGTGAGGTTTGAGATCGAGAGATTGGTAGGGTTGGCTTCCTCCACAGCGGCGTTGGATTGCGTCGTTGTGATCGGGTCCGCAAGCAAATCAACGCCGGAAGGGTGATGCTTCAATTTGTAGCTTCGAAATGCGCGCAGCAATGCGGATGCCATCAGTTCTTTCCCAGCTTCAGAATTCAAGAATTCTTCTTCAGTGGGATTGCTTAGAAAACCCAATTCCACGAGCACGGACGGCATTTGGGTGAAACTAATCACATAGTAACCGGCTTGACGAACGCCCCGGTCTTTTCGTCCAACCCGTTCCTTGAATTGACCTTGAATGAGGCTCCCCAACTCGAGGCTTTTGTTCAAGAAGACAGATTGGCGCAGGGACAAGGCGATGTAGGTGTCGGGATCGCTGGGGTCGAAACCTTCGTATTTGTTTTGATAGTCCTCCTCTTGGTAAATGGAAGCGTTTTCCTGCATGGCCACGCGCAAGCTTTCTTCACTTTTGTGCATGCCCATGACAAAGGTGCTCGAGCCGATGGCATTGGGTGAGGTGAAAGCATCACAATGGATGCTGATGAACAAATCCGCTTCGGATTCGTTGGCCATGCGGACACGGCTCTTCAATGATGGATAAGCATCGCTGGTCCGCGTCATGACAATTTTCACGTCTGGAAATCGTTCGGTGATGTAATCGCGCAAGCGCAAGGCCACATCCAACGTGACATTTTTTTCAGTCGATCCAAATCGCCCTGTTCCCAAATTACCGGGGTCGGACCCGCCATGTCCTGCATCGATCACCACGACCATGTTGGGCGGCAGCGGTGCAAAAGCAATGGACAGCATTACTGAGCATGCAATGGCACACAGGACGGCTCGTTTCGTTAGTTTTGACTGCAGTTTCATGCTCTTCATCAAATCTAAAACGTCCAAGCCCGCACTTGTCCTATTGCGTCAAGGGATTTTCCGTGTCGTTTTGTGGATAAGCCTTCCTGGTTCGGTGCTCGCTCAAGGCGCAGATTCCCTGCAAGTTGAGGTGCCGGTGAAGTCTGAAATGGCCCCGATAAAGTGGGGAGCGAAAGACTCTACGCGGGTGATCGCCGCCACTTCGGAAGTGCAGTTGTATGGCCACGCGTTTGTCGCGATGGACGACATCCGATTGGAGGCTGATCACATTGTTTACAGCGCGGAGAATAACCAGGCTTGTGCTTATGGAAAGAAGGACTCCCTTGGTGAGTGGATAGGCAGGCCCGTTCTAAATCAAGGAGATCAGGTTTTTGAACAAGATGAGTTGTGTTTTGATTTGAAAACACGCCGAGGATTGAGTCGGCATGCGGTGACTTTACAGGGAGGAACCGTCTTTCATGCTGGCCTAGCCAAGCGTCAAAGCGACGAGCGCATTCATGTGGCCGAAGCCAAGTTTACCACGTGCGATGCCCCGAATCCACACTATCACTTCCACATCAAACGGGCCATCATGGTGCCGGGAGAAAAGATTGTGTCAGGACCATTTTACTTGAAATTTCGGAAAATTCCGACTCCGCTGGCCTTGCCCTTTGGTTGGTTTCCAACACCCCCTGAAAAACAAAGCCAGGGACTGCTGATGCCGGGCTACGGCAATGGCGGCTCTTTGGGGTTTTTCTTGAAGGATTTGGGATATTACTTGCCATTGGGTGAACAAGTGGATACCCGCCTGTTGGGTGATTTGTATTCGGGCGGATCATGGGCCCTCCGGAGCATCACGAATTACAACATGCGTTACAAGGCTTCTGGGAGTTTGAATCTCAGTTTTCAGCGCTTGCGGGATGGATTTTCCGGCGATCCGGAGCTGTCGCTTCAGAATCAATTTTTCGTCCGATGGAGTCACAACCAAGACAGCCGCGCTCGCCCCAACAGCCGGTTTAGTGGAAGTGTCAATTTCGGCTCATCCAAGAACTTCCAGAGCAACGTGACCAGTTCTCAGCAAGATTTCTTGTCCAACACGTTCCAGTCGAGCGTGCAATGGTCGAAGTCGTTTCCTGGAAAACCGATTAACCTGGCGGTCAGTGCGCGCCATGCCCAGAATTCCTTGACGAACCAAGTGGATGTGACCTTGCCTTCATTAACGGCCAATTTGCAACGAACGAGTGTCGCGGACTTGTTGGGGCTGAAGAACAGCTCCATTGGCCTGTTGAACGACATCGCCGTCAGCGCTTCTTCGCGATTCGAACAGATGCTCCAGGCGCCAGACAGTGTGTTTGCTGCAGGTGATTGGGATTCCGTGAGTTTTCGCAATGGCATCAAGCATTCCGCTTCCGCTTCGAGTCAGATGCGGCTGGGATTTATCAGCATCACGCCCAATCTCCAATACAATGAATTTTGGTCATTTCAACAGGTTGAAGGCCGATTGGAGGAGGTTGAGCCCGGGGTGATTCAGCAAGTTTCGGACACCATACAGGGGTTCAATGCGACCCGGGATTGGCGGTTTTCAACCAATGCTTCCACACGGTTTTACGGCACATTCAATTTGGGTCAAAGCGGCCGTTTGGCCGCCATCCGCCACGTCGTAAGTCCAAGCTTAGGTGTTAGCTACACGCCGGAAAACAACCGCACCAAGTTCGCAAGCCTTGGTGATGAGAATTGGGAGTACAATCCATACCAGTTGAATCGCTTCAATCCTCAAAACATTGGAGCTTCCGGAGCCGTGAATTTTTCCGTTGCTCAAAACTTGGAAGCTAAGGTTCGCGATCGTGAAACCGGTGAGTCTAGGAAAGTGCGGTTGATTGACAATTTGATCACGTCGGCGAGCTACAACATGATCAGTGATTCTTTGAATCTCAGTGATATCTCCACACGGGCCAATACGGATTTGTTCAACAAAGTCCGACTGAATGTTGGGGTGACCCACAGCGCTTACGATCGCGATTCTACGGGACAACGGGTCAACCTGTTTTTAAAGGACGCGGGAAAGGATTGGGTGCGGTTGACGCGGGCCAATGCAGCGTTGGGATCGAATTTTCAAGGGGGCGAAGACACGGATTGGCCCTGGAATTTTCGGGTTGATTACAATTTGGACATGCGCAATCAATGGGTGTCCGCCACGCAAATGGATAGTCTGGTTATGACCCAGTCTGTCCGGTCACGGGGTGGGGTGCTCTTGTTCGATGTCTGGAGGATTGACGTCAGCACGGGGTATGACTTCATGCGAAAGGAACTGACCACGACCCAATTGGATTTGTATTGGGATCTCCACTGCTGGGAACTCGCCGTCAACTGGGTTCCATTCGGTTTGCGACAAAGTTTTTATGTCCGTCTCAACATCAAGGCCTCCATGCTGAAGGATTTGAAGGTGGAGTACCGCAAATATTCGCAACAAGGATTTTTCTAAGCGAACTCAGCGCATCCACCAGCGAACCGTCATCACTACCAGGCCAATCAGGAATAGCAGAAAGCTAATTTTGTTGACTCCGTGCATCATGCGCAAACTGGTGTCGACGTTTTTGTCCCGATGAAACAAGTTCAGCGGATTCAAGTAGTAGAGGACTTTCTTTAAAAACATGGCGTTGGAATTGAGGGTTTGGTCAACGGTTTCGGTGCGCAATGACTGAAATTTCGACCCGTGCGTCTTTGGGTAGCCCCTTGACAAAAACAGCTTCTCGTGCCGGGAATGGCTCAGGCATGTGAGCCCGGTAGGTGGCATCCATACCGCCGTAATCCGCCGAGTCAATCAAAAACACGGTGGCCTTGACCACATGTTGCAGGCTTAAACCGGCCGCCTCGAGAATCCGTTGGACATTCGAAAGGCTTTGCGCGGTGGCCAATTCGATGGTTTCAGCAATGAGCTCTCCCGATGCGGGATTCAGGGGGATTTGTCCGCTCACAAACAAGAGGTCGCCGGCTTCAACGGCTTGGCTATAGGCTGCAACAGGCGCTGCGGCTTGTGATGATGAGTGAATCGGCTTTGACATGGTGCGAAACTACGCAGGGATTTCCCACCTTTGTAACCCAGCATCGAACCCATGCGGATCTTAATCATCGACAACTACGATTCCTTCACTTGGAATTTGGAGCACCTCCTGGTCTCGCACGGGGCGACGGTGGATGTGTACCGCAACGATGAAATTTTCCCAGCGGGTGTGGTCCATTACGATGGCTTGGTGCTTTCGCCCGGCCCGGGATTGCCTGATGAGGCAGGGCAGTTGATGCGCATCATCACCGTTGCCTCCGCCCATGCCATTCCGGTATTGGGTGTGTGTTTGGGCATGCAGGCGATTGCCCAACACTATGGAGCCACACTGCGCAATTTGGATGAAGTCTTGCACGGAAGAACCACCCCCTTGACGACGATGATCCAAGAAGGTGTTTTTGAAGGGCTGGACGTTCCTTGCTCCGTGGGGCATTACCACAGCTGGGTGGTGGATGAACAGGACTTCCCGCCGAATTTGGAGATTACAGCGCGCAACGACCAGGGGTTGCCCATGGCGATGCGTCACCGAACATTGCCTGTCGAAGCGGTTCAATTCCATCCGGAATCCATACTGACCCCCGATGGGCCGCGAATGCTAGGCAATTGGTTGGAAGGTGTTGCGCGATACCGCGTTGCAAACCCTGTTGAGCCGTCGACTGCTAGGCTGTGGATGGGCAAGCCAATCGACGACTGACCTCACAAAAAACCCCCTCCAAGCGATGCTCGAAGGGGGCTGTTGTTCGGTTGTGACGGATGTCAATCCCGGTAGGTCGACATCACTTCTTCAAAGGTTTCTTTGAATTCATCGTAGTTGTATTCAGCGCGAATGCGCTCCTCTTGCTTCAAGCCATCTACGTACGCGTCAGCAATGTTTTGTCCGCTCAATTCAACAGCCAAGTAGGCAATGTACTTGTTGCCCTCTGTCATGGTCAGCTCTTGACAGATGGTCACAGCGCCTGTAAGTTGCTTGTTGACGATCGTTCGGGACAATTCGTTGAACTTGCTGGTCGCTTCTTCCGTCGTGTTGAAACCCAGTTGCGTGGCCTGATTTTCGGCTACGATTTCAATGGTCGCTTCCACGGCGCGGGCAAGGGTTGCTTCGGCATTCTGACGAGCGATTTTTTTGGCGATTTCCCGTTGTGGGCTGCTACCGGCTGCCGAAGCACGGAAGAATTCTCCGTTGGTCAAGAATTCAGGGCCAGAACAATATTCGATGACGCGAACTTCTCCTCGGCTATCCGGCGTGGAGGTGGTTTCTTTTTCTCCTTTGCAGCTGGTTAAACCAAGAGCGAGGATGGCTGCGCAAGCAGCGAGGGTTTGGGTTGATTTCATCATGGGAAGGGGTTGATCTTATAAATGGAAGAGTGCCAATAAGCGTGCCAAATTTCACTGAGGGAAAAGTAGGCAATTATTGATAGAGCGATTTCAAAAGTTCTTGAATGAAGGTTCGTTGCAGTTCGATTTGAGCTTTCCGGTAGGCTTCGCCATGGGCAGCCGCCCAATTGAGTTGGACTCCCTTGACGCTTTGCAAGTTGCGCTGCAAAACGGAGGCTCCTTCGCTCGTTGTCAAAACGATGCTCGCGTCCAGCATGGCGGTGTAGAATCCATTTCCAGAGCCCGCCCGCCGGGTATCCGATTCCATGGAGAGCAACAGGTCGGCCTGTTGTGCTGTATTGACCCACTGTATGCCAGCATCATTGAGCCCTTGGGCTAGGGCATTGCGCAGCTTGTCTTGGTTCGAGGGTTTTCCATCAATCAGTTCCTTTGATTCGATGAATATGGTCGGTGGTGGTAGCAGGATGGGCCAGGTTTGTTGCGGTTCCAAGAGGGAGCCGAGCAGATTGGAAACTTTGGAGTCTCGTAAAGTGGGCATCAGTTCGTCCAGTGCAATGGTCGCTGTCAATTCGCTGCGCTGCAAGCCGGCCTCAAATCCCTCCAGTAGCATTTCAGACCAACCGTTTTCCCCCGTCGTGAGTTGAACCGTCCGAGGCAAGGTTCCACGGTTGTAATTCCACTTGATGGGCATTCCGGCAATGGCCATGCCGTTGTATTGGACTTGGCACCTGGCTGATCCCGTATAGCGCTGTTGGAATGCCAGTGTTATTTCAGGCGTTTGGCCGTTGAGACGCAATCCTCCAATCAATCCTCCGATGCCATCCAAACAGGCCCGGTCCAAAGCAATGGTCTCTCCGTCCGGTGATTTCCAGAGGTTGATTTCTCCCCAATGCTTTTCCATGGACTCCAAGCTGCGAATGAATCGATCCAAGGCTTGTTGAACCTCCCCTTGGGCCATGGCTTCTTGCGCTGCAACCCAATAATCCCCTGCAAGCTCCAGTGCTGCAGTCTTCCGTTCCTTTCGTATGCGTTCATGAGTCGATTGGCTCAACCGGTAGTAGGTCCAGACATCGCTTTCGTTTTCATAGTATCCAACGCGCTCATACCCTTCGAGGTCCTCTGCAGAGGAGCTGGTGATGGTTTCCGAAAAGCTCTGTCCAGCGATGCCTTGAAATTGGGTGGAATGCAAAACGGATTTGGAATCGATGCTCACGCGAATTTGTCCAGCGAGCTCAGCCAAGGCTTGTCGCTGCGCTCGTTCGGAAGCGTCTGCTGGAAACTGCAGCTTGCTCGCGCTGGCAACGCCGATGTAATAACCGGGAATTTGCGGGCGCTGTTGCACCCAATCAGGCACGGGTTCAGCCAATTCTTTGGTCCCTGAGCATCCGCTAATGAGGGCAATGGCCGCGACGGTCCAAAGCCAATGGAATGCAGTAAAGGAACGAGTAGGGCTTCTCATGGGATCAATGCGTGCAATTTAATCTCGATTTGATTCCGAATGTCACCAGTCAAAACCTCAACGGTGTTGTTGACCATGACCGATTCCTCGGACAGGGTTTTGCGGGCATTCAGCAACGCTTCAAGGCCGCGCTTGCCCATGCGGTTAACGCCTCCGATTTTATTGCTCGGAAACACGTTGTTGTGATCCCCTCCGTATTCTGCAAAACGGACGCTATCAAAGGTCTCGGCACTCAACATTTCAGACATCACATTTTGGCCTGTCTCCAGCGAAATGAGTGTGACGCGAAACGTAATCCGGACTTGGCGATTCGCTGAGACCTCTCTGTAGGGAACCGGTCTATATTTCTTGTCATAGACTTTTTTACCTTCTTCGGTGATCCGAGCTACACGGTAGCTTTCGTAGCCTTGCTTGTCCTCCCGTTGAAAGTTGGAAGTCACCACTTCGCAATTCACCACTTGCCCCTTCAGCAAGGTTTGGGCTCCCAGCAATTCGCCGACTTCGATCGCGGAATTGGAATTCAAGACACCGCTCAAAGCGAGCTGTTGTTCTTGCAAGATCAAGGCCTGATTCTCGCGGTCAACAACTTCTAGGAAGGGATCGGAGGACTGCATCAGGGCCTGCTCGACGTACGATCGAAATTTTGAGTCCAATCCGGAGCGATTCGTGCCATTTTCGAAAGGGAGCAGAGCGATGGTGAAGAGCCCATTCGACAGGGTTTCTTCGCGCAAATTCTGGGCCTCTTTGAAATCGGAATCCCTTGCAATGACTTCCGAAAAGAGTTGGTGAGCGGATCTCCATTCTCCTCCTTCAAAGTGCACTTTGGCCTGGCGATATCGCGGCTCACAATATGCAATGTGGGACCATTTGGCGGCGTCCTCGAATTCAGGGTCCAAGCGCACAACTTCATCGAAGGCTTCCTGCGCTGAGTCGAATTGCTCGTTTTCTAGCGCTTCCATTCCCTGCGCGTACAACGCCTCCAAGTGGGCGTGTCGAACCTGTTGAAAAGCGCTTTTCGCGGATTCTAAGATCAAGAGTTGAACGCCCGCCCGCTCAACGCGCTCCAAGTATTGCAGCGCATCTTCATAGACCAGTACGGCTGCAGGACGATCTCCCGCCAGATGAGCTTGCTCAAAACGATCGATTTTCTCGTTCAACACCCATTGACCAGCGCGCTGCAATGACACGATGGCATCGGGATTGCTTCGGTCTTTCAGGACGGCTGTGAAATAGTAATCCGCAGCTTGCCGCATCAATCCCACCTCTTCCATTTTCTCCCCTCGCTTGACAAAAGCCTTGGATCCATTGCAGCTCGTCATGATCGAAGCGAGCAAGAGCAGGATGAAGGAGTTCTGGAAAAAGCGCATGGTCGGATTTCGGGTCGGAATTGAAAGGGCCATAAGACCGCAAATTAACGTCATCGTGACTTGTTCGTTGCGAAATTCATGCCAACCTTTGGGTTGCTGTACCTTTGGTAGGCTAGCGAATGACTCATATGAAAGCAGAAAAGACAATTTTGATATTGGGAGCAGGACGGTCGAGTTCCTCTTTAATCCAGGCCTTATTGGATAAAGCGGAATCGGGCGCATGGAAAGTGGTCGTGGGGGATATGGACGCCAATTTGGCCCAATCCAAATGCAACAACCACCCGCGATCCGAATGGTTTGGGATCGATCCGGCAAACCCTTTGGACCGAAACGACCGCATTGCTCAAGCTGATTTGGTCATCTCCATGGTGCCGGCCTTTCTTCATCCAGAAATTGCGGCGGTAGCCATTGAAGCGGGCGTTTCTGTCATCACACCCAGTTATGTTGGTCCTGAAATGCAAGCTTTGCATGAGCGCGCCTGTGAAATGGGAGTGTTGGTGTTGAATGAGATTGGTTTGGATCCTGGAATCGACCATTTGAGTGCTGCTCAAATTTTAGACCGCATTCGCCAAGATGGTGGGAAGATCAAATCCTTTGAGTCGTTTTGTGGAGGTTTGATTGCACCCGATTCGGATGACAATCCATGGCATTACAAATTCAGTTGGAATCCGCGCAATGTGATCTTGGCCGGTCAAGGTGGAGCGGCTACCTTCTTAGAAGGAGGAAAGCACCGTTTGATCCCGCCGCATCGGGTATTCAAAGATGCCCGTAGAATTGTAGTGGCAGGTGTTTCTTATGAAGGCTACCCGAACCGGGATTCCCTGGCTTATGAGGAGAAGTATGGATTGCAGGGAGTGAAAACCCTGATTCGAGGTACGCTTCGAGGCGATGGGTTTTGCTCAGGATGGGATGTTTTGGTGCAGTTAGGGTGTGTTCGAGATGATGTGGAAATGCAATGGAGTGAAGGCATTTCGTGGGCAGCTTGGATGCGTTCATTTGCTCCAGCGAGTGCCGCTAAACTGCCGCTTCGTGAGGCGATTCGATCCGTATCGGGAGCATCCGATGCCAGCTTGGACAGATTGGAATGGCTCGGTTTGATGAGCGATGATGCCGGCCCCACTCGACTGAAAGGAACCCCCGCTCGCATCCTTCAAGATTTGCTCGAAGACAAATGGCGTTTGGAACCCGAAGACCGGGATCTTGTGGTGATGTGGCATCGATTTGAGTATGAGCTCCAGGGACAGATGCATGAAATCACGAGTTCTTTGGTCTTAGAAGGCAGAGACTCCACTTACACAGCGATGTCCGACACAGTCGGATGGCCGATGGCTTTGGCTGCAGAAGCGATGCTGTCGGGCAAGTTTGCGCGTGTAGGTGTGGAGGTGCCATTGCATCGGGAGTACTATGAAGTACTGATGCCAGCATTGGAGTCCATGGGCGTGCAGTTCAAAGAAGAACACCGGACATGGTGATCCTCAGCGGAATGTTCTGCTGGATGTGTTGGGGAGCTCCTACGTGGCCGACGGATGGACTGGCGACGAGAGATTGGGTCATCGAAGCATTGGAATGGCGCATGCACCAGGGCCTGGATGATTGCGATGCGATTGTGCCCGCTTTGGATGCGATGACATTGGAATGGATTTCCGAGTCCGCGGAGTTCACTTTGGAGATCCAGCGATCGGACTGGCCTTTTTTGGAGAAAGCACCCGAATTGTTGCCTCTGCTTATACAAGCGAAGGCTTTGGGCCAATTGCTGGAGGAAGGGGAATTGGAAAAAGGACAACGCCAGGTCGTCCGCAACGTGCGCCGGGTTGTGCGAAAAACAGACGGATTGCCCGTTTGGGCCATGCGTTCAGACTTTCGCGCATCGCGAAGTTCAGGCGACGACGAACGTGGTCACTGAGGCAATGAAGAGCAGGATGACGAGCGCATAAAAGCGCAATGGAATGCTGTGCATAGTTGTGCATACGAGGGATTTGCGCGAGGGTTGCAATGAAGTCCCGTTCTTTTTTCGATTGCAGCAACATTTTTACAACCTGTCGGGTTAGGTTTGAAGATTCCTAGTTCCCATTTCGCCGATTCGAGACATGCGTTCATTTGAGGTCCCTGCGTTTTACCAAAGCCCCATCATCTCTCGCATCAAACATGCGCGAAAAGTCTTGGATCCACGCAAGCAAGATTTCACGCCTTCGGTGTTGGATTTTGGATCTGTCCAGTTTGTTTTGGCCAGGCATTTTGGCTTTTGTTACGGTGTGGAGAACGCCATCGAAATTGCGTACAAAGCCATCGAAGAAAATCCAGGGAAAAGAATATTCCTTTTGAGTCAAATGATTCACAATCCAGAGGTGAATTCAGATTTAAAGAGTCGTGGCGTTGAATTCCTGATGGATACAGAAGGCCAGGTATTGACGCCCATTACAGAGGTCAAGTCCGATGACGTGGTGTTGATTCCTGCGTTTGGCACCACGGTGGAAATGGAGGCGTACTTGGTGGAACTGGGAGTGGATGTAGCCCGGTACAATACCACGTGCCCATTTGTAGAGAAAGTGTGGAAGCGTTCGGCGAAATTGGCAAAAGGATCCCACACCGTCATCATTCATGGCAAGCCAGCACACGAGGAGACCCGGGCCACATTTAGTCATGCGAAAGCAACGGGCCATGCGCTGGTAATCCGGGATATGGAGGAAGCGGAAGTGTTGAGTGAATTCATTTCCGGTCAGCGGCCGATGGCCTCGTTCAATGCCTATTTTTCAGGTCGAACAACGGAAGGTTTTGACCCTGATGTGCACTTAAAGCGCGTGGGTGTGGTCAACCAAACCACCATGTTGGCAGGAGAAACGCAAGCCATCAGTGATCGAATACGCCAGGCCATCGAGGCCCGAGAAGGCCAATCGAACCCCGGTGATTTCGCCCAAACTCGCGACACCTTGTGTTACGCCACCAATGACAACCAGCAGGCAACTCAGGCGGCTTTGCAGGCGCTGTCCTTGGACATGGCCATTGTCGTTGGAGGCTACAACAGTTCCAATACGTCGCATTTGGTAGAGCTTTGCGAAGGACAATTGCCCACGTTTTTCATTCGAAATGAGCTGGAGTTTCAACCGGATGGCATGGTGAATCACTTTGATTGGCGATCAGGCTTGCATCAGCAGACCATGTCACCATGGCCAGAATTCGGCCAGTCAAGCGTGCCGACCATTTTGATTACAAGCGGGGCCTCGTGTCCAGACGCCTCGGTGGATCGAGTCATGCAATCCATATTGTCGTTTTATCCCAATAGCCGAATTGTGGAAGACGTGTTGATTGAATTTGAACAACGTCATGCACTGAATTCAAGCGCCACTGGGAGTTGAATCCTACCTTTACGCTTGATGCAAGCCCCCCGACTTCGTTCCATGTTTCGAAACGTTCGCACCGAGCCGCGACAGTTTTCATTCCGTTCCCGGCATTTGCCTGCATTGGATGAAGCGAGGTTGGAAAGAAAGGAGCGGATTGAACAAGAACTTCAAGGAGCGGAGGAACCAACCCGACGGTCGATCCGACTTCGACGATCGGCTGCTGCGCCTTCAGCGGAACGGTTGGAGCGCCGACAGGCTCAAATCCAGGCATCCAAATGGGCCATGTTACGCGCTGCTTTGATTGCAGTGGGATTGGTCTGGTTGGCATGGAAAGGTCTGCAATGGGTGGAGCAAAGCGATTTCAGTAGCGTTCTAAAGTGGATGGAAGATGCCTGAGGTCATTCGACAATTGTCCGAATTGGTTGCCAATCAAATCGCAGCAGGTGAGGTGGTACAGCGCCCGGCTTCTGTGGTCAAGGAATTGATGGAAAACTCCGTGGATGCCGGGGCCAAGCGCATAGATGTGCGGGTGGTAGACGCGGGAAGGACTCTGATTCAAGTGACGGACAACGGAGTGGGCATGGTGCGCAACGATGCACGCCGATGCTTTGATCGCCATGCGACGTCCAAGATTTCCAAGGCAGAAGATTTGTTTGCCATTGTTTCCAAAGGGTTTCGAGGAGAAGCCCTCGCCTCCATTGCCTCCATAGCACATGTTGAGCTGAAAACGTGCCATGCTGAGGAGGAGGAAGGCACGCGCATCCAAATGAAAGGAGGGCAGGTCGGAGAAGAGCTTCCATGCCCCGCGGAAACCGGCACCTCGATTTCGGTCAAGCATTTGTTTTTCAACGTCCCGGCCC
The DNA here is from genome assembly GCA_027593035.1 of Bacteroidota bacterium. Taxonomy (GTDB): domain Bacteria; phylum Bacteroidota; class Bacteroidia; order Flavobacteriales_D; family Sanyastnellaceae; genus UA16. Next base: position 2,522 of record JAQCJQ010000043.1, on the reverse strand, counting down.
GACGCAATTTCTTGAAATCCGATGCCGTAGAAATGCGGCATGTTTTGGACGAATTTCAGCGTGTAGCACTCGCGCATGAAGGCATTCACTTCACATTGCAGCACAACCAAGCGGAGATGTTCAATCTCAAGCCAGGCTCTCAGAGACAACGCGTAGTGGGCGTGTTTGGCTCCAAATACGATGAGCGGTTGGTTCCCATTGAAGAATCGACGGATGTGTTTTCGGTTGAGGGTTTTGTCGGGAAACCCGCCTTTGCTCGAAGAAGCCGTGGTGAGCAGTTTTTGTTTGTGAACCAGCGGTTCGTCAAGCACCACGTGCTCAATCGAGTCATCATGGAGGCTTATGCCGGGTTGTTGCCTCCCGGACAATTTCCTCTGTACGTGCTTTTCTTGACGATTGACCCGTCCCGTTTGGACGTGAACATCCATCCGACCAAAACAGAGGTGAAATTTGACGAGGACCGCACCATTCAAGCCTTACTTCTTCCGGCTATTCGGCGGGGCTTGGGGAAATATGCCGTAGCTCCTTCCTTGGATTTTGATCAGGAATCTTCATTGATTATTGCGCCTTTGGACGTTCACCGTGCTGTGATAGAGCCGCAAGTCCGGGTCAATAAGGACTACAATCCCTTCCATGTTCCATCCGATTCAAAGGCGCGCGGTGGTTTGCGTCCGGGAGGAGGGCAGATTGATGCTTGGAAGTCCCTGTATGGTCAGGATGCTTTGAATTCGGAAGAACCGAAAAACAAGGAGTGGATTCAACCGACGCCTGCTGTGGTGGTCCTCCCGTCGACCGATTTCATTCAAGGGAGATCCTTGGAGGAGGAGGCTGGAAGTGAGGTGCGCCCGATGTTTCAATTTCAAAAGCGCTACATCGTGACGGCTACGCAATCGGGCATGTGGATGGTCGATCAGCACCGAGCACACCAGCGTGTGGTCTACGAAGCCTTGGTCGTGCGATTGGAGTCCAATGAAAAGGCCGTGAGTTCCCAACAGCTGTTGTTCCCAGAGCTGGTGGTGTTGCCCGCTGCGGATCGCGATTTCATGCTGGACTCAGCATCTTGGTTGAACCAGTTGGGATTGCATTTTCAGAGCCACGAGGACGGCATCGAGATTACCGGGATGCCTGCTGAAGGAGAAACGCGATCGATCGATTTGGTTGAGGCCGTTTTGAGTGAAAAGGACAGCGACGGGTCTGGAATCAGCCGTCCAGAACGGGTGGCCGCGCAGATGGCCCGCGCTTTAGCCGTCAAACCGGGGCGCGTCCTCAATGCCCAAGAAATGGAAGATCTTCTTGATCGATTATTTGGCTGTTCAACGCCGAGCTTGGACCCTTTTGGCAAGCCGGTCATCGCTACCTTTGAAATGAAAGAAATCGAGCAACGATTCAACTAATGCTTCAGAATATCCCAGTGGTTGTCCGCAACCTCATCATTGTCAACGTGTTGTTTTTTGGTGCTTCCATGCTTTTCGGGGAAGAAATGACCATTACTTGGTTTGCCGGCACGTATCCTGGTTCGCCTTTCTTCATGCCGTGGCAAATCATCACGCACATGTTCATGCACGGTGGTTTGACCCACCTGTTTTTCAACATGTTTGCTCTGTACATGTTTGGGTCGCAGCTCGAGCGGCTTTGGGGCCCCAAGCGGTTTTTGAATTACTATGTGATCAGTGGATTGGGTGGATTCTTTCTCCATGAATTGTTCATTGGCTTGGAATTTTACAACACCCTAGGGACCTTCTTTCCTTCCCGAGAGCAGCTGGTGCCGCCAGGCGTTTCGGATCTTGATGCAGTGCGGTACATCGAGAGTGCCTATGGTCGAGTCGTCGGCGCTTCTGGAGCGGTTTTTGGCATCTTGTTGGCCTTTGGAATGCTGTTCCCCAACACGAAATTGATGTTGCTTTTTCCGCCCATTCCCATCAAAGCGAAGTATTTCGTCATTGGTTATGGCCTGATAGAATTGAGCCTGGCATTCTCCAATGGGTCGGGCGACAACGTGGCCCATTTCGCCCACCTCGGTGGCATGCTTTTTGGATACATTTTGCTCAAGCAATGGCAGAAAGACCGGGGAACGTTTTATTGATTCAATCGGCTGAAGCATGTGGCAGGAAGTAAAAAATCAATGGCAGCAAGGCGGTATGCTGATGAGGCTATTGCTCATCAATGGTGGTGTGTTCCTTGTCGTGACCACATTGCAGTTGTTGACGACTCTGGGGTTTGGTCAGTCGTCTCCTTGGGAGTCTGGAGCTGTTTTGGGCTTGGCTACAACCTGGGTGCCTGATTTGTTGCTGCGTCGGCCCTGGACCGTCATCACCCACATGTTTGTGCACACGGGTGTCTGGCACCTGCTCATGAACATGGCGCTCTTGTATTGGATGGGGCGTTTGTTCATGGTTCATTTTGGTGCGCGACGGTTGTTGAGCACATACGTGGTCGGAGGACTGGCGGGGTTTGCTCTTTTTTTCAGTGCGACCAACGTGTTCCCCGGTCTTCAGCAAGGGAGGTATGCATATGGGGCGAGC
>JAQCJQ010000042.1 GCA_027593035.1 Bacteroidota bacterium | reverse complement strand
GGCCGATATGAAGGTTGCAGCCACTGACTTTCGAAAGCAATTACTTGATGACTACCGTTTGGCTTGTATAAGCCGAGAAGCCTCACTTTTGGGGCGGAAAGAGGTGCTCGGTGGTAAGGCGAAGTTTGGGATTTTTGGAGATGGGAAGGAGTTGGCTCAAATCGCGTTATCGAAAGTGCTCAAACCAGGGGATTGGCGATCGGGTTACTACCGCGACCAAACCCTGATGATGGCACAAGGATTGCTCACAGTGAAGCAGTTTTTTGCGGCGCTTTACGCCGATACCGATGCATCCCGCGAGCCATCGTCCTCTGGACGCCAGATGGGGGGGCATTTTTCGAGTCGATTCTTGGATGATGAAGGTCAATGGATGGACCAAACGACCCAGTTCAACTCGTCGTCAGACATCAGCCCAACGGCCGGACAAATGCCCCGACTGCTGGGATTGGCTCAAGCGTCAAAGCTTTATCGGCAATTGCCCGATGCCGCGAAATTGAAAACCGGATTCACCAAAGGAGGCAATGAAATTGCCGTAGGGACCATCGGTGATGCCAGCACATCAGAAGGCCCATTTTGGGAGACGATGAATGCGGCATGTGTGCTGCAGGTTCCGTTGTTGATGAATGTTTGGGACGATGGTTATGGCATCAGTGTGCCCAAGGAATTTCAAACAACCAAGGCGTCCATTTCGGAAGCGTTGCGGGGAATGGAAATCCAGCAGGGAACAAACGGCATGTTCATCTTCCAAGTGAAAGGTTGGGACTACCCTGCCATGGTGGCAACCTATGAAGCTGCCGAGGCCAAATGTCGAGAGCTGCACGTGCCCGTTTTGGTCCACGTGGAAGAAGTCACACAGCCTCAAGGGCATAGCACTTCAGGGTCGCACGAACGGTACAAATCTGCCGAACGGATGGCTTGGGCCAAAGAGTACGATTGCATCGAACAATTCGGCCTTTTCTTGATCCTAGAGGGAGCGGCAAGCGCGGAGGCTTTGGAGAACATCCGGAAGGAAGCGAAGAAGGAGGTGCGCCAATTTCAAAAAGAGGCTTGGGCAGAATTCCGTGAGCCGATTGATGCGGAAATGACAGCATTGCTTCCGCTCATCGCTGCGGTGGAAGGAGAGGAAGGGCCAGCAGGCCAACAATTGAAACAAGAGGTCCATCCAGGTCGAGCATCGTTGCATGCAGCAGCCCGTCAATTGCTTTACAAGACGGTCGGTGAGAATGCGGGGGGAAGAGCCGCTCTTGAGCGTTGGTCTGCGAACTATGCGGCGGTCAATGCCCGTCGATACGGTGAGCACCTCATGAGCGACGGGGCTGATTCGGCATTGGCTGTTGATCCTGTCGCCGTTGAACTTGACGACCAAGCCGAATGGGTCGATGGACGTCAAGTGTTGCAGCAAAACTTTGAAGTCTTGTTTGCTCGAAAACCGGAACTGATCACATTTGGTGAGGACACGGGAAAGATTGGTGGAGTGAATCAGGTCATGGAGGGCATGCAAGACAAATTCGGGGTGCATCGCGTTTCGGATACCGGCATCCGAGAATGCACGATTGCTGGCCAAGGGATTGGCCTGTCCATGAGAGGATTTCGTCCCATTGCCGAAATTCAATACCTCGACTACATCTATTATGCCCTGCAAATTTTGCGGGATGATGCCGCCACGGTGCGCTATCGATCTGCCGGCGGACAAAAAGCACCGGTCATCATTCGGACACGAGGACATCGTTTGGAAGGCATTTGGCACAGCGGCTCACCGATGGGAGCCATCATCAATTCCCTTCGCGGCATGCACATTTGTGTTCCTCGGAACATGACGGAGGCGGCCGGTATGTACAATACGCTTTTAGAGGCGGAAGAGCCGGCTTTGGTGGTTGAATGTCTCAACGGCTACCGCAGCAAGGAACCGTTGCCCAAGAACTTGGGTGATTTCCGCATTCCACTGGGCATTGCGGAAGTGGTCCGCCCGGGCACAGACGTCACCGTGGTGTCTTACGGATCGACGTTCCACGTGGCCGCATCTGCCTGCGAGACGCTGGCGAAAATGGGGGTTGAGGTGGAACTCATTGATGCCCGGACGTTGCTTCCTTTTGACTTGACAGGTGTTTGCAGTGCTTCTCTGGCCAAGACCAATCGCTTGGTGGTTGTGGATGAAGATGTGCCGGGTGGTGCGTCGGCTTATTTGCTGGATCAAATTCTGCATCAACAGAACGCGTGGCGATTTCTGGACGGTTCGCCGACGACCATTTCAGCGAAACCGCATGTGCCGCCTTACGGTTCGGATGGAGACTACTATGCGAAGCCAAATCGGGAAGACCTTGTTGAAGCGGTGTATGCACTGATGCATGAAGTGGATCCGATGCGTTATCCCTCTTTGAATTCCGCCACATGAGCCGCTGGGTCGAAGAGTCCTTGTTGCTCAAAACGCCTTACATCGACTTGTTGCAGTTGTTGAAGGCCACGGGAAATGCGGTGACCGGAGGCGAAGCGAAAGCCTTGGTCGAACAGGGGTTGATTCGTGTCAATGGGGAATTGGAGCATCGGAAGCGACGGAAATTGCGAGTGGGCGATATCGTGGAACTCAAAGACGCCATTCGAATCACCGTGTTGGGCGAAAATCCATCGGTCGGTTCATAATTATCTGCTTGCGTGAAGACGTATTTGGGATTTGTTTTCTTTAATTCGGATAGCCGTAAAAATTGACCCTATGAAATTCGCTTCTATCGTGCTGTTTATGATGTGCTCAATGGCCTCCATTGCACAAACGACCATACGTGGGAGGGTTGTGGATGGAGAGTCGGGAGAGCCGGTTTTTTCAGCGAATGTCATCGTAGAAGGAACCACCACAGGAGTGACCACGGATTTTGATGGGCAGTTTTTGCTGCAAGTAGGCGGCTTCCCAGTAAGTCTTCAAGTTAGTTTTATCGGATACGCGGTCGCGCGACTCAATGTCCAAAGTGCCTCTGAATCAGTTGCCGTGCGCCTGCAACCAGATCAAATACTGATCGATGCGGCCGAAGTCATCGGCGAGCGCATCAGTGAAAAGCAAAAGCAAGCGCCCTTGACGGTGGAGTCCATGGATGTGCTCGCCATCAAAGAAGCACCGTCGGGTTCCTTCTACGAAGGACTTGGCAATTTGAAGGGGGTGGATGTCACCTCTGCGAGTTTGGGATTCAAGATCATCAATACAAGAGGATTCAATTCGACCTCACCCGTGCGTTCATTGCAGTTGATTGATGGCATCGACAACCAGAGCCCTGGATTGAACTTCTCGTTGGGTAATTTTCTGGGCGCATCTGATTTGGACGTCAAAAGCGTTGATATCGTTGCAGGCGCGAGCTCTGCATTTTATGGCCCCGGCGCATTCAATGGGGTGGTATCCATGGAGACCAAGTCACCTTTCCAGTTTCCGGGGGTCAATGCTTCCTTCAAAATTGGAGAACGCAGCCTCAATGAGATGGCTTTTCGCTACGCGGATTACACGACCAATAGCGAGGGAGATCCTGTTCTTGGTTTGAAGGTCAACGCCTTCCGCTTTTCGGCGTACGATTGGGAAGCCACCAACTACAATCCGGTAGACGGGTCTCAAGTGGACGCCTCCAATCCAGGCCGGTTTGACGCCGTGAACATTTATGGGGATGAATACAAGCCCGTCTATGATTACTCGGGAGATGGTAGCAGCAATGCCCGTGGCCTGGGAAACTTTTTCCGCACAGGATATCGGGAAAAAGATCTGGTCGATTACAATACGGAAAATCTAAAAGTCAGCACGGCTGTGCATTGGCGCCTCAAGCCGGAACAGACGTATGAAAGTCCAGAGTTGATTTATGGATTCAACTCGGGATTTGGCACAACCGTCTACCAGGGTGACAACCGATTCAGTCTTCGGGACATCGAATTCTACCAACACAAGTTGGAGCTGCGCAAGCCGGGGAAATGGTTTGTCCGTGCCTACCGCACGAGTGAAGATGCCGGCAATTCATACGACCCATATGCCACGGCATTGAAGCTTCAGGAAACAACTCGAAATGATTATCAGTATTCGAAGGTTTACTACAAGTATTGGGTCGATAGCATTGCGCCCGGCATAGCAGATACCTATCCAGATGGGGTCTTGGAATGGGTGGATGGTGTTCCTACTTATACGTGGGATCCCGACGAAATAGCGGCGTGGTACGATGATAATTCAGGCAACATGTCGGTATGGCACAGCCAAGTGGAGCAATGGACCAACGCGGGCTACGCCGGCTTGAACGACGTGGCTGAGCATCCAGTGGGTTATCTCGAACCGGGATCTCCTGAGTTTAAAGCGGCCTTCGACCAATTGGTTTCAGCCAAGAACAATGAAGGTGAAGGAGGGACTCGGTTCTTTGATCAATCCAGCTTGAAGCACGTGCACGGCGAATACATTTTCAAACCCCGTGGATTGGAAGAGATCCGAGTTGGAGGAAATTTCCGCAGATACACACCTTATAGTGACGGAACCATTTTCAGCGATACCACCGAAAAGATTGTCAATCAAGAGATGGGATTCTATTCGGGCATCCAAAAGCGCTTCATGGAAGACCGCATGATTGTGACGGGAACCGTGCGTGCGGACAAAAATCAAAATTTCGACTGGGTCGTGTCTCCAGCGGCCTCGTTGGTGTTCTCTCCACGAGAAAAGGATTATTTGCGCATGAGTTTCAGTTCTGCCTTACGCAACCCAACCCTGGCGGATCAATACCTGTTTTTGGATGTGGGGCCCGCAACGCTTGTGGGGAACTTGAATGGGGCAGACAGTTTGATTACCATAGCGAGTTTCATTGATTTCAGAAACAGTGCCGATGCCTCTGCAGGGCAATATGGGTTGAACCGGGATACACTGGTTTATTTCGACATTGCTCCAATCCGTCCTGAGCAGGTCCGAACGTTTGAAGTGGGCTACCGCACCACCTTGGGAGAAAAGGTGTACGTGGATGGCAGCTATTATTTCAGCATCTACGAGCAATTCATTGGATACAACATCGGCCTGGATGCTTTATTCATTGGCAACGAGCAATCCCCGCGAGCGGTGGACGTTTACCGGTACGCGGCGAATTCGCTGAGTAAGGTGCAAACCCAAGGTGCGGCGATTGGTCTCAATTATTACATCGACAACCATTTTATGGTGGCGGGGAATTACAGTTGGAATGAATTGGTGAAAACGGATGAGGATGACCCGATCATTCCGGCGTTCAATACCCCCAAGCACAAGTACAACCTCAGCGTGAGTGCACGTGATTTGAAGCTCAATGGCGATATGACCTGGGGCTTTAGTGCGAATTACAAATGGGTGGAAGGCTTCATTTTTGAAGGGTCACCGCAATTTACGGGCACCGTTCCCACGTTCAATTTGTTGGATGCTCAGGTCAACGCGGTCATTCCATCATTGAATACGACCATCAAGTTGGGAGGGTCCAACGTGCTGAACAACTTGCACATAGAGGCGTATGGAGGGCCTTATGTTGGTCGGATGCTCTATGCAAGTCTGATTTACGACTTCAATCCCAGGATTCCGAAGAAGCGCTGAACAGGCCTTTACGCTCTCCGGATTGATAAAAAAACCACATGAAATTCCGTGTAAGCGGGACACTCTGTGGTTTTTTTCATACCTTACCTCGGAAAACCAAATTCACCTTGTGATTCAAACCAGATGAAAAAATTACTTTTCGGTACGCTTTTGACGTGCCTTGCTGTCCTTCAATTGGACGCCCAGACACGTTATCTCGATCCAGTCTTTGATGAAGTGACGGTCACGTCGGACATCAACTATGGTCAAAACATTACCGTCATTCCTGCATTGCAAGGTCAGCCACCTGCGATGCAACCTTTGATGTTGGATTTGTATGAGCCAACGGGGGATACCGAGACGGAACGTCCTTTGTTGCTATTCTTCCACACAGGTAATTTTTTACCTCCCTTCATCAATGGAGGTGCGCTGGGAACGAAGACAGACAATTTTGCTGTTGAGATGTGCACGCGCTACGCCAAAATGGGGTATGTCGTGGCATCTGTCGACTATCGCCTCGGATGGAATCCTCTGGCGGGAACGCAAGAGGAGCGTACGTTGCAGTTGATTCAGGCGGCCTATCGTGGTGTACAGGATAGCCGAACGGCTGTTCGTTTCTTCCGTAAAGGAGAAGCGGAAGATGGCGATCCTTATGGAATTGATGGAACGAAGATTGGAATGCTTGGTGACGGAACAGGCGGGTACATCACCTTAGCTTCTTCGACCATTGCGAATTACAATGACATCATTTTGGATGATGCGGGCAGCCCGATCACCAAATTCTGGTACAATCCAGGAGATGGGTCATACATCCCGATGATTATCGAGAGCATTCACGGGAATCCGGATGCAACAACTGATACGTATGCTCCAGCTTCTATTGGTGGTTTTCAGTTGTGTGCAGCGAATCATGTTGGATACAGCTCTGATGTGAGCTTCCAGATGAACGCGGGTGGAGCCTTGGGTGATTTGAATTGGTTGGACGAAGGAGATGTGCCGATGGTAAGCTTCCATTGTCCTCATGATCCATTCGCTCCTTATGAAACAGCGGTTTTGATCGTTCCTACGACCAATGAGCCTGTTGTTGAGGTGTCAGGAGCACAAGACATTCATGAAGAAATCAACGGATACGCTACGAACAACAACGCCGTCTTTGCGGACGCAGGGTTGGACGATGCCGGTTCACCAGCCAACGGTGGTTTTGATGGGTTGTTCCCCGTTCAAAACTCCTACGTAGACGGTGTTCCGACGGAGCCTTATGATAGCTCTCCTTGGCAGTGGTGGGATCAAGCGACGGTTGCAGCGTATGACGAAGCAAACGGCACGAACATTTTGGCTACTCAGCTGACTTTGAACCCAACGATGGGAGAAGACGAAGCGATGTTCTGGATCGATCAAATAGTGGATTACAACACGCCTCGTATGGGCTTGGCGATGGGAGCAGTTACCACGACGACCATTGAAGGCGGTGTCCGTTACATCGACGAGATTTTCGATGAAGTGGAAGTCACATCGGGTGTGGTATATGGAGAAAACATTACGGTAATCCCGGCTTTGTTAGGTATGCCACCAGCACCGGAAGATTTGGTATTGGACGTTTACACACCTGCAGGAGATTCGGAAACAGATCGTCCGGTCATTCTCTATTTCCACACAGGTAACTTCTTGCCACAGTATATGAATGGCAGTGCAGTCGGTACACGTACGGATAGCAGTGCGGTAGAGATTTGTTCGCGCTTTGCTCGAATGGGTTATGTCGTTGCTTCTGTGGACTACCGCTTGGGATGGAATCCTTTGGCCGGAACACAAGATGAGCGAACGTTGCAGTTGATTCAAGCGGCTTACCGTGGAGTGCAGGATAGCCGAACAGCCGTTCGTTACTTCCGCAAGTCCATTGCTGAAGACGGCAACCCTTGGGGAGTTTCTGGTGACAAAATCGCTATGTTTGGAGAAGGAACAGGGGGCTATATTACATTGGCATCTGCTTCCATTTCAGACTACAACGACATCATTTTGGACGATGCGGGCAACCCCATCACCAAGTTTTGGTACAACCCAGGAGATGGCTCGTTCATTCCTATGGTGATTGAAGGCATTCATGGAAATCCAGATGCAACCACTGATACGTATGCTCCTGCTTCTGTAGGCGGCTTCCAGTTGTGCATGGCAAACCACGTGGATTACACCAGTGAATTCAACTTCCAAATGAACATGGGAGGTGCGATGGGCGATTTGAACTGGTTGGATGAAGGCGACATGCCGATGGTGAGTTTCCATGCTCCCCATGATCAATTCGCACCGTATACAACTGGGATATTGGTCGTTCCAACGACTAGTGAGCCTGTTGTTGAAGTTTCGGGTGCTTATGACATTCACTCTGAAATCAATGGTTATGCCACCAATAACAACGCGGCATTTGCTGAAATCGGTTTGGCCGATCCGGCTGCTGCATTGGGCAACCAAGGATGGGACGGATTGTATCCTGTATTGAACAACTACGTAGACGGAGCGCCAACAGAGCCTTACGACTCTGCTCCTTGGCAGTGGTGGGATGTTGCCACAACACAGATGGTGGATGAAGCGAACGGAACCAGCATTGCTGCAACGCAATTGACGCTGAATCCAACAATGGGTGAAGACGAGGCGATGTTCTGGATCGATCAGATTCAAGACTATACCGCACCTCGATTGGCGACAAGCTTGGAATTGGTGCCTCTTGGGCCTGGTTGCAATGACGAAGCGGCTTGTAACTACAACGCGTTGGCGACATCGGATGACGGAAGTTGCACGTATGCTGAAGAAGGACTTGATTGTGAAGGCAATTCTTTGGTTGTTTATGGTTGCATGAGCGTCATTGCTTGCAACTACGATGGTTCTGCTACGGATGACGATGGCAGCTGTGATTACAATGAATCTACGACCATTGTCACAGGCGCTACATCTTTGTGGTTGGTGGGTGTAACATTGACAGGAACCGAGAATGAAGTCTATGCTGCAGATTGTGAAGCTTCAGGCGGAGTGAATCCAAACGTAGCCTTGAACGGAGTGTTCCTCGGTGATGGTACCGATGGCCCGATGCATTTCTCCAACATCACGGACCAAACGGGTGGTTTGCTTGCAGACCTCGTCGGATTGGCGGGCATTGCGGACATCTCTTTCTGTGGGGACTTGGTGCGATTTGTGAACCCACTCAGTGGAGGAACGGTCATCTTAAGTGAGAACAACGGCATTTGGCAAACAGCTGTGCCTGTAATCGGTGCGAGCTATTTGTGGCTTGCTCCGGTGTCTTCATTCAACATGGGTTGTGGTGATCCGATGGCTTGTGGATTTACAGATTTCTGTGACCTGAGCGTGGCCTGTGATTACACGGACACGGACGGGGATACGATTTTGGATTGCCAAGAAGTGGCCGGTTGTCAGGATGAAAGTGCTGACAACTACGACGCAGCAGCGACAGATGCAGGAAGCTGCAACTACAACGGTTGCATGGACATGGCGGCACAGAACTACGAAGCTGGAGCCAACGTCGATGACGGAAGCTGCACTTACTTAGTAACGTTCCGAATCAACATGTCCAATGAAATGGTTGCCGCCGAAGGTGTCCACATGGCTGGAAGCTTCCAAGGATGGGATCCGGCTTCATTGCTAGTTCCATACGCAGGCTACGGTGTTCATCAGGTGGTATTGCAACTGCAGCAGGGCTCGTATGAATACAAATTCATCAATGGCAATGCTTGGGGCTCAGATGAAAGTGTAGGCGATTGCGGAACTGGTGGAAACCGGGTCATCAACGTATCGGGTAACATGGTTACTGCAGGAGCTTGTTTCAATAGCTGTGATCTCTGTGCCGGTTGTGCGGATCCAATGTATGTTGAATACAATCCATTCAATGGTTCAGACGAGAGCTATTGCATGACCGCCATTTCTGGAGGTTGCATTTATGAGGAGGCTGAAAACTATGATGCATCAGCCACCACGGATGATGGCTCATGTGTCTTCAATGCTGCTTCTGATTGTCCTGGCGATTTGAACAACGACGGTCAAGTCGGTACGCCTGATTTGCTGGCGTTCTTGGCCAGCTTTGGTACATCGTGCGAATAATCGAGTCGAGAGACTGATGGCGTGATGAAAAAGGGGAGCTCGGCTCCCCTTTTTTTGGCACCATTCGTGCAAGTGATGGGAGGTGCACCTCGCAAGAAGTGTTCATCCGAAATCAAAATGAAACGAGCACTTTCGCTCTCAGCACATTTGTTGTTATCTTTATGAACGCAAAACGATTTAGAATCCATGAAACATTTTTTGACTGCTTGCATGATGGTGTTTGGCATTGTAGCCATGACTTCTGCACAAGACCTCACTTCAGGTCCATCCATTGCTATTGACAAGGACGTCCATGATTATGGAACCATTTCTCAAGGTGCCGACGGAGGATGTGAATTTACCGTGACCAATGGAGGGACGGATCCTTTGATCATCTCCCGATGCAAAGGCTCTTGTGGGTGTACTGTTCCAAAGTGTGATAAGGATCCTGTGATGCCTGGAGCCACTTCAGTCATCAGTGTGCGGTATGATACCAAGCGCATCGGCCCAATCAACAAAAGCGTGACCATCACGTCCAATGCGACCAACGAACCGACCAAGGTCATTCGCATCAAGGGCAAGGTAGAAGCGGCTGATGTCAACAGCACGGGCGGAGCGCCATTGAAGCCCGCTTCGGCTGGTGCACCCGTGAATAAAGAGTGAAATACTTGATTGCATGCTGAGGCGTGCAGAATGATATTTGGAAGTCGTTTCTCATTTGGAGGAACGACTTCTTTTTTGTCCGATTTTTGCGCAACAGAAACGAGATAGCCCCCATGGAACTGCCAACGATTTATGATCCAAATACCATTGAAGACAAGTGGTATGCCTATTGGTTAGAAAATGGATATTTTCGGTCCAAGCCGGACGACCGTGAGGCCTACACCGTTGTCATTCCTCCACCCAATGTGACCGGAGTGCTCCACATGGGGCACATGCTCAACAATACCATCCAAGATGTTTTGGTGCGTAGGGCGCGAATGTTGGGTAAGAATGCATGCTGGGTGCCTGGAACGGACCATGCGTCCATCGCTACGGAAGCGAAAGTGGTGCATCGGTTGCGAGAAAAAGGGATTCGAAAATCTGATTTGACGCGGGATGCATTTTTGGATCATGCGTGGGAATGGACTCATGAGCATGGGGGCATCATCCTAGAACAATTGAAAAAATTGGGCGCGAGCTGCGATTGGGATCGGACGCGATTCACCATGGATGAGGCGTATTATGATGGGGTCATTGACACCTTCATCGACCTGTTCAACAAGGGACTGATCTACCGAGACGTCCGGATGGTGAATTGGGATCCTGTGGCGCTCACTGCGCTGAGCGATGAGGAAGTCATTCACAAAGAAGAGCATGGATTGCTGTATCACGTGCGCTATGCCATTGCGGATACGGAGGATGAATGGCTGACCATTGCGACCACACGCCCTGAGACCATCATGGGGGATACGGCGATTTGCATTCATCCAGAAGATGAGCGTTTCGTTCATCTGCATGGCAAGGAAGCGTGTGTGCCGCTCAGCGGTCGACGCATTCCGATTGTTTTGGATGACTACGTGGATCGAGAATTTGGAACGGGTTGCCTGAAGGTCACACCGGCTCACGATGTCAATGATTGCGATCTTGGTAAAAAGCATGGACTGGAGACGATCGATATATTCCATGCCAACGGAACGCTCAATGAGCAAGGAGGGAAGTATGAGGGGATGGATCGATTTGATGTTCGGAAGGCGATTCATCAAGACTTGGACGCGGCTGGATTCTTGGTAAAAACGGAGGACTACACGAACAAGGTTGGGCGCTCTGAGCGCACGGATGCCGTCATTGAACCGCGCTTGTCGCTGCAGTGGTTCCTTTCGATGAAGGAATTGGCAAAGCCTGCTTTGGACCATGTCATGGACGGCACCATTGCGTTCCATCCGCCCAAGTTCAAGAACAGCTACCGGCATTGGATGGAGAATGTCAAGGATTGGTGCGTCAGCCGCCAATTGTGGTGGGGACACCGCATTCCAGCTTGGTTCTACGGTGAGGAAGAGGATGGGTTTGTTGTGGCCAAGACAGCCTCGGAAGCTTTGGACGCTGCACGCATCAAATCGGGCCGTGCCGACATGCAACTGGAAGATCTCCGGCAGGACGAGGATGTTATGGACACGTGGTTTAGCAGTTGGCTTTGGCCGATTCAAGTATTTGATGGGTTGAAGACAGAGGAGGAAGTATCGTACTACTATCCCACGGCAGACTTGGTGACCGCCCCTGAAATCATGTTCTTTTGGGTCGCACGGATGATCATCGCGGGGTATGAATACCGCGGTGAAGCGCCGTTTAAAAACGTCTATTACACGGGAATTGTTCGGGATCAGCAGGGACGAAAAATGTCCAAGAGTCTTGGGAATAGTCCGGACCCGATTGAGTTAATGAATCAATACGGTGCCGATGGTGTGCGTGTTGGGATGCTCTTGACTTCACCGGCCGGCAACGATTTGCCTTTTGATGAGAAGCTATGTGAGCAGGGCCGGAACTTCGCCAATAAGATTTGGAATGCTTTCCGTTTGACCCAAAGTTGGGAAGTGGATCACCAAGTTGAACAGCGGGACTCTTCAGCCCAGGCCATTGCATGGATGAAGAGCCGAGTCAATGAAGTGCTCCTCGAGTTGGATGCTCAATTCGCTGAATTCCGATTGAGCGAAGCTTTGATGGGCACCTATCGCTTGGTGTGGGATGACTTTTGCAGCTGGTACCTCGAGTTGGTAAAACCGACTTATGGAGAGCCCTTGGATGCCAAAACGTACGATGCGACCTTGGAGCTGTTCGAGTCCATTTTGAAAATCCTCCATCCGTTCATGCCCTTCCAAACGGAAGAGATTTGGCATTGGATTGGTGACCGATCGACCCCGGCAGAGGCCCTGTGTATCGCCCCTTGGCCAACAGTAGGTGCGATGGATCAGGATTTGCTAGTACATTTCGAAACATTCAAACAGCTCGTTTCCGAAGTGCGTAATGTTCGGAAAGAGAATCAAATTCCTCATCGCGATTCGCTCGTGCTCCATGTGGATTCGGGAGAAGGCTATCCGGCATCTTTGGAAGCTGCATTGATCAAATTGTGCAACCTATCAGCCATTGAGCAGACCAAGGAAAAGGTCCCCAATAGCTTTGGATTTCTCGCAGGAAGATCCTCCTTCTTCATTCCATTTGGCGAAGCCGTGGACGTGGATGCGGAGAAGGAAAAAATCCAGAAAGAAATCCAGCACATCACGGGCTTTTTGAAATCGGTTCAAGGAAAACTGTCCAATGAACGCTTCGTAGGCAACGCGCCTGAATCGGTGGTCGTTATGGAACGGAAAAAGGAATCGGATGCGCTTTCAAAATTGGACGTATTGAATTCGAAGTTGAAGGATTTGGGATAAGATTCGAACACGAGCCTTCTTCAGTTGTTCCTTCAATATGTGGGGAATATTCAAATCAGATCCGGTCAAGAAGTTGCAGAAAGAACATGCAGCAATGTTGGCCGAAGCCCATCGACTAGGGCCCATTGATCGCACGAAGTCGGATGCATTGGTTGCCAAAGCGGCTCAACTTGAAGAGAAGTTGATGCAGCTGTTATCGAATCCGTCATGATGGATTCACGCACATTCGCCGTCGTTGGTGATTCCAGAGGCATCGGCGCCTCGTTGCGGGAACAATTGCTGGCATCAGGCCACCGGGTCATTGGCGTGTCTAGGACCGGTGTACAACGCCCCCAAGACGCTCATTCCGAGGCCTACCAAAGCTTGGTGTTCGATGCCGTCCAACATCCCTGTGACTTGTCCTCGTTCGCCACGAAACTCGCAGGATTGGTATACTGTCCTGGCACGTTGCGCTTGAAGCCGTTGCGCGGATTGAAACGGGAGCATTTCGTAGAGGATTGGGAAGTCAATTTTCTCGGTGCTGTGCAGACACTTCAAGCGAACCAACAACTGTTGGCGGCATCTCCGAGTGCTTCGGTGGTCCTATTCAGCACAGTAGCGGTTGGTACAGGCATGTCGTTTCACGCGAGCATAGCGGGAGCAAAAGGAGCGGTCGAAGGGTTGACGCGTTCGCTCGCCGCAGAGTGGGCTCCAAAAATCCGGGTCAATGCCATCGCACCCTCATTGACCGATACCCCGCTGGCAGCTGGATTGCTGGGCAGTGATTCCAAACGCGAAGCGGCGGCTGAACGCAGTCCATTGAAGCGCATCGCTTCGGCTGAGGAAGTCGCGGGCTTGGCTCATTGGCTGTTGAGTGAGCAAGCGCAGAACATGACGGGTCAAGTCCTTCCAATGGATGGTGGCATGAGTCGAATTCGTTGAGCCATGCTCGCATTGAATGATTTGGATATCGATCTGCTTTCTCAGCGAAAACGAGGGCGATTGATGAACAGTTTGAGTGGCTTTAAAAGCGCCAATGTCATTGGAACTACCAACGGAATGGGCCATCATAACTTGGCCATGTTCAGCTCGGTGGTGCATTTGGGATCCGACCCGGCATTGCTTGGCGTCGTTCTCCGACCTCCGGTAGAGCCGGAGCATGGCAGTCACACGTATTGGAACATCCGTGAAACGGGCGTTTTCACCATCAACCATGTGGCGTCTTCATGGTATCGCAAAGCGCATCAGACCAGCGCACGGTATGGCGCAGAGGAAAGCGAGTTTGAGGCAGTGGGTCTGCATCCCGTCTTCCGGTGTGGGTTTGAGGCACCGGCCGTTGAAGAGTCGTCTGTTCGCATCGGACTTGAACGCGTGGATGAATGGAAAATCCCGCAAAATGAATGCCGCTTCATCGTGGGGCAAATTCGCTGGGTTGAATTTCCCGAACATGCTTGGGCGGAAGATGGGTTTCTCGATTTGGAAAAACTGGGGGGTGTCGCCATGAGCTCCTTGGACTCCTACCACAGCACCCAATCATTGGAGCGTCTATCCTATGCGAAGAAAGACCAGTCCCTGAAGCCAGTGACTGGTGATCGCGCATCGTCGGAGTAGCCTCTCAAAGCAAAATGCTGCCGCATAGAAAAGGCGGTCCTTGAAGGGACCGCCTTTTCAATGAGTCGTTTTCCCGTTACTTCTTCAAATCGAATCGGTCCAAATTCATGACTTTGTCCCAAGCGGCAACAAAATCATGCAAGAACTGCGCTTCGGAATCGTCGCATGCATACACTTCAGCCAACGCACGCAATTCGGAATTGGATCCGAAGATCAAGTCCGCACGTGAGGCCTTCCACTTGGGAGCGCCCGTTGCCCGATCACTTCCGTGGAATTCATTGTCGGAGTGGTTTGACTTCTCCCACACCGTGCTGAAGTCCAGCAGATTGGTGAAGAAATCGGTCGAAAGGGTGTCTTTTCTTTTGGTCAGAATGCCCCAGCTTGAGCCATCATAATTGGCTTGCATGCTCCGCATTCCACCGACCAATACGGTCAATTCAGGAGCGCTGAGGGTCATCAACTGCGCTTTGTCAATCAACCATTCTTCCGCAGCAATCGAACTGGCTCCTTGCAAGTAATTCCGGAAGCCATCCGCGAACGGCTCCAACACGGCAAAAGAAGTTACATCGGTTTGTTCTTGGGATGCATCTGTTCTACCAGGAGTGAACGGCACCGCGATGGTATGCCCTGCATTTTGCGCCGCTTTCTCCACGCCGACACATCCGCCGAGGACAATCAGGTCCGCCATGGATGCTTGAGCTCCTTGAACATTCGCTGTGTTGAAAGCGGATTGGATGCTTTCGTAAGCACTCAATACCGTCGCCAATTCAGAAGGGTTGTTGACCGCCCAATATTTTTGTGGGGCCAATCGGATTCGGCCGCCATTGGCGCCTCCGCGCTTGTCAGAACCTCGGAAGGTGGATGCGGATGCCCAAGCGGTTGTGATCAACTGCGTTACCGTCAAGCCCGAATCGGCAATCTTTCCTTTGAGGTTTATGATGTCCGATGCGCTAACTGTGGGGGCGGTTGCCGCTGGAATGGTGTCCTGCCAAATCAAGTCCTCTTGGGGAACGTCTTTTCCGACATACAGCGAAACAGGGCCCATGTCCCGGTGTGTCAACTTGAACCAAGCCCGTGCAAAGGCATCACGGAACTCGTCTGGATTCTCATAGAATCGACGGGCGATTGGCTCGTATGCCGGGTCTTCCCGCAAGGCCAAATCCGATGTCAGCATGGTCGGTGCATGGCTTACGGAAGGGTCATGCGCATCCGGAACGGTGCCTGCACCGGCCCCGTTTTTGGGCTTCCATTGGTAAGCACCGGCGGGGCTTTTCGTCAATTCCCAATCGAAGTTGAAGAGATTCTCCAAGTAATTGTGGCTCCACTTGGCTGGGGTGGTGGTCCAGGCGCCTTCGAGGCCACTGGTGATGGTGTGTACTCCACGGCCCGTGCCGAATGAGTTGTTCCATCCCATGCCTTGTTGCTCAATGCTCGCGCCGGCAGGCTCTGTGCCCATGTGCTCGTCGGCATCGGCTGCACCGTGGGTCTTTCCAAACGTGTGTCCACCGGCAATTAAAGCAACGGTTTCTTCATCGTTCATGGCCATGCGAGCGAATGTCTCGCGAATGTCTCGTGCTGAAGCCAGCGGATCCGGATTGCCGTCGGGCCCTTGCGGATTGACATAGATCAAACCCATCTGCACCGCGGCGAGTGGATTGTCCAACTCGCGGTCACCAGAATAGCGCTTGGAGGCGAGCCATTCGCCTTCAGCGCCCCAATAGATGTCTTCTTCAGGCTGCCACACATCTTCCCGTCCACCAGCAAACCCGAAGGTTTTGAAGCCCATGGACTCGAGCGCGCAATTGCCTGCCAAAATCATGAGGTCAGCCCACGAGAGTTTCTTGCCATACTTCTGCTTGATGGGCCACAAGAGCAAGCGGGCC
>JAQCJQ010000167.1 GCA_027593035.1 Bacteroidota bacterium | reverse complement strand
GGGCATGCCAGTGAAGTAACTCTGATAATTCATCAGAAGAAGAACGATTCGCATAATCGGCGTAATAAGCAGATGGTGGGGTATCGCGTATATCGATATTATCCGCCCATTCTACCAGTGCATAGTTCGCAATCTGATTGCAGTCACGAGTACCGTCAAAACCCAATCTCAACAAATAGGCTTTGGGAAACAGGTGATGGCGTTCTATTGAGGCTTTTCGTCCCCGGATAGCTGGATCCATCAGTTCGCTTACCGTCATGTGTGAAAAGAGCACTTTGGCTTCAAGTAAATTTAGGGCTGCATAATAGGCAAACAGAGAAGGACTACGCGCGGAAGAAGTGGCGAGACTTTCAGGCAATGTTATATGCCAAAAATCTTCGGTGAAGGTAGCGTCGATAATTGTGTCCAACGTTCGTATGAATTCGCTTGCTGTTGAAATGCCGCGCAATCGGGCCAAATCTTGTTCCATAACGGTTTCCGGAGACCCGGTATAACGCCCAGTCATAGAACTCATGAAAAACCAGCGAGCAATGACATTACGCAAGGCATAATGATCCACATGAAAATCTTGTTTACCAATCAGATAAAAAACATAGCTGTAAAGCAGCGTCGTTCGTGAAGTAATCATTTTTTCGCTGCGATAGCCGGCGCGCATAAGAGATTTTAAGAACTCATGCCAGTTCTGGAGATTCAGCACTTGCGCCTGTGCCTCCTGTAGGATAGCGAATTGCTGTTCACGCCTTTCATCAGAAAAGGTTTCTGTGTCTAAGTCCTTGCCGCGTAAGATTGAATATACGTGGCGAAGTCGGGCACGTCGAAATCCAAACCCAACCGTCACCCGGAGCAATTGGTCCGGGTCTGGACGAATGAAATAATTGAATGGTGATGCAGTCGTGCTAGATGGCTGACGAGCATCTCTACAGAATTTTTCCAATGCTGCTCTGCCTTCATCCCAAAAGACTGACATGAGCGTAAGTATAAAGTCGGCTTGGTTGAGAGTAACACCCTGACTGTTGATGCGGACAAATACATCCGCGACCTGTTCCTCATCAACAGATGAGGATAGTTCAAGCGCCGTGAATGGATAGTTTTGAAGGTCATAAAGACGATCTATGGACTCGATAAGCTGGTCCTCTTCTTCCTCTGTCAGTGGACGGTAGGCGTCAAGTTTTGCTATAAATTGCTTGACAAATCGGTTGCGAGAAAGATCACCAGCCCACAATTCACTTATATTTGGGATATACTCCGGGTCACGCGAAATCGCAGCGTCGGCAACCTCAAACTTTTGATCTTTAGGTCGAAAGGCGATTTGAATCTGATTTTTGGTGTAGTCACTTCGGAGAACAGATAAACCTTTCAGTACAGCAAAAAGTGAGGTCAATCGCTGCTGTCCGTCCACAATCAGCAGCCGTGGGATTTTTTGTTTAGCATTTACACCGATCTGGCGGTGTCCATTCCCCACTCCATTCGACCAAAAGAGTAAATAGCCTACTGGAAATCCTTTGTACATTGAGTCAAACAAATCACGAACTTTGGTGTTTGGCCAGACAAATGGTCGTTGAATTTCTGGTAGACCGATTTCGCCCATATCAATATCGGAAATTAGTTTATTGAGCGAGTAATTGACTTCTTTGAACAGTGTTGTCATTCGGCGCAACTCCTTTGACTCTTACAGTCTTCGCAGAAAAATACATTGGTCAAATCGATAAAGGAACGTCCAGTGGCCAAAATACTGCAAGCTCAGCTTACAATGCTAACTTTAGTAGCGTTCCGTCCACACTTCTTCCCGGGTGCGGCGCAAACTTTGCAGAATCTCCTCTTTGCTCATCTTGGCAAAGGGATGTCTGCCCCGGATGTCCTGGAGCCACGCCTGCAATTCATAGGGCAGCGCGGGACGCTCCAGCACGACAACCTCCACCTGCTGGTGGGGGGGTAGTCCGTCCAGGCGAACCGAGCCATCGGTTTCAACAACTGTGTCAAAGTGATAGGTTTTCAATTATCTTCCCCTTCCGCAAAATGCATTTCCAACCCCTCGGCCATCTGGGCCAACGACGCCCAATCGATGAAATCCATGCGGTCGTCGGCCTGGCCTGCCCGAAATTGCCGGACAAATTCAGCGGTGGACATTTCGTATTGCCTCTCCAGTTCAGCCAAATCCTGGCGAATCTGGGCAAGCTGTCCGCTCGCAATTGCGGCTTCGTGGGCCAGGGCTTTGTCAATCGTCCGTTCCAGCAGCGAGCTGGTCTGACCGCCTTCATAGAGATGGGCCAGTTGGATCAACCGTTCAGCGGTGGTCTTTTGGGCTTGGAGCATTTCAGTTCCCTCTTGTCTCTGTGGGTTGGGAAAACCCAACAATTTTGGCTGAGTCCAGTATACCACAGCCAGCCGTCAGGTGACACCCACGAATCCCAATCCCCAGTCCCCAATCTCCTACTCACCAAAATTGACATCCTTTTTTCTCTCGCCTATAATCCAACCAGCACAATTCTTTTGACACCCAAACAAATTCCCCCACACGCAGCGGGTGTCCACTTTCCAAACGAAGACTCATGTGAATGGCAGCCGCCCATCCCGTCAGACTGCCCAGATTCGGGCCGATAACCGGCGTCGTCTGTTGCTAACCCTTTTGCACCAGCAGCCTATCTCGCGCGTGCGGCTGGCCCGGCGCACGGGCATTTCCACAGCTACCGTCAGCCAGCTCATCACCCCGCTGATCGAGGAAGGGGCGGTGGCGGAGACAGGCACAGACAGGG
>JAQCJQ010000166.1 GCA_027593035.1 Bacteroidota bacterium | reverse complement strand
CGTGGAATGCGACTTCGGAAGCAAATCATGAAGAGCCAACGGAATATTGTCCAGCCGATCTGAATACGGGCTTCGAACAGAATGACCACCAAAAGCCGTCGAATCGTTCGCCGCACAAGGCACGTTGGAATGGCACTCCAGGACGCTTCGCGAATGAAGCGGGAGGGTAGGAAAGGTGCGCCAGCTTTTGGAGTGCGCCAGCCCTCTGGCGCTTTTGGGCTGGAAACGGGTGGTGCGATTGATCCGGGCGGAGCCACAGTTTCGATTGCCTTGATTCAAGCCGGAAACGCTGTGCACAGGGAAGATGTGTTTTGTGCAAAGAATGCACCGATTGCAGAATGGTGAAGGGGCTGTTGGTTTCCGCAGGGAAGGAGTTATATTCTAAAACGTTGCAAACAAGGTTGTTGCAGGACGTTCCATAGCATTGGCATGGGAAATGCATTAATCGTCTGAATGCAGGATGTTATTTCGAAATTAGTCAAGGTGCAGGAGCTCGAAATGCGAGCGACAAAGGTTTCCGCTTCGGATGCAGAAGTGATCAAGGCGTTGCGCAAGGGAATCCCGGATCCAATTTTGGCGCATTACGATCGGTTGCGCATTCGAGGCAAGAAGGGTGTGGCAATCATTCGGAACCAGGTTTGCACCAGTTGTCACATGGGAGTGGCGATTGGCACCATCGTGACCCTGAAGCAGGGCAAGGATATTCAGCTGTGTGGGAGCTGCGGGCGTTACCTTCATCTTCCCCCGGAGCCGGCGTCTGAAACAGCGGTGGCCATGCTGCCGGCCAAACCCAAGCGGAAAAAACGCGCGGCCGTCCGTGTTCCTGATGCCAGCTAGGTCAGTCATCGAGGCCACGACCCTGGCCGATTTTACGGATGTGAGCCTCATCGAACCGAGTCTGAAGGGGTGTGATGCCGCGTCCGTCATTCAGGAGTTGGGACGACGTCTGAAGCAGGCGGCACGCGTGCCGGACGGGCTTCAGTTTTATCACGCAGCGCTCAACCGCGAGTTTCTCGTGAGCACGGCGATGGAGAACGGTCTTGCTTTTCCCCATGCCCGTTTGGCGGGACTGGATCGGTTGAGTTTTGCTTTTGGCAGGACCGACCATTCCGTCGCGTGGGGAGGAAAACGGTGCCCGTACGGTTCGTGATATTGACGGCCGTGCCCGCCACCGACGCCACCGGGTATCTCTCGCTGCTCTCGGCGATGGCGCGGTTGGGACGCGAGCCTCAAATGCTCGATCGATTGAATGAGGCGGGTGACGCCGAAGAGCTGCTGCATCTGTTGGGCAGTGTCAAGCTCAGGGCCGGATCGACCGCCCGGGCCTAGGTGCAATGCCGTTAAGGAATTAATTTTTGATAGGCGAAACGATCCATTCGGTGTCACCGTTTTGATAAGTATTTTTCAGAAGGCGAGGCCAGCTTCCGATCGGCTTCCGGACGGCTCTGGGACAGGATCGCTTTCTTCGTGGCGGTATTGCATACGCTGCGATCTGCGCCATGATGCGCCGCGTCATTTCGTGAATCTGCTTGCCGGTCAAGAGTCCTTCCGAACATTGTATTATCAGCCATAGCGGTTCCATATACTCGAGCGTCTTTCGAAAACTGATTCGCAGCACATCCACTTCGCCTTCCTCCGCCACAGCCATTCGTTGGTCCACCACAATGGCGTGCGCCAGTATCAGAGCCGCGATCTCCTGAGCCGCCGTCGTTTCCGTGTGACTGCTGAGCAACTCTGCGCTCCTCATGTCCACTTTCAATTCTTTGTAGAATATCTCATGCTCCCAACGTCGGGCATACAGTGCCAGCAGTTCCTTCGCTTCATGGGTTTTCCAATCCCTGAGACTGGTCCACAATCTGACTTCACTCCATTTCGCCCCCGGTCGTCGCACCTGCCCTCGTATTTCCCGAAGCTGGATTGTTCGTCCATCCACACGGATTTCCACCCACGCACTGCCATCTGGAAGGACCTCCAGCACCTTGGTTTTACAGGTGGATTTCACTCGAAACAGAAAATCTCGATCCCCCTGTGGGTAAGCCTCCTTGATCCGCTTGATCCAGCATCCCAACCCATAGGCTCGATCTCCCAGCAGAAGGCTCTTCGGGGGCAATTTGTCAATCAGCGGCTGCGACAATTCCTGTTCGCTCATGCCCGCTGCACCCACGCTGGCGGCCACCGGATTATGCAATCCCAGTTCGGTCAGCACACAAACCCCAAGCTTCCCAAAGGCGGATTTCATTCGTCGCGAAGCCGCCTTGATGAAAGACTTTTTATTCTGCGGCGTATTGCTCACGGAAAATTGGCTGCCGTCGATTCCCATCAGTCGCAGATCGCCATAAAACGCTCCGGGATGTTTGGTTGGATCGGCCTTGGGGCCAAGAGCGCAATCCAGGATTCTCTCAAAGACCATCCAGGGAATATTCCCGCGTCGCTGCGAAAGCGCCGAGTCTGTGATCTGTTGTCCAGTCAAGAGCTTCACGTTGGAAGCAAAGCTACCAGAGGCTCGCTGGACATGAAAGACATAGCCGGCAAACAGTTGGCTCAGCGGGAGCACAGGCGGTCGGCGTTTCCTGGGACCGAACTGGCGGAAGATGTTTTCAAGCTGAGTTGGACTGATCCGTTGGTCCCAGTTGGATTGAAAATCGCCAGTGGAGAATTGGAATTTGCTTCGCATCCCAATTCTATTAGAGGAATGGCTAAATTTGTACAAGCTCTAAGTGCTTGATAATCAACATATTTAAAAACAGACTCGAATTCCTTAACGGCATTGTGGTTAAGATGGTGAATGATAAGAAACCATAATA
>JAQCJQ010000001.1 GCA_027593035.1 Bacteroidota bacterium | reverse complement strand
AAAAAAGCCGACCATTCGAAAATTGCTCTTTGGCTTCAATCAGATGCCCATTTTTCGTCAACGCGATCGACTCTCCGATGCCAAAGAACGCAATCAACGCATTTTCGAAATCTGTGTTGATCGACTGGGCGTGGGTGCGACCATTGGGCTCTTTCCGGAAGGAAACCACCGGGCGATGAAAACCCTGCGTCCTATGAAGCGAGGAGTCGCCGATATGGTCGCGCTCTCTTTACGGCGCAGCCCGGACATGAAGAATCTTGTGGTGCTGCCCGTTGGCATCGATTACGAGCAAGCCGACGCGATGCAACGACGGCTGTGTTACCGAGTCGGTAACCCCATTCGTTTTGAAGACCTGTATGATGCCCAAAGCGACCATTTCAAGCAAGCTGATTTTTTGAAACGCATGGATCTCGCCTTACGGGATCTTATCATCGATATCCAGCCTGAAACACGGTATGAACTCCTGATTCCATTTGTTCGCGCCTTGCGCACATCGGAACTTCCGATGGATGAATTCAAAGCGGCTCAATCGGTCATCGAGCAATTCAAAGCGGTCAAAGAAGCCGATTGGGAGACCATTGAAAGTGCCTTCCAAAGCTTGGATCAATCCAAACTTCTAAAGGTTGCGCGTCCTGAAGACTTGAGCCTCGACCCCTCGACCTCTAGGACTGCACCATGGTTCACTTGGCTGCTCGCTCCCGTTGCTTTGGTGGGCGGAATTCCTTCACTACCACTCGCCTTGCTCATCCAAAAAGAATGCAAGAAACGGGTAAAGGACGCTGCATTCGTCAGCACTTTCAAGGCGTCATCGGGCATGTTCTTGTTCCCTTTGTTTTGGTCGTTGCAATCCATGGTCGCTGCGATGATTGCGGGGACATGGGGTGACGGATGGAGTTGGACCGCCTTTTTTGGCTGGTATGCCTTCAATATTGCAGGCAGCCGAATCGCCGGATATTGGTACGGCTTGTTCCTTGATTGGAAGGGGCAACGTCAAGCGAGAAAGGTTTGGAACAACCCCACGACCCGATCCCTCTGGGCCCAATATGTGGCCGCCATTCGGCAAGCTCTATCTGTACAATCTTGATTTTCGATGATCAACACCTCTGACCCCTCAAGTCAAACGCATCGCATCCAAGGGATGCAACACATCGGTGTTGCCGTGACCAACATGGATCGCTCGTTGAATTGGTATCGTCAACTTTTTGGGATGGACGTGCCCTTTTTTGATTCTGTTCAAGAAGCCCCGCTCATGGATAGCCACACCCGCGGTGAGACCATCCTCAAGCGGGCGAGCATGGTCATCAACTTGCAGGGCGGATGTGCCTTCGAAGTTTTGCAGCCGGCCTCTTTCGATCCCAAGCCTGCGTCATGGGAAATTGCCGCTGGCGATCTCGGACTGACCACCGTCCAAATGAAAACAAAGGACATCCACAAAATGCATGCCCATGCGCGTCTTTTAGCGGGTGAACATTGTGACGAAACGCTCTCTCTCACGCCTTGGGGAGCTGCGACCTTTTTCATGGGAGATCTCGACGGCAATGCCTTTCAAATTCTCGAAGCGGACGATTCCTTTGCTCGCACAGCGCACCCATCGGGCGGAGTATTGGGCTGTACCATTGGCGTTTCCGACATGGAGACCTCGATGAACTTGTACGCCAATCACCTTGGTTATAATGAAGTCATTTTTGATGAGACGGGGATTCAAAGCGATTGGAAGCATCGCCCACACGGTAGCGAACACTATCGCCGTGTGCGACTGACTCAATCCAATTCAGGGGCCGGAGGATTTGGTCCCATTACAGGACGCACGTACATCGAACTGGTCCAAGCAAAAGACCGTACCGGGAGGTTCGTTTTCGAAGATCGAATCTGGTGTGACACCGGATTTGCTCATCTCGGATTCGACGTCCGCGGGATGGATTCCCTCGGGAAAGCCTTAGCTGAACATGGCTTTGGATTCCGATGCGACACCGCAGATGCCATCGGGATGGGTGAAACCAAAGTGCACTGCACTTACATCGACGATCCCGACGAATGCTGGTTGGAGATGATTGAAGTCTATAAAATTCCGATCATCGAAAAATGGGGCTTATTTCTAGACGTTCAGAAACGTGGAGCTGATGAATCCTTGCCTCGTTGGATGCTGCATGCTTTGCGATTTAGCCGCGTTCGCGATTGATTCATTGGTTACAATTCCTTGACAATATCTTCACATGGACAACACAGCAGATGATGAATCTTTGGGAAACAAATCCCGTATGTCCAGCCAGACGATTTTACTAGTGGATGACGAGCCGGATATCCTTGAGTTCATCGGGTTCAACTTGGCACAAGAAGGGTACGTTGTTCGCACGGCAAGCAATGGTCGTGAAGGCCTGGAGTTGGCCCTGGAAATCAAGCCCGATTTAATTCTTCTGGATGTGATGATGCCGGAAATGGATGGCATTGAAGCTTGTGTCCAAATTCGAAAAGAACCCTCGCTTGCGCATTGCTTGGTGGCCTTTCTTACGGCTAGAGGCGAGGACTACAGTCAAGTTGCGGGATTCGATTCGGGCGCCGATGACTACATTCTTAAATCCATCAAACCCCGTGTGTTGACCAGCCGAATCAAGGCGTTGTTGCGGCGCGTTTCGATGACATCGCCAGCTGCTCAAAACATTTCACAGAATGGAATCTTCATTGACCGGGAACGGTACTTGGTTCTCCAAGATGGCCAGGAAATCAACCTCCCGAAAAAGGAGTTTGAATTGCTCGGTTTGCTTTGGTCGCAGCCGGGAAAGGTCTTTACCCGGGAAACCATCCTTTCCTCTGTTTGGGGAAACGATGTGATTGTAGGAGATCGCACGATTGATGTCCACATTCGCAAACTGCGCTCTAAACTCGGTGACCAACACATTGAAACAATCAAGGGCGTAGGTTATAAATTCGGGTCGTGAATCCTGAATTGACCCCCAAGGAAGTCGCCCAAAAAACATCGCCCATCATCGCGGCGTTAAGCGCGATTGCGAGCATTGTTTTGCTGCATGCTTTGGACTCCATCCATTTGTGGGCCCTCGCTATTTTGGTGGGCCTTGTGATGGAGTATGTGAGCGCTCTGCTCATCGAATGGTCTGTGAACAAATTTGTATATAAGCGGGTGCAATTGCTCTCGGATGCCATTTTAAAAGTCAAAAAAGGCAGTAGCGATGTGACTCAAGACCCCTCCACCGAATCGACGAAAGAAGATCAAACGGATTTGATTCAATGGGCCAATCAACAGGTGGAGTCCATTCAGAAGATGCATGCCAAAGACAATTTTCGAAAAGAATTCATCGGAAATCTGGCCCACGAGCTCAAAACTCCGTTGTTCAATATCCAGGGGTTCGTACTCACCTTATTGGGAAGTGACTTGGAGAACAAAGAGCTGAATCGAAAATTCCTCTCCAAGGCCGCGAAGAACATCTCGAGGATGGCCGAATTGCTCGATGATCTCGACACCATTGCGCGTTTGGAATCCGCCAGCTTCGAAATGCGCCTGGAGCCGATCAACATTTCGACGCTTGTCCGAGAAGCACTAGAAAGCGTCGAATCGAAAACCCAACAAAACGACATTTCTCTGAGTCTGTCCATTCCGTCCGAGATTCAAACGGAGCCCATGGTATTGTGCGGAGGAAGTCAAATGCGCCAGGTCATCGCCAATTTAGTAGGAAACTCGATCCACTATGGCAAACCAAAGGGGCAAACCCAGGTCGTTCTTTCCATTGTCGAGTCCCAGATTCAAGTGGTGGTGAAAGATGATGGTATCGGAATCTCAGCGGAAGATCAAGAGCGCATTTTCGAACGATTTTATCGTGTCGATCGCAGTCGATCGCGCAATTCAGGAGGCTCCGGATTGGGATTGGCGATTGTCAAGCACATCATGGAAGCCCATGGACAGGACATCCATGTGGAATCCACACTTGGTGAAGGGACATCCTTCACTTTCCATCTTCAGCGATTGCCTGCTGAAGGACTCAGCTGATATTAACGCTGCAGCATTCCTGTTCCCCCAACATTGACGTAGGGGTTGGATGCTTTTTCAGCTCCTACAGTCGTGGAGGGCCCATGGCCTGGCCAAATCTCAAAAGAATCGGGCAAGGTGTACAATTGTTCCGCGATGCTTTTCGCTAAAGTCGCGCCATCCCCACCAGGGAGATCAGTTCTCCCAACACTCCCCTGAAACAAGACATCGCCACCGATGACCCAACCCCGTTCGTGGTGGACAAAAACAACGTGTCCCGCTGAATGCCCTGGAGCACACCGTACCTCCAACCGATGCCCGCCACATACAACCACGCTGCCGTGGGCTTCTAAATCAGGTCCTCGACTCGGCAAGGGGTCCATGGGCACGCCATACAATTCCGCCGCCCTTGGCGCCTGATCCCAGGTCAAGTTGTCCGTTGGATGCAGTCGAGGCCGAACGCCCCAGCAATCAAACACCCAAGCCAATCCCAACACGTGGTCCAAATGCGCATGGGTCAGCAAGCATTGAACAATTTTCACACCCAAGCCTATGCAATGCCGGTTGAATCGCTCTCGCTCCTCCGCTGTACTCATGCCTGGGTCAAAAACGGTGGCTTCCCCATTGCCATGATCGAGCAAATACGTCTGTTCACTAAAAGCGTTGAATGTAAATGTGTGGAGTTGGCTCATCAGGCAGTAATTTCGGGTTGCATGCGATCGCAAAGCTATCTCAATCGGTTGATTCTTCTTGCCGTGGTGTTCATTCACGGCGGAACGAGCTTACGAGCGCAATTTCATGATGGGTCGAATGTGGAGTTTGGAAAGAACCGCGTTCAATACCAATCGTTCGATTGGCAGTATTTCCCCATTGAAGGAGCTGAAGTGTACTACTATCAAGGGGGCAAGGCACTCGCCTCTCATGTCGTGGTGGATGCCTCCCTCTGGATCAAAGACGTGGAGAAACTCCTCGATCGTACAATTGAAAAGCCCATCCAGTTCCTCGTTTTCAACAAGCAAGAGGATTTCAGGCAATCCAACATTGGCGGGTCCAGTAGCGAAGACGAAAACATCGGTGGCACGGCCATCTTAGTGGGCTCAAAAATCTTCCTTTACGGCAAAGGGGAGCGCTCCTTATTGGAACAAGACGTCAAAAGGGGCCTGACTGAATTGCTATTCAATCAAAGCATGAACGGAGGATCGTGGCAGGATGCCCTGCGCAATAATACCTCCATGAGCTTCCCTGAATGGTATAAGGAAGGGCTCTATTCGTACGCCAGCGCACCGTGGTCCGCTGCCGTTTCCATGCACGCTAAAGACGCGGCTAGGTGTGGATTAATTCGTGATGCTTCTCGGGCCAATGAAACCAACGCCCCATGGGTTGGACACGCCATTTGGAAGTACATCGCAGATGTTTTTGGGGAGCCGGTAATTGCCAATGTCTTGTACATGACGCGGGTCACACGAAGCGTCGAAAAGGGCATTCAATACGCGACCGGCATGGACTTGGAAATGCTCTTTGCAGAGGCCAGCCAATACCACCTTTCCGGCATCAGCACGCCCGAATTCTTACCTCCTCTGATCACTAAAAAGGATCTGAGGCAATCGCAAACCTTTGCCGGAGACGTTCCGTTCAAACTGAAGAAACACCTGCAATACCGCTCATTTTCGATTCATCCGGATGGTCAGCATGGCGTATTGGTCACCGAGGAGCGCGGGCAAATCAGCCTTTGGTACGTGGATCTGATTGCAGGCAGCAAACGCCGCATCGGCCGGCATGGACACAAAATTGATCGCATCCAAGATGATTCCTTCCCGGTCCTCGCTTGGCATCCGAACGGCCGAATTGTCACGTACACCTTAGAAGAAAAAGGCAGCAATTTTCTCATCAATGTGGACTTGAATTCCTTGGAATCCAAGCGCAAAGAGCTCTTCCAAATCGACAAGGTTCTCAGCATGACCTATGCTCCCGACGGGATGACGATGATCTGGAGCGCGATGAAAAACGGGCAATCTGACTTGTACCGCTATCAAGTTCTCAGCAACAATCAAAGGCCGCTTTGGACGGATCCTTATGACGATCTCGACCCGGTCATTTCGGATGATGGGAGCACCATCTGGTTCGCTTCCAACCGTCCCAATGCAGACTTGAACTTCGAACATGCATTGGGTCAACCCATCGCCAATTCCCACGATCTCTTTGCGTTGAACTGGGATGCGGACGTCCCCTCACTCATCCATTGGGTCGAGACCCCGCTCATTGATGAGCGACATCCTCAAATCCAGAGGGAAAGCGTCATCACTTTCTTGGCGGAACAGCCTGACGGCAGCCAAGACCGTTCCTTCTCCTGGAGAGACAGCACCATCGCATCGATTGACACTTCCATTCATTACAGACTCTTCACTCAAACTCGTATCGCCGAATCCTTGGAAGAGCCCATTGGATCGTTTCAAGAAATCCCCTCAATCGGATCCGTGTTGACCACCTCGCTTTTGCATGGTCACGCCTTTTTTCGATGGCAATCGAGCAACTCAGATCGCGAGAACAATGCGGCGTTGGAAACCAAATCATTCGAACCCATGCAAGCGCTCGAATTGGACTGGGACTGGTCGCCTAGCCCCACCGAAGCCGACTTTCGAGCTTATGCCTTTGGACCGTGGACGCCCAAAGAGGAGGTTTCAATATCTGCGGAAAACTCGGCAGTTGCTTCCGCTCAAAACACCGATCGAAATCCCAGAGTCCGCTCCCCGGATTTTACGCTGCCCAAACCAAGGAACTACCGCCGCAATTACGCCATCGAATCCGTCAAGGCTCAATTGGACAATTCCTTCGGGAACAGCTTCTACCAGCCATACACCGGATCGGTTTCCCTGCAACCCGGCTTGGGCGGTTTGACCATGACTTCGATG
This sequence comes from Bacteroidota bacterium, assembly GCA_027593035.1. Lineage (GTDB taxonomy): Bacteria > Bacteroidota > Bacteroidia > Flavobacteriales_D > Sanyastnellaceae > UA16. The sequence continues at coordinate 63,132 of JAQCJQ010000001.1, read as the reverse complement.
TCGGACTTGTTTGAAGATCGTCGATTTACGATCGGCTTCCGACTTGCAGGCAGCCTGGATAACAGCACGTACGCTATGGCGTATTCGAACCTAGCCAATCGATGGGACAAGACTTGGAGTTTGGAACGGCAGGGGGTCACGCAAGCGACCAATGGCAATCAAAGCTTGGTCAAGACCCACATTCACTTGCTTCGACACCGTCTCACATACCCATTTGATGAAGTGAGGAGTTTGCGGATTCAAGGGGTGATGCGCTTGGATCGCAATGTTCCGTTGTCCATCGACGCCTACAATTTGAAGCTTGGCACGGACTTTACCACGCAGTGGGGTGCTGAAATCGCCTACGTTTTCGATAACTCTCGCACGCGACGCTTGAACATTCGGGAGGGGACGCGTTACCGGATTTGGGCGGAATACTTGCTCGATGGCTGGGCCAATGAAAACACCTTTGGCACTTTTGGATTTGATTTCAGGCACTACAAACCCCTATTTCGGGACATCATTTTCGCTGTAAGGGCCGCCGGAAATTGGTCATTGGGCCGTCAAAAGTTGCTTCACTTTATGGGAGGCGTTGACAATGTCCTCAGCTTGAAAGGCCCCGACCAATCGCCCGTCGACCCCGGAACGCTCTACGCCTTTCAAACCCAAGCAACACCGATTCGCGGATTTCGGCAAAACGCAAGAAACGGATCCAACATGGCTTTGATCAATGCGGAGGTCCGAATTCCCATTTGGTCCACGCTTTCTAGCCGGGCTGCTAATTCGGACTTATTGGAACATTTGCAGTGCGTTGGGTTCACCGATGTCGGGTCCGCTTGGAATGGTAAGCACCCCTACGATGAATCCAATACGTTCAATCAGATTACAGTCACACAAAACCCCATCACTGTGACCATTGACAACAACCGAGAGCCCATCATTTGGGGAGCCGGGATGGGATTGCGTTCCTACCTGTTCGGCTATTGGGTCCGTGCCGATTGGTGCTGGGGCGTGGACGACGGACGTTGGTCAGACCGGTTGTTCGTTCTCTCCTTGAATTTAGACTTTTAACATCACAAGCATGGAAATCAGCACGGTACTTATCTTATTGGCCATTGGCTTGATTGCCGGCATTACCGCCGGGTTCGTTGGTATCGGCGGAGGCATGATCATCGTTCCCGCCTTAGTTTTGGCGCTGGGCCTATCGCAGCACATGGCACAAGGCACTTCGCTGGCCATGATGCTTCCTCCGATCGGAATCTTGGGTGTCATGAATTACGCCAAGGCCGGTGAAATCAACATCAATTACGCGATGCTTTTGGCGTTGACCTTTGTCATTGGAGCTTGGTTGGGCAGCCGCTGGTCGCTTAAAATCAATGCTTCGGTGGTCCGCTTAATTTTTGCCATTTTCATGGTCATTGCCGCGGTCCAGATGACCGTTAAGTCCATTATCGAGCTCAACAACCCCGCAGGTTGACGACCCTCAATTAGCGTATTCGCTCAAAAACTTGATGCGAGCCAATCGCATTTCTTCTTCGCTGTATACATCCCCATACTCCTCGACCAAGGCCTCGACTCCTTCATCTTCCGAGTCCCTGAGGAAATCAAACAGTTCTTCTAAACTGTCATCGTCCAGCGTATTGTCTAGGATATAGTCCAAATTGACACGCGTTCCTGCAGACACAATCCCTTCAATTTCATTCATGAGATCCTCCCGGCTCATATTCAGATCCCGTGCGATGTCTCCTAAATCAATCTTCCGATCAATCCGCTGGATGATGTGCACTTTATTGGCTGATCGGCTAGATGACGACCGCACGAGCAAGTCCGAGTCGCGCTCGATGCCTTCCTCCGTCACGTAAGCTTGTATCAGCTCCAAAAATGGCACGCCATACTTCTTTGCTTTTCCTGAACCCACTCCCGATATCCGAAGCAATTCATCTTCAGTAATCGGATAATGAATCGCCATTTCATCCAGTGAAAGGTCCTGTAAAATTACATAGGGCGGCAAAGATTCCTCGTCAGCCAGCTCCTTTCTCAAGCTAGTCAGAAGCGACTTGAGCTTGGCGTCCAATGCTCCGCCTTCACCTGAACGCGTTTGACTCATTGAATCCAGCACGTCAACATCGGAGAAATCCCGTTCTTCAGCAACGAGGACTGGTTTTGGATTGGTCAAGAAATCCATTCCACGATCCGTGATCTTCAACGTACCGTAGGTCTCGATTTCCTTGCGGATCAATCCCAAAACAAGCGACTGTCGAATGATCCCATTCCAATGACGTGGCTTGTGATCCTCACCTCGCTTCCAAAATGAACTCTCTGTACCCTTGTAGTCCTGAATTTCGCGGTTTTCTTCTCCGCAAAGCACGCCTGTGATGAACGGTGAACGGAAGTTCTGCTTGTGCTCAAGGATCAAACTCAAAATCAAATGCACTTCCTCCTGGCCATCCCGCATTTTCGGGGGATTGGCCATGTTGTCGCAATTCATGGCTCCAGGACCATTGAGCTCATCGAATTCTTCTCCGAAATAATGCAGCAAGAACTTCCTTCTGGACATGGACGTCTCGGCATACGCCATGACCTCTTGCAATAGCTGATGTCCTATCTCTTGTTCCGCTAACGGCTTTCCATGCAAGAATTTTTCCAGCTTTTCAATGTCCCGATGCGAGTAGAATGCAATGCAGTGCCCTTCACCACCATCCCTGCCGGCTCGACCCGTTTCCTGGTAATAGCTCTCCAACGATTTGGGCATGTCGTAATGGATCACGAACCGCACATCGGGCTTGTCAATCCCCATTCCGAAGGCGATGGTCGCGACAATGATGTCCACGTCTTGCATCAAGAATTGATCTTGAATGCTGCTCCGCTGATGGGCATCCATCCCCGCATGGTATCCCAACGCTTTGATGCCGTTGACTTGCAAGAGTTCCGCTATTTCTTCAACCTTTTTTCGGCTCAAACAATAGATGATCCCACTTTTTCCCGCGTGCTTTTTGGCATGACGCACAATCTGCTTCATGGCGTCCTTTTTGGCACGCACCTCATAAAACAGATTCTCGCGATTGAAAGACGCTTTGAACAGCATCGCATCCTTCATTTCCAAATTCTTCTGGATGTCCGTTTGCACCTTCGGTGTTGCCGTTGCGGTCAAAGCAATGATCGGAACGTCTGCGATTTGCTTCACAATGGCCCGAATGCGGCGATATTCTGGTCGGAAATCATGTCCCCATTCCGAAATGCAGTGGGCTTCATCGACCGCGACAAAGCTGATGCGTATGCTCTTCAGGAAATTGATGTTGTCCTCTTTCGTCAAACTCTCGGGGGCCACGTACAACAACTTCGTCAAGCCCGTGGACACGTCTTCACGCACCTGCATGGCATCGGCCTTGGATAAACTGGAGTTTAAGAAATGCGCAATGGAATCCTCTTCATGGTGACCCCGTATCGCGTCCACCTGATTTTTCATCAAGGCAATCAAGGGTGAAACAACAATGGCTGTGCCCTCAAGCATCAGCGCGGGGAGTTGATAGCACATTGACTTTCCACCACCTGTAGGCATGATGACAAAGGAGTCCTGGCCGCGTAAAACGCATTCCACGACTTCCTCTTGCTCCCCTTTGAATTCATTGAATCCAAAGAATCGGCTGAGCGCCACTGAGGGCGTCATTTCCGCTGTATTCATCAATCAGACATTTGGTGCCGGCTTTCACCGGACGAAGTTTTAGCTTTGCGCTACTGAAAGATAAGGAAAATCTTGCCTAAAGCAACGCCCATTTCGCGCATCCACACTAGAAATCAGAAAATGCCATCTTCAACGCTCTCCATTTTAGACCGGGCTCGCCTCACGCTTGAATTGGAGAGCGATGCCGTCCGGCAGCTGATTGCACAGCTCAATGGCGACTTCGAACGCGTGGTGGCCTGTTTGCTGGAATGCACCGGTCGCGTTATCATTACTGGAATTGGCAAGAGTGGTATCATCGCTCAAAAATTGGTAGCCACCCTGAATTCAACCGGCACTCCCGCCGTCTTCATGCATGCGGCAGATGCCATCCACGGAGATTTGGGGCTTGTTCAAAAAGACGATGTGGTGTTGTGCATTTCGAAAAGCGGAAACTCGCCTGAGATTAAAGCCTTGACCCCCTTGATTCAAAACCTGGGCGTCCCCCTCATTGGCATGGTCGGCAATGTGGATTCGCATTTAGCGAAGCAAAGCCAATGGGTTTTGGACGCCACCGTTGAGAAAGAAGCGTGTCCATTGGATTTGGCTCCCACTTCGAGCACGACGGCCCAGATGGCTTTGGGAGATGCCTTAGCGACCTGCCTCATGGAAGCTCGCGGGTTTCGGGGTGAAGACTTTGCGCAAGTGCACCCGGGCGGAGCGCTTGGAAAACGACTGTACGTCCGTTTGGCCGATTTGATCTCGGCAGACCGCAAACCGCGAGTTCAAGTCACCACCTCTTTGCAAGAGACCGTCCTTGAAATGAGTGCTGGCCGTTGCGGAGCCACCGCTGTCATGAACGGAGACGACTTGGTTGGCATCGTAACCGATGGAGATGTTCGTCGTTCGATTGAAAAAGGGCTCCCTTCGACCACTCCGGCCATCGACATCATGTCCCCTTCACCGAAGGTGATGGAATCCAGCCAATTGGCCGTCGCAGCCTTCCAGCTCATGGAATCCACCTCCATCACTCAAATTGTCGTGGTGGAAGACGGACACTACCAAGGGTTGGTTCATTTGCACGACATTCTAAAAGAAGGCATTTATTAATCCTTGAGCATGCAAGATGGCGTTGGATCAACCTACAGATAAGAAAAACGAGGAAGCCGAAATGGGCTTTTTGGACCACCTGGAAGAGTTGCGCAAACGACTCTTTTGGTCCACTGCATTCATCTTGACGACGGGCATCACTTTGTTCGTCTGCAAGGAATGGCTTTTTGAGACCGTTCTTTTTGGCCCGAGACGCATTGATTTCGCCAGTTTTCGTGCCTGGTGCTGGATATCAGAAGCCATTGGAGCAGGAGACGCGCTGTGTGTGCAGGAGATTCGGTATGAGCTCATCAACACCACGATGCTCGGGAATTTTACGACGCACATTCTGGTCTCAGCCATTGGTGGTTTCATCCTGTCTTTCCCCTTGGTATTTTGGCAAGGATGGTTGTTTATTCGTCCAGCACTGAAGCAGACTGAGGTAAAGGCGGCCAGCGGCATTGGATTGAGTTCCTCGGTGCTGTTCTTCTTGGGGGTGGCATTTGGATACTGGATCATCGCTCCACTGTCCTTGCAATTTTTGGGCAATTACGAATTGGGGGATGTCGAAGCTCGGATTTCGGTCATGTCCTACATGAAGACCATCGCTTCCATCACCCTGGCCGCCGGTTTGATTTTTCAGTTGCCCGTTGTCGTTTATTTCTTGAGCCGCGCCGGTTTGGTCACACCGGAAATTCTCAAGTCTTACCGAAAGCACGCCTTGGTCGCCATCCTCATCATCGCTGCAATCATCACCCCTCCTGATTTGACCAGCCAGATTCTGGTCGCATTGCCGGTACTGGTTCTTTATGAATTGAGTATTGTGATCTCACGGCGGGTTGTCAAACAAAATACCGAGCGCACTTGACTCCCATGAAGTGGTCATCTGCTCTTATAGTACTCCTCTTCATTGGTTGCTTCTCGATTGACGGGCTGTCACAATTTACGGAAGTACAAGGCCGCGTTTTTGACGCGAGCAGCGGTCAAGCCCTCCCCTATGTGAATGTTGCCTTCAGTGCCTCCGGTGAAGGAACCGCCACCAATGAGGTAGGTGAATATTCCCTCCGCACAACCGGACGCCCCGGGATGCTTTACGTGAGTTTTTTGGGGTACGCAAGCCAATCGGTGAACATCACCCGAGACATCAAACAACAGCGAAACATCGCATTGGAACTGCGTCAAATTGAATTGATTGCGGCCGAAGTGCGTCCCGACCCCGATGCGGTTAACCCGGCAAAGCCTTTCATGGCACGCGTTCTTGAAGCCAAGACTATGAATGATCCGTCGCAGCTTCCTGCCACGAAACAGAAGACCTATACACGGATCGAATTGGATGTGAATGACATCAGTCAGAGTCAGACTGAGAATTGGTTGTGGGGGCCCTTTGCATGGATATTCAACTACATCGACAGTTCAGAGGTCCGGACAGCACTGCCTCTGATGATTGGCGAATCCATCAGCACCTTGCGCACCGCGCGCAATCCAAAACGCCAACAGACAGTCATCGAAGCCGCTCAAATGAGCGGGCGGATTACAGGAGGCGACAATCCGGCCGAGATGAATGCGCGTTTCCCGGAGATCAACCTCTACCAAAACCGATTGCTGGTCTTGAATCGCGCCTTCACCTCACCGCTGCATGATCGCGGTACGGCCCATTATCGTTATTACATCTTGGACACCCTGGACATCCGTGGCCGGCCATCGATGCACCTCGCATTCGTTCCACGCCGCAAAGGGGAGCTCACATTTGAAGGGGAAATGTGGATCGACACCTTGAGTCTCGCTCTCACGCGCGTTGAAGGTAGACTCAGTGAATCAGCTAATGTCAATTATGTGCGATCTCTGACGTGGGCACAAGAGTTTCAGCCCGTGCAAAAGGATGCTGACACGACGGTCGCTTGGATGATGGCGCACGAATCCATGCTCATCGACATGAGCGTGACGGATCGTATCGTTGGAGCGTACCTCCGCCGCTCAATTAATTTCAGCGAGAGTGCGTGGGCAGATGCTTGGCCAGATACCGTGTGGACTGGCGGTCGGGATATGGTGTTTGCCATCAATTCGAAAGGATTGAATGAAGCTCAATGGTCCACACTCCGAACGGAACCGCTCCTTTCAAGAGAGCAGAGGGTCTATGAAATGGTGGATTCCATCCAGAGCATGCCCGCATACCGTTGGGTCAAAAAGTTAGGGTATCTCGGGGCCACAGGTTATGTGTCGACCGGACCGTTGGAATGGGGAGCTTGGTGGTCTGCGTATACACAAAACCCCACAGAGGGGACCCGATATCGGTTGGATTTGCGAACCTCCAATGCCTTTAGCAAGCGTTTCATGCCCGGTGTTTTTGCCGCCTACGGAACATTGGATAACCGATGGAAGGCCGGCTTGAATACGCGGTTCATTCTTCGTAAATCACCCCGCACCGAAGCGTATTTCGAAATCAAACGCGATTTAGAACAATTCGGCATGAACGGGCTTCTTGATCAAGGAGAAGTTTTCACGTCCCTGCTTCGAACGGATTCCGTCGTTCCGCTTTCTGAAGTCGTTCGAGCGGAAGCGAGCCTTCTCCACGAATTCGGTCAAGGCTACAGCGGATTCTTGGAATGGCGCCATCGCCGGGTGGCGGCCATCGGCGACTGGGATTTCAAGGATCCCTTCAACGGCTCATCCTTGGACCAATTGATTACCACAGAATTGACCGGCATTGTGCGGTATGCGTTCCAAGAACGCTTCGTGAGCGGCGAATTTGAACGCATCAGCTTGGGAACGGAATGGCCCATTCTCGTCGGCACGGCGACTTGGGGAGTGCCCGGTATTCTTGGATCACAATACAATTACCTCCGTTGCACTTTGGATGCAGAAGATGTCGCACGAATTGGCCTCATGGGGCGAATCGAGTGGCTCGCACAAGGCGGTACTTATTGGGGATCCGCTCCTTACCCACTGATGGAAGTAGTTGCTGCTAGCGGCACTTATTTCATGACCCCGGAATCATTCAATCTATTGAGCCCGCTGGAATTGGTCACGGACCAATGGGTCAAGGCTTCCGTGGAGTGGCATTTCGAAGGTTTTGTGCTGAATCACATCCCCCTGCTTCGGAGAATTGGGCTGCGGGAAGTGGCTGGAGTCAAATCCATTTTGGGAAGCTGGGATGTCAAACACGAGAATCTGGTGGCCCTGCGGGATGAGACAAAAGGGATGAATGCTGCCTACACCGAATGCTCTTTGGGCATTGAAAACATCTTGCGCTTCTTGCGCGTGGACGCTGTTTGGCGAACGGACATGGAGCTGGGGTCTGAAGGCAGCTGGGGAATCCGCATTGGTTTCTCAGCCGAAATTTGAACAGCGCGCAATCCACGACACCCGATTACATTTGCACCATGGATGAGTCCAATCAGCAACCCATGAAACTGCACGCTCGAGGCCTGGTCAAGCAATATGGCCAGCGACGCGTGGTCGATGGTGTTTCGTTGGAAGTCACCCAAGGGGAGGTGGTGGGATTGCTTGGACCCAATGGCGCTGGCAAGACCACCAGCTTCTATGCGGTGGTAGGGTTGGTACAGGCAGACGCCGGCCAAGTTTTTCTCGATGACCAAGAAATCACTTCCATGCCCATGTACCAGCGAAGCCGTTTGGGTTTGGGGTATTTGCCGCAGGAAGCATCCGTCTTTCGGAAATTGAGCGTCGAGGACAACATCGCCGCCATCCTTGAACTGCAACCGTTATCCATCCAAGAACAAAAGGATAAACTGGAATCTTTACTCTCCGAGTTTGGGTTGGAGAAAGTGCGAAAATCCCGCGGAGATGTCCTCAGCGGAGGAGAAAGACGCCGAACAGAAATTGCAAGGGCGCTGGCGACTGACCCCAAGTTTATTTTGCTGGATGAGCCTTTTGCGGGGGTGGATCCCATTGCTGTGGAGGACATTCAACGGATTGTCAATCAGCTGCGATCCAAGAACATCGGCATCTTGATCACCGACCACAACGTACAGGAAACCCTGCACATCACCGACCGGGCTTATTTGCTGTTTGAAGGGCGGATCCTGAAGCATGGAACGGCAGAAGAGTTGGCTTCCGACGAACAGGTGAGAAGGGTCTACTTGGGTCAGAATTTCGAGCTTCGCCAGCGGCCTCAAGCCTCGTCCGATCCCGACTGGGCCTGACTCCACATGCGGGCGACGTATTTGCCCACGATATCAAACTCAATGTTGACGGTGTTTCCCGGTAGCAAAGCTCCCAAATTCGTGTGCTCCCAAGTATAGGGAATGATTGCGACGCTGAAGCCTTCCACAGAAGAATCAACGACAGTGAGGCTAATTCCATTGATCGTGATGGATCCCTTGGGCACGGTCATGAATTCCGGCGATCGCTGATGGCGAAACGCTAGCTTCCAACTTCCCTTCAAATCCATCACGGATTCCAGGATGGCTGTCGTATCCACATGACCTTGGACGATGTGTCCATCCAAGCGGTCACCAACGCGCGTGCACCGCTCCAAGTTGACTTGACTCCCAACCACCCACGATTGCAAATTGGTTCGCTGCAACGTTTCGTCGATGGCCGTCACCGTGTACTGTCCGCTTTCCAATCCCACAACCGTTAGGCAAACACCATCGTGCGCGACACTTTGATCGATGTGCAATTCATCCACAAACGGCGCACTCAGCGTAAAGTGCACATTGGTGCCTTCGTGTGCAATGTGTTCCAATCGCCCCATTCCCTCTATGATTCCTGTAAACATCGTGTGGATTTATTCGACTAGTGGTGAAACACCTTGCATCAAGTGAAGTTCACCAGAAAAATGTTCTTCGACGATGCCGGACAATCGGATTGTGAAGACTCGGGCAGAATAAAAATAAACCCCATCCGCCGCCCGCTCGGTCGATGGAGATCCGCCTGCTTGGTGTTCTCCGGTCCAGTTGACGGCGGGGTCTTGGGTCTGGAAAACTTCCTCTCCCAACCGGTTATAAATCCGCACGTCCACATGATCAATGAACTTCCAGGGGAAGGCTTGAAACGTGTCATTCATACCATCATCATTGGGACTGAAGACATTGGGGAGAAAATAGAAAGGGCAATTGTCGACACAGATGGTTTCACTCAATGCGCTCTCATTCTGTCGCAAGGTCCCATCCGGTCCGGGAAGCAAGCTGTCCAATGCCGTCATGGCAAAACAACCCGCGATGGTCCCCAGTTCGCCTTGCTCATTCCACAGGAAGCCCGTCATTCCGGGATCGTCCCACGTTAGGTAAGGCTTCAAACTATCGGACAGCGTTGGGGCCCAGTACAAAACATACCCTTGAATATCGTCTGCGCACCCCTCCACATCCGCCCAAGTCAGGACATTGACTTCGCCCACGCAATCCGCTTCCAACGAAAATACTGGAGGACACGGTGGCGTGAGATCAAAAGGTTGGCCGCACGCTTCCTGACTCCAATTGTACAAGGTCTGAGGAATTCCTGGCCCTTCGAAAGCACCCACCGTTTCCACGCGATAACATTGATTCACATTGTTCAAAAGACCCGAATCCACGTAGGCATTCACTTCGCTATCCGCAATCCACTGGAAGTCTCCCGCGGCGTCAGCCCGATAGATTCTGAAGGACTCAATATTCCATGGAACGTTCGCTTCAATTCGCAGGGTGAGCTGGTTGTCGTTGGGCTCCAAGGTGAGCCAAGGAGACGACGCGGGCGATGAGATTCCGATTTCACCGGTGGCGCTAATACTGCGCACCCGGTAGGTCCAAGACGACGACTCCGAATCCAAAGCTACGTGAGTCCAAACGGTATCGGGCGATGCCAAGAAGGGCCCGGGATTGGTTTGGTGCAGGAGCATTTCGTTGGTGTTGGCCCCGCCATTGGCCCGCCCCAAAATTTCATAGGAATAAGGCCCTGGGAAGACCGTCGTGTCGGCATCGGTAGGAGGCGACCAACCCAGCTCCATGATCCCATTCTGAGCATCGGTTGTGAGCACAGACACCTTGGTCATCACCGGAATATCCTTCGCGATCGTAGCACAAACGGCCTCACTCGCTAGCGATTCCCCGCTACCCGGCCACTCGGTCACGATGCGATAACAGTAGGTTGCGCCATAGGACAAGGTTGAGGCATCGACCCATACCGTGTTGCTCAACCCCTCCACTTGCGCAATCAGCTGAAAACCGAGGGACTCCGGAAGCCCGGTTTCGCAAGCGCCCGGTATCCATTCCAAGGAATCAATCCTGCGGTAAATGTGGTAAACGCCTTGTGCCACTTTCCATTCGGGAAGAGCATCCAGACAAGTGTGCGGACTCCATTCCAAGATCACGCTGTTGCCAACCGGAGCGGCCTCCTGCATATCCACAGCCGGAGCAATCACACGAATTTGGAAGGTCTCTAGATCCATCAAGGGGACTTGGTTGTCATTGTCCTCAGCACGCACGATCAATTGGTAGGGTTCTTCTCGAACCTCCTCGCATTCTGGCGACCACACCAATTGACCAATCCCCGCACCCAAATCACTGAAAACACCGGGATTGCTCACCAGGGATAGCGGAGCTCCGATGGCATCCAAATTCAACAAATCCCCATCGGGGTCATCTGCGCTAAACAGCAGCGTCAAGAAGGATCCAGCAATCACACAGGTATCAGCCACTTGATCCAATTGCGGGGGCTCATTCTGGCACACTTGCACGGAAATTTGCATATCCCGAACCACTTCCCCGACCATGACCAGTTGCCCATTGACCTCCCGCCATTCTCGAATGCGGATGGCCACATTGTATTCCCCTGCTATTTGAGGGGTCTCCCAAACCAAATCTCCATAGACCGGATCAATGCTAAATAAGTCATCCGCCGTGCTGACCGCATCCGGTAAAACATAGTCAGGGATGGGCTCGCTGTTGAATCCTCGGCACGCGATGAGGTCGTAACTCAAGATGTCTCCATCGGGATCATGGGCCCCCGGATTGTGAATCCAAGGTTGGAAAAGACAGGCGTTTTGTTGGGCTGGATTGAGTAGCTGAACCGAGTTGTTATGCCCGGCTTGGGGATCAATGATCAACAGCGTTCGAATGGAAAATGGCACATCAACAGACCCGGGGATATTCAACACACCGTCGTTGCGATTGGGGTCTTCTACAAGCAACTCGAAGATGCCCGGCCCTCCGTAGGTATGTTCCCCACGGTAGAGATTGATCTGAACGTCATTGTCCAACACTTGTATGGATTCGCGTTCCAAGCTATCCACAGGCGCATCGTTCTCATCGCCCCAATACAGGTACAACCAAGGCCGGTCTGCTATGGCTGCCGTTTTCGTATAGGTGGTGATGAGGATCTCGTACGTCAGCCCTTCCACATGAGTATAGGTGATTTCACCGGCACGATTGTGGGTTGCTTGGGCAGACCATGCCACCCCCATTGCGAAGAGCAATAAGGTCCATCGCCGTTGCAACCAGCTCAACGATGTCCATCCGAAGTGAATTCTTGCAAAATGCATCCGCTCTTGCAAGTTAGGACATGCGAAGCATCCGTTACCTTTGCCCTTGCAAATGGTATCTAAAAAAAACCCAACGCTCGTCGGATTTAGCGCCGGCGATCCCAATGGCATCGGAATTGAAGCCATCGTACGCACATTCGAAGATGAACGCATGTTTGTCGAGGCGACCCCTATTTTGTACGCAACACGAAATTTGGTGGAGGCGGCACTCGAGATGACAGGGCTCGAGGATTCTCTGAAATGGGAAGTCGTCGAAAATGCGGAGGCAGCGAAAAAGGATCAACTCAATGTGGTCTCCATTCAAGAAGAGCCTTGGGCTCTTGATTGGGGAAACGTAACAGCAGAAGCCGGCGGATTCGCCATGACTTCGTTGGAACGGGTTGTCCAAGATTTGGCCGCAACGAAAGTGGATGTCTTGGTGACAGCCCCCATTCACAAAGAAGCGATGCGCAAAAGCGCATTTCAATTTCCGGGTCACACGGAATATTTAGCCAACATCGCCAACGTTGATGAGGTCCTGATGTTGCTTGTTGCTGGCGATTTGCGCGTCGGCATTTGCACAGGACACATTGCACTCAAGGATGTTTCCACGGCCTTGAAAAGCGACTTGATTGTGCGGAAAGCACAGCTCATGCACGATGCATTGCTCAAAGACTTCGGTATCCCGCATCCCCGCATTGCCATTCTTGGCCTCAATCCTCACGCCAGTGACAATGGCCTGATGGGCGATGAGGAAAGCCGCATCATTGCGCCAGCGGTGAAGCAATTGACCGATGCCGGAAAACACGTCATGGGACCCTATGCGGCCGATGGGTTTTTCGGATCAGGAGCACACCGTAAGTTCGATGGAGTCTTGGCGATGTATCACGACCAAGGACTTGCCCCTTTCAAAGCCATGAGTTTTGGACAGGGCGTGAACTACACGGCGGGCCTTCCCGTCGTTCGAACGAGTCCTGATCACGGCACTGGTTTTGATATTGCCGGTAAAGGAACCGCATCAGGGGATTCAACACGCGCAGCCATTTTTCTCGCACGCGACATTCGGAGCAACCGCCAAGAATTCCGCACGTACGGTACAAACCCACTGCCCATTCAGCCGAAAAGTCGTCGAGAAGACGACCGCGACCGGCGCTAAGCATTGGAGCGTTGACAGGCGCTTTGATGGATTGCATCGTAGAATTTGTTGAATCGACTTGTTCAACGTACCTTTGCACTCCCCAAAATCTGGAGTCCCGTGGACCACTTGGCACCTTTTCGAATACCCTTCGTAGGATTGAAGCCTGGAAAACACGAGTTTCAGATGGAGGTGGACGCCTCGTTCTTTGATTCTTTTCCTTTTTCAGAAATCTCTAAAGCCGAGGGAATTGTTGATGTTTTACTGGATAAATTGGGCAACGGATTGGATTGCCACGTAGAATTCCAGGGACATTGTCAACTCGCTTGCGACCGGTGCCTTTCAGACCTTCAATTGCCCTTGACCTTTCAAGAGCGGCTGATCGTTCAACTTGGAGGGCAAACCGATTTGGAGAATGACATTTGGACCTTAGGACCCGAATTGCACGAATTAAACCTTGCGCAACCGGTTTTCGAATGGATTCATTTGTGCTTGCCTTTCAGACGAGTTCACCGCTCGATTGATGCTTGCGACCCGTCCATGGTTGATCATTTGAATCAATCTAGTCGGAATGAAGAAAAAGGAAACGATGATGGAAACGATGCAATTGACCCTCGTTGGAACGCATTGAAAGACTTGAAATAACCATTTCTCATGGCACATCCTAAAAGACGCCAAAGTAAGGCACGGACTCGGAAGCGACGAACGCACGACTCATTGACCGCGCCAACCGTGGCCACTTGTCCAACTACTGGACAACCTCATTTGTTTCACCGTGCCCACTGGCATGAAGGAAAACTGTATTACAAAGGGAAAATCGTAATGGAGAAGGCGGAAGCCTGATTGCATTGCCATTTGAATTTGATGGCGCTTCGGCGTCATGAAAAAGGGAAGCCCAGGCTTCCCTTTTTTCTTGAGAAAAGCTTTCATTCCACAATTTCGCCTCGAGACGCAGGGAAACTTGTTGTTTCGCACGTCAAGTCACATTCTATCTTTAGCCGCTATTTCATCTACGAAACTGACCATCATGCATGCTGCGATAACTGCCGTTGCCGGCTATTTGCCAGAAGACAAATTGACCAATGCCGATCTGGAGACCATGGTCGACACCAACGACGAGTGGATTCGCTCCCGCACAGGGATTGAAGAGCGTCGCATTCTGAAAGACCCCAACCTAGCCACTTCTGACATGGGGGCTGAAGCCGTCAAAGAGTTGCTCAAGAAGCGTGGAATTGAGGCCGCCGAAATTGACTTGATCATCGTGGCAACTGTGACAGCGGACATGCACTTTCCCGCGACCGCCAACCTCATTGCCGATAAGGTAGGAGCTGTGAATTCTTGGGGATACGACCTGAGTGCAGCGTGTTCCGGTTTCATTTTCGCCTTGACCACAGGTGCTCAATTCGTGGAAACAGGTCGATACAAAAAAGTCATCGTCGTTGGAGCTGACAAAATGAGTGCCATCGTTGATTATACCGATCGAACGACCTGCATTCTATTTGGTGATGGTGCCGGAGCCGTTTTACTCGAGCCCTCAGAAACGCATGGCGTCATCGATCACAAGCTACATGTTGACGGAAAGGGAGCCCAAATGTTGCGGCAAAAAGCCGGCGGATCACTTCATCCCCCGACACACGCGACCGTTGATGCCAAGGATCACGTCATCTACCAAGACGGGCAACCGGTATTCAAAGCGGCTGTTAAAGGCATGGCTGACGTCAGTTACGAAATCATGCAGCGCAACAACTTGGCCTCAGAAGACGTCGCTTGGCTAGTTCCTCACCAGGCCAATTTGCGCATCATCGATGCCACGCAACGCCGCATGGGACTGCCTCCTGAAAAAGTAACGATCAACATTCAGAAATATGGCAATACCACGGCTGCCACCATACCGCTGTGCATTCGAGATTGGGAAAGCAAGTTCAAGAAAGGTGACAACATCATTCTTGCTGCCTTTGGGGGTGGATTCACATGGGGCGCTGTGTATCTAACCTGGGCTTACGACACGCCAAACGCGGATTGAAGCCGTAATATTTAGCGTTTCCCCAACTTTTCCTACCTAAATTAGTCTCTTAAATCGTCTGAGAATGACCATTAACGAAATTCAAGACCTCATCAAATTCATCGCCAAAGCGGGTGTAACCGAGGTGGAAATCGAGAAGAAGGACTTCAAGATCACGATCAAATCTCCATTGCCTAAGCGCAAAGGAGACCCTGCGCAAGCAGATGCCGTGATGCAAGTCCCTCTATCCATGGCACCTGTAATGCAAGCGCCTCATGCGTCTCAACCTGTTGCTGTTTCAGCTGTTGCAGAACAGAGTGCTGAAGAAAAGCAACTGGAAAACTACATCACCGTCAAATCTCCAATGATTGGTACGTTCTACCGTCGCTCTGCACCCGATAAGGATGCATTCGTCGAGGTTGGACAATCCATCAAAGTCGGTCATGTGTTATGCGTGATTGAAGCGATGAAGCTCTTCAACGAAATCGAATCTGAAATGACCGGTAAAATTGTCAAGATTCTGGTCGACGACAACTCACCTGTAGAATACGATCAACCATTGTTTTTGGTTGATCCTGCTTGATCTCGAGCACCATGTTCAAGAAAATACTGATTGCCAATCGCGGGGAAATTGCACTCCGCGTGATTCGGACTTGCAAGGAAATGGGCATCAAAACAGTCGCTGTTTACTCGACTGCTGATGCCGACAGCCTGCACGTTCGGTTTGCTGATGAAGCTGTTTGCATCGGACCTCCCAAGAGCTCCGAGTCCTATTTGGACATCCCTAGAATCATCGCCGCTGCGGAAATAACCAATGCGGATGCTATCCATCCTGGATATGGATTCCTCTCTGAAAACGCCAATTTCTCGCGCATTTGCGCCGAAAACCACATCAAGTTCATCGGCGCCAGCCCTGAAATGATTGGGGCCATGGGAGACAAGGCTTCTGCCAAAGAAACCATGAAGAAGGCGGGGGTCCCTACGATTCCTGGCAATGTTGGAATTCTGGAGAGTTTGGAGGATGCCACCTCTTGCGCGGAAAAGATAGGATACCCTGTGATGCTCAAGGCCACCGCGGGTGGCGGCGGAAAAGGGATGCAAGTTTGCCATGATGTAGCCGGTCTCGCCGAAGGCTGGGAATCGACGCGTCGGGAAGCCGGTGCTGCTTTTGGCAATGATGGCATGTACATGGAAAAGTTCGTGCAGGAACCCCGGCACATCGAAATCCAAATTGCTGCTGATCAACGTGGAAAGGCCTGCCATCTCTCTGAGCGAGATTGTTCCATTCAACGTCGTCACCAAAAACTCGTGGAAGAGACGCCATCGCCTTTCATGACCGATGAGTTGCGCGAAGCCATGGGCACCGCGGCGATCAAAGCCGCTGAAGCCGTGAAGTATGAGGGTGTTGGGACCGTTGAATTCTTAGTGGATGCCAATCGGGATTTCTACTTCATGGAAATGAACACCCGGATTCAAGTCGAGCACACAATCACTGAAGAGGTGGTGAGCTATGACTTGGTCAAGGAACAAATCAAGTTGGCCGCTGGGGAAAACATCAGCGGAAAGAACCACTATCCGAAGATGCACGCGATCCAATGCCGGATCAACGCAGAAGATCCGGATCGGAACTTCGCTCCTTGCCCTGGCACAATCAACGTCTACCACGCTCCAGGAGGGCATGGCGTGCGTATGGATACCCACGTGTATGCCGGTTATCAGATACCGCCTTATTACGACAGCATGATCGCTAAATTGATTGTCGTCGCGCAAACGCGTGAGGAGGCCATCAAGAAAATGCAACGAGCGCTCGACGAGTACATCATTGAAGGAGTGAAAACCACCATTCCATTCCACCAACGGTTGATGCGACATCCCCGTTTTTTAAGCGGAGACTTCACCACCAAATTCTTGGAGGAAGAGACGGTGTAACGCGAAAGGACTTGTTGAACACCAGAAAAAGCCGGTACTACGATGTAGTCCGGCTTTTTTCAATAATGCCCGTTGTGGAATGTCCCGGGACAAAAGGCAGCACGGCAACGCGGCCACCTGCCGCCAGGATCTCACACGATCCTACGATGTACATTTTGTCCGCCGCGTCGGTGCAATCAGGATCGTAATCCCCCCCCTTGACCAACACATCGGGTGTGATGGCTGCAATCAACTCCAACGGCGTATCCTCATCAAAAACGAGGACCATGTCCACAGCCCGCAATCCTTGGAGAACGCGCTTGCGATCCGCTTCTGTATGAATCGGGCGGTTGGGGGCTTTGTTCAGACGACGAACACTCTCATCCCCATTCAACCCCACGACCAAACGATGGCCCTGGTTCTTAGCTGCTTCTAAATACGTGACGTGACCCACATGAAGAATGTCAAAAACACCGTTGGTAAACACAATGGTGTCTCCCGCTTCACGCCACGCATTGATCATCTGAAGATTCGCTTGCAACGTCTTATGAGGAAACGATTCACTCATGATGTGGGCGTCTTCGTAATTGAATCAGTCAATCGGTCCTTCTTAATGCGGTACCACATCAAAGCCAAGTAGGCTAACCCTCCGGTAAAGACAATCATGAGGGTTTGCGTCAGCCAAATCACATTCGCTACGGCCAATCCCAACTCCTCATTGTAGCCCAGCGCGACAAAACCAAGCATGACCGCTCCGTGGTACGCTCCGATACCCCCGGGTGCTGGCATGATCATACCAAACCCTCCCGCTACCATAATAAATATAGCTTGGAACACCGTGATTTCGGCAACGGCGTCGATGCTCTTGAAAATGACCCAAGCCATGCCGAAATACATGAACCAAATGAAAAATGAGTGCGCTAAAAACGCCCCTTTTCTTTGCATATTTTTGATGCTCAACAACCCTTCGGCGACACCTTTAAAAAACAACTTTGCCTTTTGAATGAGAGACCACTTTTCGATAACTTCCCGCCATTTATACAAAACACCCACGGCAACCACTGCCACAACCCCAAATGGCCAAGCCCCGGAAAGGGCCGGTAATTCTGCACTTTCCAACAACCCAGCAAAGGCATCGAGATTGCCAATTACAGCAATTCCGGTCAGCAGAATTAAAAAGATCAGGTCAATAACCCGCTCACTGATGACGGTTCCGAAAAGTTGGTCTACAGGAATATCATCGGTCTGATTGAGAGCGGCACACCGTGCCAGTTCACCGCTTCGCGGAACGAATGTGTTGGCGAAATAAGCAAATGTTACAGAGTGAATGCTATGGTAGACATTGGCACGATGCCCAAGAGGTTCCAGCAACATTCCCCAACGAAGCCCGCGACTCACAATGGCCAAATAACCCATCACGAAAGAAATGCCAATGCCACTCCAAGAGGCAGAGCGCATAGCTTCCCACAATGCTTCCTTGTCATCAACAAGTGAAAACGCCAAGGAGAAAAGCAACACACCAACGCCTAAGAACACCGTGTAAGTAAGAAGTTTTTTCCAATTCATGCGAGGAGGCGGTTGGTCGCTGTATCCGGGAAAACCAAAACAGGCTGGTGTGTTTTCGCTTCCTCAGGAGTCATTTGGGCATAGGCGATGACAATGATGATGTCCCCCGCCTGAACGCGTCTTGCGGCCGGTCCGTTCAGACAAACCTGGCCCGAATTTCGCTCACCGGTGATGACGTATGTTTCGAAGCGCTCTCCATTGTTCACATTGACAATCTGCACTTTTTCACCATCGAACAATCCACCTGCTTCAATCAATTCCGGATCCAAAGTGATGGAGCCGATGTAATTCAAGTCGGCCTGTGTCACCGTTAGACGGTGTAGCTTGGCTCGTAGCATGGTGATCATCATGGCGCAAAAGTAAGAATTTCGAATGCATCATCGGGCTTCGTAGCCATGGAAGTGCACCCAGTTGTCAATCTCAATCCAGCACCCAACGAACGATCACCTTTCGGTCTTGGTGATCCTGGCCCGAAGCGAACGCGGATCCCCATCCGATGGTCTCCATGTGGTCTGTTGCGATACCCAATTGAGTGGCCATGCTGGCGACATGTTCAGCGCGTTGCATGGACAGTTGTTCGTTGGCGCTATCCTGTCCCTTTTCGTCCGCATGACCCTCAATCAAGAGCTTGAGATTCTGCGGCCATTGTCCCGAATTGTCTTGGTATGCCTTGAGCCATTCGATCAATTCTTGCTGGTCATTGCCCGCCAAAGTCGATCGTGTGGATTCAAACCGTCCCACCCACGCTCCCAGCTGCTCGCTGAGAGCACTCCGATCGATGGAGGAGGGGCGGTCCCAGATGCCCAAGGCATCCAAGGGCAAAAGATCAAATACAAACGCCTCCCCTCCGCTAAGACGGTAGCTGCGCATGTGTTTCCAACCTGGCCAAGGAGAATGCAAACATTCTCCCGATTCACATTGCTCATAAACGTGACAAACCGCTCCTTCGGGAAGCGTGCGCTTTCTTCGAGCGTTCGCTTCAAACCGCACTTCCACCGAAGCGTCCAACATCAGAGCTCCAAGTTCCACACGCCCTTGGTCATTCACAGCTCCTGAAAAGACATGCCGACCTCCGCGCTCCCGGATCCGCACATCCAAATTGATTAATGGCTCTCGTTGGTAACGGATTTCCATGCCCAACTTCACCGGATCGATTGTGCTGGCGGACGGCGGCGGGCCCATCCACATCAAGTCGACTCCACCTTGGCCTCCCATTCGCACTGCTGAAACATAAAACCCCGAACCAGCCTGCGTGCCCCCTGGAACCGCTGTCAATTCATCGCCTGCTGAATTGACAGGAGCAGGCAACGGACTGGCTACTAAAAATAAATCGCGGCGCGTCGATTGATAAACATCAAACCCCCCCTTTCCTCCAGGTCGATCTGAGCCAAACAACAAATCACCTCCATGGAAATTGGGAAAAACCTCATCCTGCGGAGAGTTTAGCGATTCCATTGCTCGTGGCAGCGACCAACTTCCTCCCTCACGCTGGGCCATGTAAAGATCGAATTGTCCATCCTCCATCCACACGCTGAGCACCACGACCCCGCGGTCGGGATCAACGGTCGCATGCTGAATCTGCCCCAACGCATCCCAAGACGGAAACCGATTGGCCAATAACCGGGTTGGGTTGGGTACATCAAACTCACTCCAGCCCTGCAATCGATTCGCTGTAAAATCTTCACGGTCCGCTAAAAACCATTGCTTTCCCGATTCTCGGCGCGAAGCCTTGTTCAGCCGTCCAAAGTAAATTTCTTGACCATCCCAACCAATCAACACTTCGTCAGCGCTAGAATTCAGAGAATTCAAGGATTCGACTGTCCACGTACTATCCGGCAATTCCGCCGCGATTCCTCCCATCCAGCACAAGGCTGCCAACACACCAATCCACCAGGACTTGCCCCCCATCACTGTGCCGAGCGTTTTGAGCGGCCCGATTGCTTCCAAACTTGCCAAATGGTCACCGCTTCATCGTACCAAGCACCGCCAAAACGACGAATCAAGGACGATTTGCAAAATTCCAGCACCGTTACATTGGCTGAAGCACCGCAAGAACGAGCTCCCTCGCAAATGTCCCATCGGTGCACATTGACCGCTGTGAAATCGTGGAGTTCCTTGAGTCGAACCGGGTAGAGGTGGCACGAAATGGGCTTTTGCCAATCCGTTTCACCCCGCTGGTACGCCTGTTCGAATGCACATTTCGCCGTGCCATTGTCATCAAACGTTGCGTACACGCATTCTTTGCCGTTGATGATTGGAGTGACAACATCGCCATCCGTATCCACAACGAACAAACCCGTTTGATCAATGACCTCCAATGCTTCTGGACGCAAATGTGGGCGAATCACATCGTAAACATCTTCGATGCGTTGCAGCTCATCCTCAGCTAGCGGCGCTCCGCTTTCTCCTTTGACGCAACACGCTCCCTTGCACTTTGACAAGTCGCAAACGAACAGTTCGTCAAACACATCCTCTGAAACCAACGCTTCTCCAATGGCAATCATGTGCACGAAATTAGGAAGGACGGACCGGAAGACCTCGGTTCCCCGTTCGCTAAGGGTTAAATTTGTAAACATGGCACTGGGTTGGCAACATAAGACAAGGATGTTGAGCGATCGCTTCGCAAGGATTCGTCCTTTGAATGCCAAGCGATTGAAGAATTTGGCTGCCTTGCATTGGGGATATCGAAAAGCGCAAAATGGCGGGCAATTTGCGCAGCGCGCCATGCCCATGAGCTTGAGCATTGAGCCGACCACCTCCTGCAACTTGCGCTGTCCCGAGTGTCCTTCAGGTTTGCGATCGTTCTCTCGTCCAACGGGCATGCTCGAGCCTGAACAGCTGGATCGCTTGCTTCAAGAAATTGGAGGGCATCTCGTTTATGCCAACCTCTATTTCCAAGGAGAACCTTACTTGCACCCTGCAATGGATCACCTCGTGGCCCTGTGCAGGCAACATGGAATCTACACTTCCACCTCTACGAATGCGCATTTCCTGCGTCCCGAGCGGGCCGAAGCCATTGTGGCATCGGGTTTGGATCGGTTGATCATTAGCATTGACGGCATGACGCAAGAAACTTACAGCTCCTATCGGGTTGGGGGTCGATTGGATAAGGTCCTGGAAGGAACACAGAATGTCCTGGACGCTCGGCGCAAATCAAAAAACAAATCCACGCCGCATATCGTTTGGCAGTTTCTCGTCGTCGGTCCCAACGAACACGAAGTTCCAGAGATTCGAAAAATGGCCAAAGCCAGTGGCGTCGATGAGTTGGTCATCAAGACCGCACAACTCGACGATCCCCACGACGCTCATCCCCTGCTCACAAAGGACCCGAAGCTTCGTCGTTACGACCGCCAATCCAGCGGCATTTGGAAACTGCGCAATGCGCTCGATGATGAGTGCTGGAGAATGTGGCAAGGTTGTGTCATGACATGGGATGGCCAAGTGGTTCCCTGTTGTTTTGACAAGGATGCCGAACATGCCATGGGAAAGATTGGACCCCAGAGCTTTGAGGAAATCTGGTTTTCCGAGAAATACCAAGCGTTCCGTCAGCAAATCTTCACGGACCGTTCGACCATTGAGATGTGCCGTAACTGCACCGAGGGAACGGCTGTTTACGCCTAGCAGGCGAGGATTTCAACCCCATCCACTACCTTGGAGACATGACGGCGCTTCCCCCGATTCGTTCCCACTTCCACTGGCGCAAATGGGCCATTCCCGTTTTTCTCGGCACCGGGGCGGCCGTGGCTATGCTCTGGTGGAGCCTTGATCAAGAGGTGATGGACCCCGCCACCCAATCCATGACCACCTCGCGGGCATTGCTCCAATCGTTTGAATGGACGGCGCGGGCATCCTGGGCCCTGCTGGCGGTTTTAGGATGCGTTTTGCTCCGTGATGCCGCCTACATCATCCGACTCCGGATGCTCTCCTTCAAGCAATTCAGCTGGAAGCAATCGTTTGATCACATCATCCTATGGGAATTGGCTTCAGCACTTACGCCTTCCGTGGTTGGAGGCTCTGCGATGGCCATTTTGATCCTGAAACGCGGTGGCATGAGCGGCGGTCAAAGTATGGCCACCGTATTTGTGACGGCCTTGCTGGATGAATTGTTCTACTTGGTCGCAGTGCCCTTTTTTCTCCTGCTCAGCTTTACCGCCGGACACGCGATATTCCCTCCGGATACCGGGCTGGGATTCGGCGCTTCAATTCCCTGGGTCTTTGGCATCGCTTATGCGTTCATTGCCTTGCTTACAGGCATTATTTTCATGGGAATTCTACATTCTCCTGAAGGAACCCATCGCTGGCTGAATCGCCTTTCCCGCTGGAAAATTATTCAAAAATGGAGCGCTGGAGTGAGGCAATGGAGTGTTGATTTATTGGAAGCTTCTCAGAACATGCGCAAGCGCTCTTCCGCTTTTTGGTTGCAGGCCTGGGGGACAACGCTGCTCAGTTGGACCGCCCGGTTCTTGACCTTGAACATGATTCTGCTCGTCTTCTTCGAAACGGTTCCCCATGCTGCCGTACTCGCGCGACAAATGGTCCTTTGGCTCGCGTTGACCCTCAGTCCCACTCCGGGCTCATCCGGGATAGCTGAAGTGGCGTTGCCGGCGTTTCTCGGGGACCTGGTCGGATTTGGATACCTCGCGGCCGTCGCCATCATCTGGAG
The DNA here is from genome assembly GCA_027593035.1 of Bacteroidota bacterium. GTDB lineage: Bacteria > Bacteroidota > Bacteroidia > Flavobacteriales_D > Sanyastnellaceae > UA16. The sequence continues at coordinate 39,676 of JAQCJQ010000001.1, read as the reverse complement.
ACTGGCAACGTACTTTCTATACCTCTTCTTGGGCGCTTGGGTGCTGCCCGGATGGATCTCGAGAACATCAACCGCCGCCCCTTAGTTAGTTTCATTGAGACGGTTCGGCTCCCCGAATTCCTCCGCTTACCTTTGAATCGAATGAAAAAAGATCACGCAACCGGCAAAGGCACCCTGGCAGTTCATGCCGGTGTAGAGCCAGACCCATCGACGGGCGCCATCATGACGCCCATTTTCCAAACTTCGACCTATGTTCAGGAGGCTGTGGGAGTGCACAAAGGCTGGGAATATTCACGGAGCCACAATCCCACTCGGGCAGCCCTAGAAAAGGCCCTGGCAGAGCTGGAACATGGCGAGCATGGATTGGCCTTTGCCTCTGGATTGGCCGCCATTGATGCGATTCTGAAGACCTTGAAGCCTGGTGATGAGGTCATCGCTGGTCAAGACCTCTACGGTGGAACTGCTCGGCTTTTGCGAACGAATTATGCCCCCATGGGGATCAAGATTCATTTTGTTGATACGCAACAGCCTCCATTGGTGGAAGCGGCCATGAATGACAAGACCCGGCTCGTCTGGCTCGAAAGCCCAACGAATCCATTGATGCAAATCACGGACATCGCAGCGATTGCAGCCTTGACAAAACCTCGTGGCATATGGCTCGCTGTAGACAACACCTTTGCCTCTCCTATGTTGCAACGGCCACTTGTTCACGGAGCCGACATCGTCATGCACTCGGTCACCAAGTACATAGGTGGACACAGCGACGTGGTGATGGGCGCTTTGATCACCCGAGACGTGGAGATTGACTCGGCCTTGCGCACCATCCAAAACAACTGCGGTGCGATCGCTCAGCCATTCGATTCGTTCTTGGTTTTACGTGGCATCAAAACGCTTCATTTGCGCATCGAACGACATTGTGCCAACGGCCGCAAAGTTGCCCATTGGCTCAAAGCCCATGCCGGTGTTCGGAAAGTCTACTGGCCTGGATTTGAGGACCATCCCGGTCATGAAATCGCTGCTAGGCAAATGGATGATTTTGGCGGCATGATTGCCTTTGAAATTGCCAGCAATGACTTGGATCAAGCCAAACTTTTGGCAGCTTCCACTGAGGTTTTCGCCTTGGCAGAATCACTCGGTGGCGTGGAATCATTGATTGAACATCCTGCAGCCATGACCCATGCCAGCATTCCTTTAGAAGATCGCGAGAAGCTGGGCATTTCAGACGGCTTTATCCGGATCAGTGTCGGGGTAGAGGACGCGCAAGACTTGATCAATGATCTGGAGCGAGCTTTCAAAAAAGCAGGCATTTAAATCATGGCAGAGGCATCAAGAATCGCCCAACAGCCGGAACACATGGTGGTCGTTGGGGCTGGATTGGTGGGGAGTTTGTGGGCCTTGATGTTGGCTCAACGCGGGCACCGCGTGGATGTGTATGAACGCCGACCCGACCCCCGCATTGGCCCGGTCAAAGGCGGGCGCAGCATCAACTTGGCTCTGAGCGATCGCGGTTGGCGCGCGCTTGAGAAAGCGGGCATTGCAAAAGCAGTTCGGGACATTTCGCTCCCAATCGAAGGACGGCTGATGCATGCTCAGGATGGCGCCCTCACTTTCCAGCGATACGGGCTACCCGATGCGCGCGGTTTGCATGGCGATCCACAATGCATCTATTCGGTCTCCCGTGCCAATTTGAATCGGCTCTTGGTCGAAGCGGCCGAGGCCCATGATCGGGTTCATTTTCATTTCGGTTACAAATGCACCGGAGTGGATTTGACTCAAAAGCTATTGGCGTTGCAGTCTCCAGATAAAAGTGGCATCAAAGTCGCATATGACCGGCTTTTCGGAACCGATGGCGCTTTCAGTGCCGTACGCGATCGATTGACACGAACGGACCGGTTTGATTTCGAGCAGCGTTATTTGGAACACGGTTACAAGGAAGTCGCGATGCAACCGGATGCCCAGGGAGCCTTCAAAATGCAAAAGGACGCCCTGCATATCTGGCCTCGCGGCGAGTTCATGCTCATGGCCTTGCCCAATCCGGACGGAACGTTTACGTGCACCTTGTTTGCGCCTTATGCTGGGGCCAATGGATTGGATCAACTGCAAGACCCCCAGCAGGCCTTGGCATATTTCGAGCAAAACTTCCCGGATGTCCTGCCATTGATTCCGGATTTAACCGATCAATGGGCCACCAACCCCGTGAGCTCGTTGGTCATGACCCGATGTTTTCCGTGGCACCACGGCGACAGTGTCTGCTTGATGGGAGACGCCGCCCATGCCATTGTTCCTTTCTATGGCCAAGGAATGAACAGCGGCATGGAAGATTGCAGCATCTTGAGCGAATTGCTGGATACCATGGACTCCCCCGCAGACTGGGACCGAACCCTATCCTCTTATACCGCAGCCAGAAAACCCGCAGGCGATGCCATATTGGAATTGGCCTTGCGCAATTACATCGAAATGCGCGATAAAACGGGAGACCCCCAGTTCCTATTGCAAAAACGCATTGAAGCGAAATTGGCTAAAACGTATCCCGGGCGTTGGCTTCCGCTGTATTCCCAAGTCACCTTCAGCCAGACGCCATACCAAGAGGCCCTTGCTGCAGGACACATCCAAGATCGCATCATGGCCGACATTCTGGCCATGCCGAACATTGAGGAGAAGTGGGACAGCGACGAAGTCGCTGAAGCCGCTATGCGCGCTCTGGAGAACCCTCAAGTTTCCGCCTGATGCGCCTTCGAATCCTCAGTTTCGGCCTGTTGTTTGTAAGCCAAGCGTTGGCACAATCCGCCGACCTGTTCGACCGCAAGGAACAAGCCCACCTCGGGCACGGCTGGTCTTGGAAGTTGGGCGGACACATCCTGGACGCCACCCCCTCCTCCTCAACGAGTCAATGGCTCGTTTCGAATTCTAGCGGTGCCTTGGACACCCTCCACGCGGGCACATGGACGCACCAAGGGTCGGGATCGGGATTGGTCGGGATTGGCCATTGGTGGGTGGTCCAAAACCCCGTGCTCTGGGATCGCTGGAGCATCGAATTGGCCGGAGTTCGGCATGCCGTTGATTCTGAATTCAACGGACGCGTTGCTCAAGCTGGACTGGGATTGCCGACCGCCCTCGACACGTTGATGGACCACGGCAAGTCTACGTTCACTCTGCAATCTGCGCTGCATGTGCATCGAGCCATCGAAATCATCCCTGACTTTTTCTTTGACGCCCACTTGGGGCTTGGATACAACTACGAATTCGGCATGGAGTCTGAGCGTTCTGGAGCCGATTCTTCCTTGTTTTTACCCCTCTCCACCCCTTCCGATTGGCGGTTGGCGGTTGAAGGCGGAGTGGGGCTGGGGGTGCGCAGCCAATCGGGGCGATTCCTGCGCTTGCTGGTCAACACCGATTTGGTTCAATTGCAACCTACCGCCTTCCAAGGAGGGGGAGCTTGGGATTGGATGGAAGGAAGTTATCGCCCTTGGCAATTCAGCATTTCATGGGATTTGCTCAAGCGACGCCCCGCAGCTTCGTGTGTTGGCGCTCCAGCAGGACAGCCTGGTCGCGATCTCTTCGACCCCAAAATGCGCAAGAAAATGCGCTGGTATCGCGGGAATTGAATCAAATGCGGTCGGCGCACAATTCAACCAACACCTTACTGGAATCGGCCGGATGTAAAAACGCAATGGTTTTTTGGTCAGCACCTGGTTTGGGGCCTGAAATGACCCGGTACCCTAAGTTTTTGAGGCGGACCAATTCCGCATCTAAATCATCGACATGGAACGCCACATGGTGCAGCCCTTCGCCTCGTTTCGCGATGTGGCGAGCAATGGGTCCATCCGGATCGGTCGACTCGAGAAGCTCCACTTTGCTCTCCCCAGCCTGAAAAAAACTCACCCGTACGGACTCGTCCACAACCGCCTCCGTTTTGATCGGGCCTGAGCCGAGCACATCGGTGAATACCTTTTCCGCCTCGCTCAAGTTGAGAACGGCAATGCCAATGTGATCGATGCGCTTCATGCTCTGGGAATCTGCAGTTTCTCAAATGTAAAGCGATTTTGAGGGATGGCGCCACTTTTGAGCCGTTCGAAGCACACCAAAAGATGCTGCTCCTTGCTACCTTCGCTGAATGAGTCAACATGCATCGCAGTGGATGCCAATGAACTTCGAGAACCAAACAGCCTTAGTCTGTGGTGCTTCTCAGGGAATTGGTTTGGCAACCGCCCAGCATCTCGCTGGTTTGGGAGCCCGGGTCATCATCATGGCGCGCAATGCGCAAAAACTGGAAGCGGCCATTCAAACGCTGCATGACCCGACTCGGCACGCGTTTGCCGTTGCAGATTTCAGCCAGCCGGCTGATGTTCAGGAAAAGATTGCTTCCATTGTCGCCAACGAAACGGTTCACATCCTGGTCAACAACACTGGCGGTCCTGCTGGCGGTCCCATCGTCGAAGCCGCTCCAGAAGCCTTCCTGCGAACGTTTGAGCAACACTTGATTTGCAATCAACTGCTCGCCCAGGCCGTTTTGCCTGGAATGAAAGAGGCCGGATTTGGCCGGATCATCAATGTGATCAGTACGAGCGTCAAACAACCTCTTTCCGGTTTAGGTGTTAGCAACACCGTACGAGGTGCCGTAGCAAGTTGGGCCAAAACTTGGGCCAATGAGGTGGGCATTCACGGCATCACAGTCAACAATGTCCTGCCGGGAGCAACCGACACGAGCCGACTTGATGAAATCATTTCTTCGAAAGCACTTAAATCCGGCCTTTCAAAGGAGACCATTCGCAAACAGATGGCTGCCGCTGTCCCCATGAACCGTACAGGCAAACCTGAAGAGGTCGCCAGAGCCATCGCTTTTTTGGCTTCGCCTTCAGCGAGTTACATTTCCGGAATCAATTTACCGGTTGATGGTGGTCGAACTTTGTCCTTGTGACTTAGATTTGCCGCTCTGAACGTTAATATATACGTTGATGTCCCAATCTCACCAGGCGCAGATTGATGCCTTCATGGCTCAAGTGACTGCCCAAAATCCGCATGAACCTGAGTTCATCCAAGCGGTACAAGAGGTCGCCGAGACCGTCATTCCCTTCATTTCTGATCACCCACAATATGCGAAGCATCGCATTTTGGAACGCATGGTTGAACCAGAACGAACAATCATTTTCCGAGTTCCTTGGACCAATGATGCGGGCGAAGTTCAAATCAACCGCGGTTACCGGGTAGAGTTCAATTCCGCGATCGGGCCATACAAAGGCGGTTTGCGGTTTCACCCAACGGTCACGTTGAGTGTCCTGAAATTCCTCGGATTCGAACAGGTGTTCAAGAACAGCTTGACCACGTTGCCCATGGGCGGCGGAAAAGGCGGTTCCGATTTCAACCCCAAGGGCAAATCCGATGCTGAAGTGATGCGCTTTTGCCAGAGCTTCATGACGGAATTGGCTCGACACATTGGCCCCAACACGGATGTACCCGCTGGGGACATCGGCGTGGGAGGTCGTGAAATTGGATACCTCTTCGGTCAATACAAGCGATTGCGCAATGAGTTTACGGGCGTCCTCACGGGCAAAGGCCGCAACTGGGGTGGATCCTTGATCCGACCTGAAGCGACTGGATACGGAACTGTATACTTCGCTGCTGAGATGCTTGCTACGAAAGGCCAGAATTTTGAAGGCAAGTCTGCCGTCATCTCCGGATCTGGAAACGTGGCGCAATATGCCGTTGAAAAGTGCATTCAAATGGGCGCCAAGGTGTTGACCATGTCTGACTCGAAGGGGTTCATTCATGATTCTGCTGGAATCGATCAAGAGAAGTTGGCTTGGATCATGGACCTCAAAAACAACCGCAGAGGCCGCATCCAAGAGTACGTCAACCAGTTCCCAGGAGCGACCTTCCACGAAGGTCAGCGTCCGTGGGGCATTGCTTGTCACGCAGCGTTTCCTTGTGCCACGCAAAACGAGCTCAACGCAGAAGAAGCCCAAGCACTCGTAAGCAACGGATGCATTGTCATTGCCGAAGGCGCTAACATGCCAAGTACCCCAGAAGCCATTGAGGTGTTCAACCACGCGAAGGTGTTGTTTGCTCCGGGCAAAGCGTCCAATGCGGGTGGTGTGGCCACCAGCGGATTGGAGATGTCGCAAAACAGTCTGCGCATTAGCTGGTCTAGAGAAGAGGTGGATGAGCGTTTGCTCAACATCATGAAAGACATCCACAGCCAATGTGTGACGTACGGAAAAGACGCCAATGGCCATGTCGACTATGTGCGCGGCGCCAACATCGCGGGCTTCGTGAAGGTAGCAGACTCCATGATTGATCAAGGGGTCGTCTGACACCCGTCTCGTTTCAAAAGAATTGACGCCCCAAGTCTCGCTAACAGCAGGCTTGGGGCGTTATCTTTGAACCATGCTCACAGGATTTCAACACCTCCATAGTGCCCTTCGATGGGTTGTATTGTTCTTGCTGGTTTGGACTTTGATTCAATCCCGCATCGGAAAAAGCAAAGGCAATGCCTTCTCGGCAAAACAAGCCAAACTCGGCTTGTTTACCATGATTAGCTTGCACGTTCAGCTGCTACTTGGGTTGGCGCTGTATGTGGGGAAGGGTTGGTCTTCAATGTTGGGTGATTCGACCATCATGGGCAATGCGGTCATGCGGTTCTTTGTCGTCGAACACCTCCTCGGTATGCTCATCGCTATCGTTTTGGGCACCTTGGGTCACAGTTTGGTGAAACGTGCTACAGACGATGGCATCAAGTACAAGCGTCAATTTCTTTTCTTCGGTTTAGCCTTGGTCATCATCATAGCAAGCATCCCTTGGCCCTTCCGACCAGGATTTCAAAACTACGGATGGTTTTGAACAAGCAACGAGTCGCTGGAATCAGCCTCTTGATTGCTGCTAGTTTGCTGTTGGCTATCGGATGCAGTGACCCGAACGAAGCACCAGGAAACACTCCCGCCACCGCACCGCCATCCGATGGACAGATTCAGCGTGCGTACACGATGAAATGCTCCCTTTGTCATGGGACCGATGGTCGGCTCATGGCTTCTAAGGCTCCCGATCTGTCCTTGTCCAAACTCTCTGTAGAGGAACGTGTGGCGCTCATCACGTATGGCAAAGGCACCATGCCCCCTCAAAAAGGCATTTTGGATGATGCTACCATCCGAGGAATCGCCAAATACATTGAGCAATTTCGCGACTAAACCATGTTAGAGAAGAAACTCATCAGCACGGAACTAGAGCCCGAAACATGCGTTTTGGTTGGATTGGTTACGGGCCGTGTCACACGGGTACTCGTCGAAGAGTATCTGGACGAACTGGCTTTTCTCGCGTCTACGGCACAAGCCATTACCAAGCGCGTTTTCATCCAGGCATTGGACAAGCCGGACATCCGGACGTTTGTTGGATCGGGAAAGGCGCTGGAGATTAAAGAATACGTTGAGGAGCATGACATTGACATGCTCATTTTTGACGATGAATTGACGGCCACCCAAATGCGGAATTTGGAGAAGGTCATTCCCGAACGGAAGATCTTGGACCGCCCCAACCTGATCTTGGACATTTTCGCGCAACGGGCACGGACAGCGCACGCCAAAACTCAAGTTGAACTTGCCCAGTATCAATACTTGCTTCCTCGTCTCACCAACATGTGGTCCCACTTGCAGAAGCAAAAAGGCGGAATCGGCATGAAGGGCCCGGGAGAGAAAGAAATTGAAACGGATCGACGGATCATTCGCGACCGCATTGCCCTCCTGAAAAAGGAGTTGCTCGCCATCGACAAGCAAATGTCGACGCAACGTGGCAACCGCGGCTCCATGGTCCGTGTGGCGCTCGTGGGATACACGAACGCCGGGAAAAGCACTTTGATGACCCTGCTCTCGAAAAGCGATGTCTTCGCTGAGGACAAGCTATTCGCTACCCTCGACACCACCGTTCGCAAGGTGGTTTTGCAAAACCTGCCATTCCTCCTTAGCGACACCGTTGGGTTCATTCGGAAGCTGCCTCACCAACTCATTGAGAGTTTCAAATCTACCTTGGATGAAACCCGTGAAAGCGATCTTCTTCTGCACGTGGTCGATGTCAGTCACCCGCAATTTGAAGATCAGATCGATGTGGTGAACACCACTCTCGCCGAAATCGGCAGCGACGACAAGCCCGTAGTCATCGTGTTCAATAAAATGGATCGCCTTGAAGAAGAACCCTTCGGTCCCACGAAATTGGATCAAATCAATGGGATTCGTGACCGATTCGAATCGGCCGGCCATGAAGTCATTTTTTTATCGGCCGTTGAAAAAACAGGCGTGGATGCTCTAAAAGACTTGCTTTACGAGAAGGTCAAGGAGATCCATGTGAAGCGTTATCCCTACCACCAGTTTCTTTATTGAATGGAAGGTCAAGCATTGTCTTGAGTTTCCGACCTTTGGCACATGGGAGAAATTCGTCAAGAAAAAGTAGCCGAACTCATCCGTAGGGATTTGAGCACCATTTTTCAGCAACGCAGTGGAGAATGGTTTGGAGGCATGTTCATTTCTGTCACGAAGGTGCGGATGACTCCTGATTTGGGGTTGTCCAAAGTCTATGTCAGTTTCATGGCCGTGCCGGACAAAAATGTGGCCTTGCAAGCAGTCAAAAATGAGGGCTGGCGGATCCGAAAAGCGTTGAGCGATAAGATTGGGAAACAGGTTCGGATCATTCCAGAATTGAATTTCTACTTGGATGATAGCCTGGATTACTATGAGGCCATCAATGAAGCCTTGAATAAATAACCGTGAGACTGCCAGTTCGACTTGCCTGGCGCTATGCCCTTAGTTCCAAATCTCGGAACCTCACCCACCTCATTTCTGCAATTTCGATGTTTGTCATTGCCGCCGTTACCGCGGCGATGATTGCCATTTTGAGCGCGTTCAACGGCATCGAGTCGGTCGTTACAGAATTATTTGGGACGCTGGACGCTCCAGTAGCTGTTGTTCCGCAGACCGGAACGGTACTTTCTGAAGACATCGGAGATTGGGCCATTGCCCAGTGGGGGCCTGATAGCGAAGAACCGCTCATTCGACATGCCGCGCCGGTAATTGAAGAAGAGACCGTCGTGGCTTTTGGTGCCGGAGCACCGCTGGTAGTCACCATGCTCGCCTTCGACTCCTTGTTGCTTGAAGCCGCTCCGGTTGAGCGGGCCCTGCGATCAAAAACCTGGAACCCGGAAATGCACGGACTTCCCTGCGTCACGCTGGGAATCGGTGTCCGCAACATGCTGGGCATTGGACGGATCCATGAAGGGCCGGAGCACGCATTGATTCAGTTCAAGGCGCCAATCCGGGGCAAAAAGCTCTCCAAGCATCGGGAACGTGCCTTTCAATCACGAGAAGCTTTGGGGTGCGATGCTTTTTCCATCAACGCTGATCTGGACAGTCGCTATGTGCTGGCTCCCCTCAGCCTTGCCCAGGACTTGTTTGGCCTCGACGGCGCTGTGAGTCGTTTTGAATTGGCTCTCATGCCGGGTGTTTCGGAGGAAAAAGCCGCCGAAATAATGAGTGCATCGATCGATGCCGCTCCTGAAGCCATCCGGATTCGAACCCGTTCGGAAAAGAACCAATTGATTACCCAAACCAACCGGGCAGAAAAGTGGGCCACATTTGTCATTCTCAGCTTCATCTTGGTGGTCGCGGCCTTCAATGTCATGGCCTCTTTGACGATGCTATTGCTCGATAAACGTGAGGACATGGCCGTACTTCATGCTATGGGACTCAGCGGTTGGAGGCTTGAGCAAGTGTTTTCATTGCAGGGATTGCTCATCAACACCATCGGAGGCGCCATGGGCGCTTTGGCTGGAATTGCACTCGTTTGGGGACAAAAAACCTATGGATGGGTTCAACTTCAAGGATCAGTCATCCCTGCGTATCCCGTGGAATTGGAATGGACTGATGTGGTCAGCACGCTCACCATCGTGATTGCCATCGGTGGCGTCGGTTCAGGATGGATGGTCCGGCGGCTTGTCCGGCGGCTTCTGAAGTAATGCTTTCAGGGAGCCACATCCCAGGACATCGCGGCGATTTGATCCAGCTTGGATCGAATGTCTTCCGGGGCATCCAAAGTCACCAAGTCCAGCCGGTGACTCTTAAAATCCCGCAGACCTTTGAAGTAGTTGGCATAGTGCCTGCGCATCTCCACCACTCCTAACCGATCTCCTTTCCATTCAATGCTTTTCTCAAAATGTTGTCGGGCGGCGGACACTCGTTCATCCATATCCGGAGGTGGAAGCAGCTCGCCTGTTTGGATGTAATGCTTGATCTCGCGAAAAATCCATGGTGCTCCGATGCTCGCTCGACCGATCATGATGCCATCGACCCCGTAGCGTTTTTTATATTCAACAGCCTTCTGAGGGGAGTCAATGTCCCCATTTCCGAATACCGGAATGTGCATGCGGGGATTGTTCTTCACGGCAGCGATCAAGGACCAGTCGGCTTCTCCTTTGTACATCTGCGCCCGTGTGCGACCATGGATACTGATGGCCTGAATGCCTACATCTTGCAACCGTTCAGCTACTTCCACGATGTGCTTGGATTGATCATCCCATCCCAAACGGGTTTTGACTGTCACGGGCAAGGTGCAGGTATCCACAATTTCCTTGGTCATCGACACCATCTTGGGGATGTCCTGCAAAATGCCAGCCCCCGCTCCGCGGCAAGCGACTTTCTTGACGGGGCATCCGTAATTGATGTCAATGATGTCAGGTTGAGCTTCTTCCGTGATGGCCGCAGCTTGACGCATCGAACCGATTTCGCTTCCGAAAATCTGGATCCCTACGGGCCGCTCATACTCAAAAATATCCAGCTTGGCCCGACTCTTGGCTGCATCCCGGATGAGGCCCTCGGAGCTAATGAACTCGGTGTACATCAAATCCGCGCCGTATTGTTTGCAAAGCGCCCGAAATGGCGGATCACTCACGTCTTCCATGGGTGCCAATAACAGCGGGAAATCTGGAATCTCTACGTCTCCAATTCGTATCATTTTTTCTTCAGATCAGCCACAAAATGCCACAATCAACGAACTTGCAACCTCACTGCAAAAATACGTCATGATTCGAACTGCTTTTCAGACCATGCATCCCTTTGGCCAATTCATTTTTTTTGCTTGCATTATTCTAACAGGAATGGGCTTGGCAGCAGGACTCGGTCTGTTTCTCATGACCCAGTGGACCGGTGACACCATGGTCGAAGCCATGGCCTCGATGAGCGCTCCGAGCTCTTCTGATGGGCGCGAATACAACTTGGCCCTCAACAGCCTGAACCAAATCCTATCCTTCGGATTAGCGGCATTTCTCGCCCGCTATCTGTTCAAAGGTCAAACCTTGGTCACCGGGAGGATGCCTCGCGTTCTGGGTTGGATGGTCTGGGGCGTTGTCTTCGCTTGGTGCGCCCAACCCCTCATTGATCTGACCTACCGCCTCAACACCGCTGCCATGGAGTTCTTGCCCGTGTCTTGGGTGACACAAGCCGATCTGCTCGAGAAAATGGCCCAAGACGTTACCGTTTCCCTGCTTTCTTTTGATGCCGCTTGGCAGTTCCCTGCGACGTTAGTGGCCGTGGCCATTTTGCCCGCCATTTGCGAAGAATTGACCTTTCGCGGCGTGTTGCAACCATTATTTGCCCGCTGGACGGGGTCAGTGCACCTCGGAATTTGGATCACGGCCTTGCTCTTCAGCGCCATTCATTTGCAATTCCATGGCTTCCTACCCCGCATGATTTTGGGAGCTGGACTCGGCTACTTGGTGCATTACAGCGGAAGTCTTTGGCCTGCGATTGTGGCTCATTTCCTCAACAATGCCATGGCCGTTTGCCTAGCGGCTTGGTTCGGTGCCGAATGGGTTCAAGAGGAAATGGTGGCAATGGGCGCTTGGGAATTGAGCGACTATTTGAACGCCGCAGTCGCTCTGCCGGTTGCCTGGATGGGCTTCAAGTGGTTGCAAAAAAGGACGGTGACCACGAATGGCCACCCGACGACAGTGAGCTGATGTCCTGTTGAGCGCTAGTCTCGCGTCAAAAAAGCCTGGGCAACGAGCAAGTCTTCTGGTGTGGTGATCTTGATGTTCTCCAGATCTCCTTCCACCAAATGGATCGCGTGTCCGGCGGATTCGAATACGCTTGCGTCATCGGTGAATTCCGCGCGGAACCCTCGGTCATAGGCGGCTTTTAGTTCCTTCAAATCGAAACATTGCGGCGTTTGTACAGCCCGCAAGGCCGCGCGGTTGAGCGCCTGAGAAGTCTCGCCGCGCAATTCTCGAACACTGTCCTTCAGCGGCACTGTTGGAACCGCCGACCCATGCAACTTCGCAGCGGCAAAGCAGCGGCGGATCGTTGCAACCGAAGCAAAGGGACGAACGGCATCATGCACGGCCACAAGCCCTGTATCCGGAAGCCCTTGGAGGCCGTTGGCCACCGAATGCCAACGCTCTTCTCCTCCTTCGACGATGCGGTTCACGCCAGCGGGACCATGCCTTTGCTCCAGCGATTCAAATTCTCGAAATAGCCCTGGAAACAAAACCAACGTGACATCCAATTCTTCACCCAACGCTTCACGAAATCGACGAAGGGTCCACCACATCAGTGGCAAACCCTTCAATTCGATGAATTGCTTGGCAACAGGCTGCTGCATGCGCGTGCCCGTTCCTCCAGCAACGATAATCACATGCTGTTTCACCCGCGAGCAGCTGCGTAACGCTCCGCTACGATATCCCAGTTGATCACATTGAAAAATGCAGCAATGTAATCGGGTCGGCGGTTTTGATAGTTCAGGTAGTAAGCGTGCTCCCAAACATCCAACCCAAGAATGGGCGTTCCTCCACAACCCACACCGGGCATCAAGGAATTGTCTTGGTTGGCCGAAGAGCAAACACTCAATTTTCCATCCTTCACACACAACCAGGCCCAACCGGAACCGAAGCGTGTTGCCGCAGCCTTGGCAAAGGCTTCTTGGAAAGCCGCCCAGCCCCCCAAATCGCTTTCAATCGCCGCAGCCAAATCACCGGAAGGCTGGCCACCTCCAGACGGAGACATGCTGGTCCAAAACAAATCATGGTTGTAGTATCCTCCGCCGTTGTTTCGCACAGCGGGGACGTCTGAATGTTCTGCTAACAAAGCCTCAATGGATTTTCCTTCCATCGCTGTTCCTGCAACAGCTGCATTCAGGTTGTTCGTATAGCCCGCGTGATGCTTGCTATGGTGAATCTCCATGGTACGCGCATCCAAATGAGGTTCGAGTGCGTCGTATGCATAAGGAAGCGCTGGTAATTCAAAAGCCATGGTCTAGATATTTTCGTTTGTTAAAGTCGAGTTTGAAGGCAAAGTTAAGCGACCATCGACCACGACTAGATGCGAAACGTGTTTCAACAGCTCCAACGCCTTCTGAACCGCCGGGTCTTCAGCGGCCAAATGCGCGTGGTACGCCTCTTCACCAAATACATTGCGGATGACTTGAGCCATGAATCGATGGGCAATTTGATCGTGTTCCGAATCCCCCAGATCGCGCGCTTCCCAGCCCGCGCTGGCCGCTTCGGTCAGTAGATAGTCCACGGCGCGCTCCTGCATGGATGGCGGAAAAGCCACAGGCGTGGCGAACGTCTCCAGCTCGATGCGGTGGGCGTCCACAAATCCAAAGGCGGCATCTCTGAGAATACCCGTCCAACTCAAGTCCGTCAGGAATGCGGTCCACCTCGCGGTGTCCAACGGGACAAAAAAATCAGGAGCAATGCCCCCTCCGCCATGCACTTCACGCCCTCCTGGCGTCCGGTACATGAGACTGTCCACAACCCGGATGCTATCCTGATGGAACAATTCACCGCGCTCGTAGCGCGCCAAGTAATCGTCTTCATACTCCACCTCTCCTCCATAGGGTTTTTGAATGGCACGGCCCGATGGCGTATAAAAACGAGCCACTGTCAATCGCAATGCCCCAGTTCCCGCTACATCAAACTCTTCTTGTACCATTCCTTTTCCAAAACTTCTGCGCCCCACCACAAGGCCGCGATCATTGTCTTGAATCGCCCCGGCAAAAATCTCACTGGCGGAAGCTGAAGATTCATCAATGAGCACCGCCAATGGCCAATCCTTCCAAGGTCCGTCCCGACCCGCTGCATACGTTCGCTTCGACGCATGGGTGCCCTCCGTGTACACAACCAATTGGTTGTCCTGTAAAAACGACTCCACCATCGGTACCACCGCATTCAAATAGCCCCCGCCATTGCCTCTAAGATCCACCACAACACTTTGGGCGCCTGCACGGTCCAATTCCTGCATGGCCTCCTCAAATTCCTGGGCCGTGTTTTGCGCAAACCGCACCACCTTGATGTATCCGACTTGATCATTGAGTGGGATCGAAGCGACCACGCTGTGAATCGGAATGCGATCTCGACGCAGCAGCATCTCATTGGAACCCTCTGGCCGATCCAAGCCCACCAAAACGGTGGTATTTCGCGGACCTTTCAGCCATTCCATGACCTTCTTGTTGGTCAAATCCGACCCCGAAATCTCGACAGAGTCCACGCTCAGAATTCGGTCTCCAGCTCGCATTCCTGCTTTTTCTGAAGGTCCTCCAGGAATCACCGCAACGACCATCAACGTGTCATCTTGGATGATGAACTCCACCCCGATCCCCTCGAAATTTCCTTCCATCGGCTCGGCCATCGCCGCCAATTCTTCGGCACTGAAAAATATGCTGTGAGGATCCAATTCATCCAAAATGGCCTCCACCGCGATAGCTTCCAACGCATCGCGCTCAACCTCATCCACATACAATCGCTCAATGCGATCCAAAATGTGCACCACACGCCCGCGTTCTGTAGACTGCCCGTACGTGCCTTCGTGGCTGCCTGTTTGCGTTTTTCCAATGAGCACTCCGATGAGCAGAACCACGGCAAAAGCCAGGGGTTGCCAAGGAGCAGCGGTGGATCGGATTGGGTTCGATTCGTTCGCCATGTCTCAATCCTTGCTCTCCTCGCTTGCGTCCGAACCCATCTCCAAAGCATCCACCTGAACGCCCGCCGCGGCTAAGAATTTGATTCCCCCCGTGTCTTTGTAGGCCCGTTGGTAGACGACCCGGCTGATTCCAGCTTGGTGGATCAGCTTGGCGCAATCGCGGCAAGGAGACAGCGTGATATAAAGTGTGGCACCTTGCGCACTGTTGTTGGACCGAGCCAATTTGGTGATCGCGTTGGCTTCCGCATGCAACACATACCAATGTGTTTCTCCCGCGTCCGTCTCGCACGCATTGGGGAAACCCGTCGGAGTCCCATTGAACCCATCCGCAATGATCATGCGGTCCTTGACAATCAAAGCTCCCACCTGCTTCCGATTGCAATGAGACAGTTGGGCCCACTCCACGGCCATCCGCATGTAAGCGTCGTCATAACGGCGCTGCTTGGAGTCGGTATCTTTGGTCGTGGACGGGCTGTTCATCGTGGTCTTGTATGGACTTCTTGAGGGCATAAAGTTAGGGGTGTAACGCCTGCTTCGTAGTTTGGTCTTCTCAAAGAATTAAAAATGCGGATTTACACGCGTACAGGGGATGAGGGCATGACATCCTTATTTGGCGGCCAGCGTCTTTCGAAAGATGACGCGCGCATCGAAGCCTACGGAACCTTGGATGAATTGAACGCCTTGCTCGGTGCTTTGGGCGATCATGAAGCTGTGGCTTCCGCGCCTGAGCAAATCACCCTTCTCCGGACGCTGCAGTCCGACCTTTTCACCTGGGGAAGTCACCTCGCGACCACAGACCCGGACATGCTCGTTCGTCTGCCGACGATTCCCTCCTCGCGTTTGGATGAAATGGAGCAGTGGATGGACCGCCAGTCAGAAGTGCTGCCTGAATTGAAACAATTCGTCATCCCGGGAGGGCATCCCGCAGTTTCCTCCGCACACCTGTGCCGTGTGGTTTGTCGCCGCGCTGAACGACGCGTCATTGGACTGGGCAAAGTCGAGTCCATTCCGCCTTTGCTTGTTGCCTATCTCAATCGGCTGAGTGATGTCTTTTTCATTTGGAGTCGGGCGTTGAGCCATGCGCTCCAAGTCGATGAAATTCCTTGGAAACCGTTGTCTTAGAGGCTTTCTAGCCAAATCACACATGCTTTTGTGAGGTTTCCATTAAAATCCTTGCATATGACGGTGATTCTGCTATTTTTGCGCGCTGAAGCTTAAACCACATGTACTGGACACTTGAACTCGCCTCCTACTTGGAAGATGCCCCTTGGCCGGCTACGAAGGATGAACTGATCGACTTCGCCATGCGAACCGGTGCACCTCTAGAGGTGGTAGAAAATTTGCAACAATTGGAAGATGAGGGCGACTCCTTCGAAACCATTGAAGACATTTGGCCCGATTACCCCAGTAAGGAGGATTTCTTTTTCAATGAAGACGAATACTAGCGATTCGCTTCTTGATATTGCAAAAAAATAGCCGCCTCGTTGCGGTTTTTTTGTGCCCTGAACTCGCGCAGGCGAAGGAGTCAAATCGGCGAGGTTTTGTGGGCAAACAATGAAGCAAAAAAAATGGAGCAGGACCGCTGTCCTGCCCCACTTAGCATTGAACTAAAAATCACTTCATCACCTGCCGTCAGGACACGTGAATTCGCGATTTTCTACCCACCAGGGAGACCAATCCACTGGCTACTCAATGTTAAGCAATATTGCTTTCACTGCAACGGATGGAACCCAAAATCCCGCCCCACCGTTTAGGATGGCTTGTAATTCGCCAACACCTCCCCTGTCAATTTGCCATTGAACCACTCCCCATCCAACTCAGCTCCAAGCCGTTGGTAAAACGTAATGGCCGGTTCATTCCAATCCAACACCTGCCATTCCATGCGCAAATAACCACGTTGAGCACTGGCGCGTGCCACTTCCTCAAACAGGGCCTTTCCGATGCCCTGCCCTCGGTGAGATTCGGCCACCATCAGATCTTCCAAAAATCCGCATTTCCCCTTCCACGTGCTATACTTGACATACCACAAGGCCATGCCAACGACCTCTCCCGCTGATTCCGCTACGAACAACTCGTACATCGCATGCGGCCCAAAGCCATCCGCAACCAGTGCGTCCACTGTGTTCACGACTTCCGATTCTGCACGCTCGTAGATGGCCAAATCAACAATCAAAGCATGAACTGCCGGGATGTCTTCTGGTTGACCCGGACGAATGACCCAATGATGCGGTGTGTTTTCCATGGCCGAAAGGTACCCATATCGCAGGCCCTCACCTTACCTTGGCGACATGGAATGGCCTGAAGCATCTTCAATCGACATCGTCCTTGCCGTGATTCTTGTGTGGTCCCTTTGGCGGGGATTCCGAAAAGGATTCATCGTGAAGATCGCTTCCCTCATTGCCTTGATTGCAGGTATTTTCGCTGGATTTCATGGTTCGGATGGTCTTGGTCAATGGCTCCACGACGAGTTGGATTGGCCTGAAAGCGTGTTGTCCCTAACGGCCTTCATCTTGGCCTTTATCCTGGTGGTGATCGGCGTTCACATCCTGGCGAAAATGATCGAGAAAATCGTGGACCTATCGGCCTTGGGGTTGGTCAATAAATTGGCCGGAATGGCCCTTGGCTTTATTCAAATGGTGTGCCTATTGAGCATCCTCACATTCGCTTTGGACGCCGTTTTCGGGAACCGGGCGTGGCTCCCTGAAAACGCAGCCGATCAGGCCATTATTTTCCCGCACATCGAGACAGCCATCGAGCGAATCATCCCTGAAATGCAACGGGACACGCCTTGGGATGAACTCCGTGAGAACCTCCAAAACGGTGTGAATCAATTGGAGGAAACCATCCAAGATGGTGTCGATCAATTGGAAAATCGATAGACGCGGGTTACGCGTTGATTCCTAAAGCGTCTTTGAGCCGGTCAATCCGAAGATCCAACTCTTGCTGTGCGGCGGCATAATCCGAACGATTGGCCAACTCCTCAGGCGCCATGCGAACTGAAAAATAGAACTTGATTTTGGGTTCTGTGCCACTGGGTCGTGCGGTGACAATCGATCCTTCCGCGGTCACGAATTGAATGACATTGGATGCTGGCAAGTCCATCGTTTCCATTGTTTCCGACGGAAAATGGGTGAGCCGGCAAGTCCGGTAGTCCCGCAATTCCACCACGGCCTCCCCGGCCAACTCCATCGGAGGCGCTGTACGAAATGTTTCCATTTGCGCCGCAATCTCTTCCTTCCCTGAACGGCCATGCCGCGTTTGAGAAACCAATGCCTCACGGTAAAATCCATGTTCCCGATGGATGGATTCCAATTCGCCCAACAAATCGGTTCCTGACGCCTGCGCAACGTGGGCCATTTCCGCCAACAAACAAGACGCTGCAACGGCATCTTTATCCCGCACCGCATCGCCTATCATATAGCCGTAGCTCTCCTCACCACCAACGACAAACCGACCTCGGCCTTCTTCTCGTCGGATGGCATCGGCGATCCATTTGAAACCCGTCAACGTTTCATGGACTTGAAGCCCAAAACTGCGTCCCAAGTCCGACATGAGGTTGGAGGTCACAATGGTCTTGGCAACAAAGTCTGTCGCGGTATTGAGTTGCCCCGCTTGCTGGCGGCCTCGCAACACGTAATGGACCAACAACGCCCCGGTTTCGTTGCCGTTGAGCAGCCGGTATCCGCTGGCTTCATGAGCGTCCGGAACTGCTATTCCCACCCGGTCCGAGTCCGGGTCCGTGCCCATGACCAACTGAGCGCCCACTTGTTTTGCGAGCGCGATGGCTTCGGCTAAAGCCGCACCTTCTTCTGGATTGGGGCTGTGCACCGTCGGGAAATTGCCGTTGGGTTCTCTTTGACTTTCAACGATGTGCACATTCCGAAATCCGGCGTTCTCCAGTGCTGGAATGACCGAGGCGGACCCCGTTCCATGCAACGGAGTATAAACCAGCGGCATGTCAGAGCCCCTATCGCGCAGCGTCCGATCCAGGCTCAAATCTTTGACGGTTTGGAGATAGGCCAAATCATCGTTGCTGTCCAGCAAGTGGATGCGGTGCTGGTCCGACTCATCCGCCCATCGAACGGATTCCATGGACTGCACCCCTCGGACCTCATTGATTATTCCCGCGTCGTGCGGAGGGACAATCTGCCCACCATCACTCCAATAGACCTTGTATCCGTTGTATTCTTTGGGGTTGTGACTCGCTGTAATCACGATGCCCGCCGTGCAACCCTTGTTGCGAACGGTAAATGACAGTTGGGGGGTGGGGCGCAACTCGGGATAGAGAAAAGCGTCAATACCATTCCCCGCCAACACTTCAGCGGCCACGCGCGCGAATTCTGGACTGCCGTTGCGCGAATCATGGGCAATCGCAACGGATGGGTTTTTTGAACCTGACGCCAAGACATACTGGGCCAATCCCTGGGTTGTTTGGGCAACTGTGTACCGGTTCATCCGGTTGGTGCCCGGGGCCATTAACCCCCGCAATCCGCCCGTTCCAAATTCCAAATCGGTGTAAAAATGCTCCACCAACGCATCTCCATTTTCCGCTATCAGACGTTCCACCTCTTGCCGCGTTGCCAGATCAAAGGGCTCTTTCGTCCATAGCGCCGCACGTTTTTGAGCGTGGGCTTTCAATTCCATTGCATCCATCTTCAGTTCGATTCAGCTTGTTCCAACAGGCATTGTTTGAGCTCTTCCTTCCAAGGAATTGCTTTTTTTCCTAGCGCCTGCATGAGCGGATTGGGGTCCAGATATGAATAGGATGGCCGGGGCGCCTTGGTGGGGTATTCCGAAGAGCTGCAGGGATGCACTTCGACGTTCAAATTACGGAATTCAAAAATCGCTTGTGCAAAACCACACCAGTGGGTGGGCCCTGCTGTGCCGTAATGCCAAATTCCAGACGCCAATTGTTCTGGTTTATCGATGCAATCGATGAGCATAGCAGCCAAAGGGCCTGCTGCTGTGGGAGCACCCCATTGGTCTTCGACCACCCGGAGTGGCAAGCCTTTTTCAGCCAATCGCAACATCGTCGTGAGGAAGTTCTTTCCTGCTGAGTCATACAACCAAGCCACGCGGAAAATCCAAAATTTCGCCACCGTGTTTTCGTTTTGAAATGCCGCATGAACTGCTTCCTCTCCTGCCAATTTCGAAGCGCCGTAGACCCCGATTGGATTGGGTGTCTGGTCGGATTGATAAGGAGTCGAGGCCTTTCCGTCAAACACGTAATCGGTGCTCACATGGATGAAATTCAGTCCTCTCTTTGCACAAACTTGAGCCAAATTCCCGGCTCCCTTCGCATTCACAGCATGCGCTAATTCTGATTCGTTCTCCGCCTGGTCCACAGCCGTATAAGCAGCCGCATTGATCACCGCATCAGGCGTCCAATGATTCAAAGCCTGTTCAATGGATTTTGTACTCGAAATGTCCAAGGCACTTCGGTCAAGACCGATGGCCTGCAATCCAGCTCGTTGGCTCAATTGTTCAACCAAGCGCTGTCCCAATTGACCTTGAGCACCTGTGATGATGATCCGCCTCATGGAATAAAGATACGAAACGAATGGAGCTTAGGCGTTGGTCCGCATGGCCTCTACCGGCTCCATGCGAGCGGCCTTCTGCGCTGGAGCCAATCCCGCTAACAATCCAGAAGCAACGGCCACGCTCAACGCAATGGCGATGCGCGATGGACGCACCTTGAGCACGATGCCTAAATCCAGGAGATTCACCAAGAGCACAATGCCCTCAATAGCGAGCAAGGCGAAGAATGCCCCGAACAAACACAGTGCCACCGCCTCAAAAAGAAACTGGGTGAGGATGAAAGTCGATTTGGCCCCGATGGCCTTTTGCACGCCAATAATGCGCGTGCGTTCTCGGACACTCACAAACATGATGTTGGCAATGCTAAAGCAGCCGACAAGGATTGCAAAAATCCCAATGAACCAACCTCCCCACTCCACTTGCACGAAAATGGCATCCAATATGGAGGTCAGCATCCCAATCTGGTTGATGGAGAAGTCATCTTCTTCACGCGGTCGCAATCGGCGAATGGAGCGGAATTGTTGAATCAATTCGTCGGACAATTCCTCCGAAGTCACTCCTGGTTTAGGCTTGACCATGATGCTCGTCCCTTGCGAGTAATTCATAATGCGCGATCCGAATTTGGCCGGAACGAGCACCGCCCGATCAAATCCATCGGTCACCATGGACGCTCCTTCTTGCGCAAAGACACCGATTACGCGAAGCGATTGGCCTTTGATCTCCACATCCTTACCTCGGGCATCAGGACGCCCAAAAAGCTCCATGGCCATCTCATGCCCAATGATTACCAGCGGCTGCCCTGCAGCACTTTCAGCGGCTGAAAAAAACCGCCCGTGCTCAATGTCCATGGAAATGACATCGGGATAACCATCGGTGACCGCGACAATGCCAATGCCATCCATTCGGCTATTTCCGGCTTCAATGGACCCTCCTTCTTTCGCCTGAAAAGCAACCGTCTCCGCTTTCTGCAAGCGTTCGCCCAGCGATTCCATATCGCGAATACTGACTTCCCGGCGTTGCACATATTTCCACCAAGGATAATCTTCCCCAAAGGACCAAGGCCACTTTTGGACAAATAGCACATCGTCGTCCAGAATATTGAAGGTGCTTTTCAACCCGTCTTCCAATGAATCCACCACGGCAAAAACAGCGGTGATCATGAAGATGCCGACCATCACGCCGAGCAAGGACAAAAACGTGCGCAATCGGTTCATTAAAATGGCCGACCATGCAAACAAGAAACTCTCCCGTAAAAGGCGCAACCACAGCATACCACAAAGCTAAAGGTTCCGTCATGTCCAACACACAGAAGCCAAAAAGAAATTGTAGTTTTGCTTTGAGTTTTTCCAAGTTAGCCACCCATTTCATCCTTGCTATGAACGCACCGCGCCGCATCCAATCTGCTCTCATTTCTGTTCATCACAAAAAGGGATTGGAGCCCATCGTTCAAGAGCTGACACGACTTGGAATCACGCTGTATTCTACGGGGGGAACGCAGGTCGCTTTGGAGGCCATGGGAGCGACTGTGATCCCGGTTGAGGACATCACGGAGTACCCTTCGATTTTGGGCGGACGCGTCAAAACATTGCACCCAAAGGTCTTCGGCGGGATTCTCAATCGTCGCGAGTTCGCCCCGGACGTGGCCCACATGGAAGAATACGATTTGCCATCCATCGATTTGGTCATTGTGGATCTATATCCGTTCGAGGAAACTGTGGCCAGCGGTGGGAGCCATCATGAGATCATCGAGAAAATTGACATCGGTGGCATTTCGCTCATTCGTGCAGCCGCTAAGAATTTCGAAGACGTGGTCATCGTGTCCAGTCAGTCAGATTATGCCACGCTATTGGATTTGTTGGAAAATGGCGAAGGCGTTACCACGCGAGAGGAACGACAACAGCTCGCCGCACGCGCGTTTCGCGTCAGTTCCCACTACGACACGCACATCCACGAATGGATGATCGGCGGACGTTCAGTTGAGCACTTGAATCTTTCTGAACTGCAATCAACCCGTCTTCGTTACGGAGAGAACCCGCACCAAGCGGGCAATTTTTTCGGCCCGTTGCACGAGTTGTTTGATCAACTCCATGGAAAGGCCCTTTCATACAACAACCTCCTGGACGTCGATGCGGCGGTCCAGTTGATGTCAGAATTCCAGCAAAACGGTCCCACGTTCGCTGTCTTGAAGCACAACAACGCCTGTGGTTTGGCCACTCGCGAAACGCTCTTAGAAGCATGGAATGACGCTTTGGCCGGGGATCCCGTGTCGGCGTTCGGCGGGGTCTTGATTAGCAATCGAGTCATCGACACAGCGACGGCTGAATCCATGCACAACTTGTTTTTCGAAGTGGCCATCGCCCCGGGTTTTGACGAAGGAGCCTTGGCCGTTTTGCAACAAAAGAAGAACCGCATTCTCTTGGTTCAAAAACCAACCACCATGCCCGAAGTGGGTGTTCGATCTGCGCTGAATGGCTACCTCGTTCAAAGCAAGGACTCCCGGACCGAAAGCCGTGAAGATCTGCAGCTCGCCACGATTGAATCAGGCAATGAGCAGCAGCTGGAAGATTTGATTTTCGCCATGAAAATCACGAAACACACCCGATCCAACACCATCGTTTTCGCCAAAGGCCAGCAATTGTTGGGAAGCGGCACAGGGCAAACTAGCCGTGTCGATGCGCTGAATCAGGCGATCGTAAAAGCGGGGAATTTTGGATTCGATTTGAAGGGTGCGGTGATGGCCTCCGATGCCTTCTTCCCGTTTCCCGATTGTGTTGAAATCGCTGGCCAAGCTGGAATCAAGGCCGTAATCCAACCGGGAGGATCCATCAAAGATGATCTCAGTGTGGCGTATTGCGACGAAAACGGCCTCGTCATGTACAT
This sequence comes from Bacteroidota bacterium, assembly GCA_027593035.1. Classification (GTDB taxonomy): domain Bacteria; phylum Bacteroidota; class Bacteroidia; order Flavobacteriales_D; family Sanyastnellaceae; genus UA16. The sequence goes on along the minus strand of JAQCJQ010000001.1, from coordinate 16,310 downwards.
GACGGGAGTGCGGCATTTCCGGCATTGATTCCACCGGTATTGAGGGTGCATAAATTCTGACGGTGCAGGCCGCTCAATCCGCATCCCGCTTGCTTATATTTGGATGATTCCCCCGCGTCCTCGCTCCACCTCTCAGACCTTTCGCTCATGGGCTTGTTCAATTTTTTCATGCAGGAGATTGCCATCGATCTCGGTACTGCCAACACCATTATCTACTATCAGGATAAAGTCGTCGTGGATGAACCCAGCATCGTAGCGAGAGACCGAACCACAAACCGCATCGTTGCCATTGGACGTTTGGCCCAGCAAATGCATGGGAAAACGCACAAGAACATCGAGACGATACGCCCGTTGAAGGACGGTGTTATTGCGGATTTCCAGGCCGCTGAGGCCATGATCAAAGGGATGATCAAAATGATGAACGTGCGGAAAACCTGGTTCACCCCTTCACTGCGCATGGTCATTTGCATCCCCTCAGGAATCACGGAAGTGGAAAAGCGGGCCGTTGGAGATAGCGCTGAGCACGCCGGCGGGAAGGACGTTTACCTCATCCACGAACCGATGGCTGCCGCCATTGGAATTGGAATCGATGTAGAAGAGCCCATGGGCAACATGATCATTGACATCGGAGGGGGTACCTCTGAGATTGCGGTCATCGCCTTGGGAGGCATTGTCACGGACAAGAACATTCGCGTAGCTGGAGATGACTTCACTTCGGATATCGAAGAATACATGCGAAGACAACACAACATCTTGATCGGTGAACGCACGGCCGAACAGATTAAGATTGAAGTGGGATCCGCGATGCCCGAGTTGGACAATCCCCCGGAAGATTACCCGGTACGCGGTCGTGACTTGATGACCGGCATTCCAAAAGAAATCCTGGTATCGTACAAGGAGATTGCCCAAGCCTTGGACAAGAGCATTGCTAAAATCGAAGAAGCCATTCACAGCGCACTCGAGCAAACTCCTCCTGAATTGTCCGCGGATATTTATAAAACGGGGATTTATTTGGCCGGAGGTGGCGCTTTGTTGCGCGGTTTGGACAAACGGATTTCCGCCCGCACACGGCTCCCGGTTCACGTTGCCGACGATCCGTTGCACGCCGTTGCCAAAGGGACCGCCATCGCTTTGAAAAACATTGATCGTTTTCCTTTCTTGATGCGAAATCGCACTTGATTGCAGCTAGGCTGTCATGCGCAACCTTTGGAATCTCATCGTTCGACATCATTTGATCCTGACGTTTATGGCATGTCAAGGGTTTGCCTTGGCTTGGTTTTTTTCCAGTCATGGCCACCCTCGTGGCCAGTGGGTTCGAACCTCGCTTCAGGTCAATGGCGCTTGGAATGAATATGTTTCCGACATGAGTCAATTGACTGGGCTCGCCCATCAGAATGAGCAGCTCTTGCTGGAAAATGCTCAATTGCGATCGGCGCTTTTGAAAGCCCAGCAATTTGACAATCCCCTGACAACAGGATCCGTGCAAGGCCACGCCATTGTTCCTGCAGAAGTGATTCGATCGACAACACATCTCAGCGCCAACTACCTCATCATCAACAAAGGGCAGAACGATGGTGTGCAAGCTGGCCAAGGGGCTTTGCACGCAGGTTTTGTCGTCGGCAAGGTGGTGGAGACTACTGCAACCAATGCCCTTTTATTGCCTTTGATCCACACGGGCATGGAGTGGAGTGCTCGATTGGGGAAATTGGGGCCGGTGGGCCGGTTGCTCTGGGATGGGAAACACACTCAAACAGCGTACCTCGAGGACATCCCTAGAAGCATCTCTGTTGCTGCGGGCGACACGGTATTCACGTCTGGATTTCAAGGAATTTTTCCTGCTGAATTGACCTTTGGGTTCGTTGCTTCAACGACACCTGAGCAAGACGGTGAATTCCAGCGCATCCAACTCCAACTCGGCGCACCTTTTCAAGCTCTTCGGTACATCCACGTCGTGGACAACCCGTCCTCCATGGGCATTGAACTCTGGACCAATCCCACTCCATGATCGGTTCCCTCGCCCCTTATCTCACCTTGTCCATCCCTTGGGTGCTTCAAGTCGTTTGTTTCCAATATTTGGTGTTGGGCAATGGTTGGTTCTTGCCCACATTTCACTTGTACGGGTTGCTATTGTTGCCTTTGACCTGGTCTCCTTTGGCCATATTGTTGATTTGCGGGCTGACCGGTGCGCTCTTAGATATGGCGACTCTTGGCGGGGGCGTTTTCACTTCTTCTGCGCTGCTCTTGGGCCTGTGCATTCCTGGAGTGAATCGTCTGTTGGTGACTCGAGAAGGGTATGAAGCCATGGAACAAGGCTCTCTGCAGCTTCATGGTTTTCAGTGGTTCTCAACGCGGGCTTTGCTCCTGGTGGTAGCTCACAACCTTTGGATGTTCACGTTAGAGGCAGGCCGTTGGGGCCTGATGCTCGAAGGCTGGGGAAAGGCCATCACATCCGCGCTCTTCACTTGGGCTTTGTTTTTAATGGCGTCCTATATCACGCAATCCAAGCGGCGACAAAGATGAATCTGCAAGAGCGACAATGGGTCATTGGCGGAATCATCCTGCTCATGTCCCTCATTTTTATTGGGAGGCTCTTTCAATTGCAATTGGGGCCCAGCTCGTGGAAGGATTATGCCGCTCGCATTACGGAAGAAAGGGAGATCATTGATCCGGCGCGTGGCATGATTCTCGATCGAAACGGCCAGGTCTTGTTGACGAACATTCCCAGTTATGATTTGCTTTTCACACCGCGACAGGCGCGTTTAGCCGGTGGACTGGACACGCTCGCGTTGAGCCAAACCATCCGCTTGGATTCCTCCAAATTGATTCAGGCTTTGGCAAAAGCCGATGCGTACGCAAGCTATCGACCCTCTCCAATCTTGAAGCAAATCCCCAACGAAGAGTACGCTCAATTTTCAGGTGAACTCTGGCGGTTTCCAGGAGTGCAATCCAAACGACGATCCATCCGAACCAACTCCGGTGGGCACGCGAGCCATTTGCTCGGAGAATATCGAGAAACCGATCGGGAAGACCTGGATTCTGGACAGGGGTATCACCTAGGAGATTACAAAGGCAAATCAGGACTGGAGTTGCAATGGGAAAAGCGCCTGAGAGGAAAACGAGGCATCAAATACCATTTGGTGGATGTCCGAAATGATTACCGCGAACCGCTTTCAAATGGACAATTCGACAGCTTACCCATTCATGGAGAGCACGTCACTACCACATTGGATTTGGATCTTCAAGCCTATGGCGAACGCCTCATGGAAAACAAGCGGGGAGCCATTGTCGCGATGGATCCACAAACCGGTGAAGTGCTCGCTTTGGTGAGCGCACCCTCTTACTCCACGGATTTTCTGTCGGGGAAGAATCGAGGAACCCATTACGCCGAATTGCTCAAGGATCCTGCCAAACCCTTGTTCAATCGCACCATGCGTGCCACGTATCGGCCTGGGAGTATTTTCAAAATGATCCAAGGATTGATTGCTTTGGATGAAGGTGTGATTTCACCGAATTCTCGCATTTTTTGCAATCGTGACATTCTGGGCTGCCATGGCAGCCACTCCATGGACAACCTAGAAGAGGCCATTGTCCATTCGTGCAATCCATACTTTCATGAGGTGATGAAGCGCATGGTTCAGCCGGGCGATTCTGAAACTATTTTCCAAGACGCTTCCGATGGCTTGGCGCGATGGAGTCCGCGCATCAAACAGTTTGGATTGGGCACAGACCTTGGAGGGCATCTCTCCGGCTTGCGCTCCGGTTCCGTCCCGGACACGGCCATTTACAATCGAATGTATGGGAGCAAGCGATGGGCCTACTCTACGATCTACAGCATCTCCATCGGCGAAGGAGAGCTGTTAACGACCCCTGTGCACATGGCCAATCTCGCTTCCATCATGGCCAACCGGGGTTGGTTCATCACGCCACACACCGTACTGGACATTGGCGGCAATGGGAAACCCGAAGCGCTCGATTCCTTGGTGGAAACTGGCGTGACTCCTTCGGCCTTTCTTCCCATCATCCAAGCCATGCAAGCCGTCGTGGAATCCCCCCAAGGAACCGGTACAAAAGCCCGCGTTCCCGGAATTACCGTGTGCGGAAAAACGGGGACGGTGCAGGATGGCGATCGTGAAACTCACGCCGTCTTCATGGCATTCGCTCCCAAGGACAATCCACGGATTGCACTCAGTGTCTATGTCGAGAATGCCGGCTCTGGAGGCGATTGGGCAGCTCCAATTGCGAGCTTGATGATTGAACAATACCTCAAGGGGTCCATTGCTCAAACGGAGAAAGAACAGCTCATCTTGCAAGCCACCTATCCCTTTCCTGAACATTGATGAGACGCTCACATTCCATAGGTCAGCGCATTGACTGGATCACGGTCTTGATGGTCGGAATCATGATGATTTTGGGCTGGCTCAATGTCGCTAGCGCGACCTCCGGGGCTTCATCCGTTGATTGGCTCGACTGGGGGTCCAAGCAAGGCAAACAACTCATCTGGTTGGTCATTTGTGGCATCCTCGCCATGGTCATATTGAACATTGAAGGGGAGTTTTTCATTCGAACATCCATCCTCCATTACATCATCAACGTTGTTCTTTTATTGGCCGTGCTAGTCATTGGAAAGAAAGTCGGCGGAGCGCGATCCTGGTTTGGGCTTGGGAGCATCAGCATCCAACCCTCTGAATTCGCCAAACCCGCAACGGCATTGCTTTTGGCTTGGTTGCTCAGTCGTGGAGATGGCAAACTGCGAAGCATGAAAACATTGCTGCAATCCATCGCGGTTATGGGCATACCAGCGGCATTGACATTGCTTCAACCGGATGCCGGCACCACTTTGGTTTTCGGGGGGCTGATCTTTGCCCTTTACCGAGAGGGCCTATCTGGAAATGTCCTGATCGCTGGCTTCTGTGCGCTGCTCGTCACCATCGCTTCGATCCTGACGGGCGCTTCTGTAATGTCGCATCCTTGGATTGGAAGCCAATCCGCCATTGGCTTGCTTTGGATCATCCTGACAGCCATCGGACTGGTCATTTGGCAACTCATCCCCAACATGGTGGTCCCAAGAAATCGGCGGCGTGTAAAAAACACCACATGGATTTCGCTTGTGGCGGCGTTGCTTTTGAGCAGCGGAGTGCACACAGGATTGGAGCAATTGCCTCGGCATCAAAGAGAACGTGTCCAAGTGCTCTTTGGAATCGATGTGAGCAATCCGGATGCCGATTACAACATTCGCCATGCCAAAGCAGCCATCGGTTCTGGTGGACTTTCAGGCAAAGGATTTCTCAGCGGTCCAATGACAGCTTACGGATTTGTACCTGAACAAGAGACCGCCTTCATCTTCTGCACGGTAGGGGAAGAATGGGGGTTTCTAGGATCCGCATTCGTCATCCTCCTCTTCACCGCCCTGCTACTTCGCATTCTTGCTTTGGCTGAACGCCAGCGATCCGATTTCACGCGGATCTATGCATACGGCGTGGTCAGCATTCTGTTCATGCACTACCTGATTAACATCGCGATGGTCCTGGGGCTGGCCCCCGTGATTGGCATTCCACTCCCTTTCTTTTCAGCTGGTGGATCATCACTCATGGGCTTCACTCTGCTCGTTTTCATTCTGTTACGTTTGGACGCCGAGCGATTTTCAGTTTTAAGATGAGGAGGCCTCTCGATGTTTTGTCATACGAATATATATACTCGTCTATGATTTAGGGTGTTTAATAAGTTTTTACACAAATTTTGCCGTATATTTGCACATGCTTTGACGCACTTCATTTAACTCCCATTGCTTCGGTCACAAGACTCCAAGCAGTGGGTTTTTTCATGCGGTGATTCTTGGTCAGCAAAACCTCAACCGAGCCCCACCTTCCAGGTGGGGCTTTTGTTTTGTCCCGATCTAAAGACCGAGAAGGACCTCCTCAGTTTTCTTCCCGCCGAACAACAGCCGTTCTGGATTCTCAATCATCTCCTTGATGGCGAGCAAGAAGCCCACGCTTTCTTTGCCATCGATGATTCGGTGGTCGTAACTCAAGGCAACGTACATCACCGGGCGGATTTCAACTTGCCCGTTGATCGCAACTGGACGTTCGACAATGTTGTGCATGCCTAAAATGGCACTCTGTGGTGGATTGATGATGGGGGTTGACAACATCGACCCAAAGACTCCACCATTGGTAATGGTAAACGTCCCTCCTTGCATTTCTTCAATGGTCAATTCACCGTCACGCGCCCGAATGGCCAAGCGCTTTATTTCCGCTTCGATTCCTGCCAATGTCATTGACTCTGCGTTGCGCATAACCGGGACCATCAATCCCTTGGGAGAACTAACCGCAATGCCGATGTCCGCGTATTCTGGAATGATCATCTCCTTCCCATCGATCATCCCATTGACCGACGGATATTGAGCGATCGCATGGGTCACGGCTTTGGTGAAAAAACTCATGAATCCGAGTCCCACCCCGTGCGCCTCTTTGAAGGCATCCTTGTATTTTTTCCGCAAATCCATCACCGGCTTCATGTCCACCTCATTGAAGGTGGTCAGCATCGCCGTTTCATTTTTCACGGCGACCAGGCGTTCCGCAACCTTGCGGCGGAGCATGGACATCTTCACTCGCCCGACCTCCCTGCTCCCTCCCCAACTTGCCGACGCACTGCCGTCAAATCCTGCAGCCAAGGCCGACAAGACATCTTGCTTCATCACACGCCCATCCCGGCCCGTTCCCTGAACGTCACCCGATTTCATGGCATGCTCTGACATCATTTTCCTTGCCGCTGGCGAAGGATGTCCCGCTGCTGCAGCGGCCACAGGAAGGCTCGCAACAGGAACTGGTGTCGAGGTTACGACAACTGCAGCAGGAGTTGGCGCACTCGCAGGTGAAGGCGCAAGACTCGGCGCAGCTGCTTTCGCAGGTTGGTCAGCTGGTCGCTTCGCACTGGTATCAATCAAGCAACATACGGCACCAACCGCCACAGCATCCCCTTCCTCCACTTTCAGGGTAATGATCCCTGCCGCTTCGGCAGGCAACTCCAACGTCGCTTTGTCTGAATCCACCTCGGCTATGGCCTGGTCTTTTTCGACATAATCTCCATCGGACACCAACCATGCAGCGATTTCAACTTCACTGATGGACTCTCCCGGACTGGGAACTTTCATTTCAAGTGTCGGCATAACAGGATAGAATTGATTGCTAAGTAAGGCTATTTATTCAACGAAGATCATCGGTTGGCATGGGCGAACACCTCATCAAGAATCTCCTGTTGTCGGCTTTTATGCACCTCAGAGGACCCCGACGCAGGGCTGGCACTCATGGACCGGGAAATCACGCTGAGCGGAACCCGTGTGAAGTGTTGCAGCATGAAACTCCAAGCACCCATATTCTGCGGCTCTTCTTGAACCCAAACATAATTGGCGTCCCGTCCGTACTTCTGGATAATTTGATCCAACTCCGCTGCGGGTAAAGGATGGATCTGTTCCAATCGGACGAACGCAAGATTCTCGGCTTGCACCTCCTCCAATACCTCAATGAGGTCGTAATAGACCTTTCCACTGCACAACATCACGGTATCCACTCGCTTTGCGGAGGCGGATTCCACATGCCGGGGATCATCCATCACCTTTTGGAAACCTCCCTTCGCCATCTGCTGGAAAGAAGAGACCGCCAACGGATAACGCAGGAGTTTTTTCGGAGTGAAAATGATCAACGGTTTCCGGAAAGGCCACTTGACCTGACGCCGGAGCAAGTGAAAATAATTCGCGGGCTCGGTGACATTGCAAATGAACATGTTGTCCCCACTTCCCAATTGTAAGAAACGCTCCATGCGACCGGAGCTATGCTCAGACCCCATGCCTTCATAACCATGAGGCAACATCAAGGTCAACCCATTCATGGTCCGCCACTTGTCTTCAGCGGCACTCAGGAATTGGTCAAACAAGATCTGTGCTCCGTTGTTGAAGTCCCCGAATTGGGCTTCCCAAATGGTCAGTCCATTCGGCGTCGCAAAGGCATAACCATAATCAAAGCCAGAAACGGCATATTCACTCAACAACGAATTGTAAATGCTCAGCTTCGCTTGATCCTGACTCACATGATTCAGCGGAATGATTTCTTCTTCCGTGTCCTCGGTTTTGACGACCGCATGGCGGTGAGAAAACGTTCCGCGCTCCACATCTTGACCACTGAGTCGAACCGGATGTCCCTCCGCCAACAACGTGGCATAAGCGAGCAACTCTCCTAGCGCCCAGTCCAGACGATCCTCCTCAATCATCTTCAAGCGGTCCAGCATCAATTTCACCGTTTTCCGGTAAAACTTCTTACCGTCGGGCAACGTGGACATGGCCACGGCCAATTCCTTCAGCTTCTTCACCGCAACACTCGTATCGGGCGTGCTTTGTAGCATCTCCTCTGAGGGGGATTCATAGTCGCTCCACAAATCACTCAAGAAATCAAGCACCTCGGCTTTCTTCCTCTTCTGAGCTTTTGCGTGCGCTTTCTCCATCAATTTAAATTGCTCATCACGGATGGCTTCCGCCTGCGCCAATTCCATGCTGCCATCAGCAATGAGTCGGTCCATGTAAATCTTGAGTGGATTCGGATGCTGGCCAATTGCCTTGTACAACTTCGGTTGGGTGAACATGGGTTCATCCCCCTCATTGTGGCCATATTTTCGATAGCCCAACAAATCAATGAAAACATCGCGTTTCCATACTTGTCGATACCGCAACGCAATGCGCATAACTTGAACAACAGCTTCAGCGTCATCCGCATTCACATGAAAACTCAACGCTTGTGTCACCTTGCTCACATCCGTGCAGTACGTCGCTGATCGGGCATCCAAATAATTGGTCGTAAACCCAACTTGGTTGTTGACCACAATGTGCACCGTTCCTCCCGTTCGATAGCCATCCAACTGGGCCATTTGAGCCAATTCATACACGACGCCTTGTCCAGCAAATGCGGCGTCTCCATGAATTAGTATGGGCAATACTCTCGTTTCATCCCCTCCCAATGATTCAATGCGCGCGCGCGACATCCCTTGCACCACCGGTCCAACGGCCTCGAGATGTGACGGGTTCGGAGCCAAAGTGATGTTGACGTTTTTCCCGGAGTCGGCTTTGACCGTTCTGGAATACCCCAAGTGGTATTTGACATCCCCATCAAACTCCAACTCATCATCGTACGCCTTGCCCTCGAACTCGCAGAAAATCTCTTCGTACGGTTTGCCCAAAATATGGGCCAAAGTGGACAATCGGCCTCGGTGCGCCATGCCAATGAACACCTCCTGAACACCCTGCATGGCCCCTTCCTCTATGACGGCGTCCAGCGCAGCGATCAAAGTTTCTCCTCCCTCCAATGAGAATCGCTTCTGGCCCACAAACTTCTTCTGCAAGAACTCTTCAAACAAGGTTGCTTGGGATAACTTCTTGAGAATCTGAATCCGATCTTCTAACTCAATGCGCGGACGATTCGCTAGCTCAATGTGCGTTCGCACCCAAGCTTTGCGATCCACATCCTGGATCATCATGTACTCGATGCCGATGCTGTGGCAATAGGTCTCCTGAAGGTGATCCACGATCTGTTGTAGCGAGGCTTCTCCCAATCCGACTTTGTGCCCCGCTTGAAACACGATGGGGAAATCGGACTCGGAAAGTCCAAAGTTGGACAACCCCAAATCCGGCGCATACACCCGTCGTTCTCGAACAGGATTGGTGTGGGTGAATAAATGGCCACGCGTGCGGTAGGCCTGAATCAAGTTGATGACTTGAAATTCTTTCAGCGTCTGAGGGCTCGTGGCGTTCCCATCGTAGGAGGCCAGAGCCAGATCAAAGCCTTTGAAGAAAAGCTGCCAACTTGCATTGACGGACTCGGGATCAGAGCAGTACTGCTGATATAACGCATCCAGCGCGTTGGGCTCTATCTGGCTGATAAAATCTAAAGGGTCCATGAGGACAGTACGTGTTTCGATTCACAAAGATACATGTCCACAACCGCCAAGCCTATTTCCAAGGAAGCAAAAGAATTAGGGTGATGCATAGTTCCAACGTGTCCACACTTTGAGCGCCGCTCGTTGCAGAGACTTTTCGGCCAAGCGTTTGGAGGCTTCCTCCCGGTCGCCATCCTGCAAGATGTTGCGCACAAGCTGCTCTCCCAAGTCCAACTTATAGAAGGAGGTGAAAACGGCTGTTGCATTCCGTTCTAAATTCCAGGAGATGTGGTCCTCCAACAATTGCAGGAGGGGAATCGACGCAGCAGCCACCCGCTCCGCATCCCACTCAAAATCCTTGATCAATTGTTCCTTGACGGCATCCAAGAATCTTGCTTGATCCCAGTCAACTGGAATCAGCCGTTCCGGAAGGATCAACTCCCATTCCATGGTTAGGATTGTCGCGTTGTCACCAAGCCGGCGACAAATTCGAACCACTCGCGATGAACTCCTTTCAATTCCAACGTGTCCATACACTTCTCTGCAGCCTCAATGCAACCTGCCATGCGCTGGCTCGCCGCCCGATCCGATCCAAGATCGACCATGATCGTTTTGATCGCGGCCACTTTCTCATCGGGATCATGCTCCTTGCCGTTCCAGGCATTCATTTCTAGGCGCTGCGCTGCGGATGCGTTTTCCCAGGCATGAATGCGTAAAAAAGTCTTTTTATCGGAAAGGATGTCTCCACCCAATTGTTTTCCCGTCGCCGCTGTCCCAAAAGCATCCAGCAGGTCATCTTGCATTTGAAAGGCCAGTCCCAATTGTTCTCCCAATTGGTACCACAAGGCCGCGCGGGTTTCCGTCGCGCCAGCCGCTTGCGCCCCCAATGCCAGTGAAGCAGCCACCAAGACTGAAGTTTTGAGCCGAATCATGTTCCAGTAATCATCCAACGTCACGTTTTCACGCGATTCAAACGCCATGTCCGATTGCTGGCCAATGCACACCTCCAGCGCAGTTCGATTGAACAGTTGCAATGCTGCGGGCAATGCGGAAGCGTTCAATCCGGTCAATGCGATCGAGGCCAGCGTGAACATCGCGTCCCCCGACAAAATGGCCGCATTGGAATCCCAGCGGTGGTGCACGGTCTGTTGGCCTCTTCGCAAGGGGGCCTCATCCATGATGTCATCGTGCATCAAGGTGAAGTTGTGAAACAACTCAACGGCCAATGCCGCCGGCATCGCAACGTAATGGTCTTGACCTTCTGCTTCGGCAGCAGACAAGGCCAAGACCGCTCGCAAGCGCTTCCCGCCCAATGACATGAGGTAGTGGATTGGCGCATAGAGTCCATCATCGGCATCCGCAGGCCACTGACGAAGAAACACTTCAGTGGCGCGGTCCGCATTGGACTTGAGACGTTCCAAATTCGCTTGACTCATGAATCGCTTCTTAATGACCTCGTGCCAATTGATCCAAGAGGTAATCTCCGTAGCCTGACTTCCGAAGCGGCTCCGCTAATTTCTTGAGTTGATCATCGGTGATGTATCCCATGCGCCAAGCAATTTCTTCGATGCATCCAATTTTCAATCCTTGCCTTTCTTCGATGACTTGCACATACTGGGAGGCCTGCATCAGCGACTCATGCGTTCCGGTATCCAACCATGCCATCCCGCGATCGAGTTTTGAAACGAATAGGTCTCCGGATTCCAGGTAGACCCGATTGACATCGGTGATTTCATACTCACCCCGTGCGCTCGGCTCCAACGCTTTGGCAATGTCAACGACCCGATTGTCATAAAAGTAAAGACCCGGAACCGCATAATTCGATTGCGGATTTTCCGGTTTTTCTTCGATACCGGTCACCCGACCATCCCGGTCGAAGGATACCACCCCATAACGTTCCGGATTGGTCACGTAATAGGCATATACGATGGCTCCATGGGGATCGGTATTCGCTCGCAGTTGCCGACCGAAGTCCTTTCCGTAAAAAATGTTGTCCCCCAGCACCAAGGCAACCTTATCCGAACCAATGAACGATTCACCAATCACAAAGGCCTGTGCCAATCCATTGGGAACAGCTTGTTCGGCGTATTGGATCGTGCAGCCAATCTCACTTCCATCCCCTAATAAACGTTGAAAACCGGGTAAATCCGTCGGTGTTGAGATGATCAGAATTTCTCGAATACCACTCAGCATCAGGGTAGACAGCGGATAATAAATCATCGGCTTGTCATAAATCGGCATCAGCTGTTTGCTGATCGCTTTGGTCAATGGCCACAAACGGGTTCCTGACCCCCCTGCTAGAATGATTCCTTTCATGGTGTGTCGGTTAACGTCTCTTCAAAGATGAAATTGAATCGCGCATCACAAAGCCGATTCATTGTTTTTTCGCTGCTGGATGAGCGCTTCATGCTGCTCTTCTCCCTTGCCCGGTGAGGTGCCCGCCTCAATGGCCAACTCCTCCAATTCGATGTCCTCCTCTTCATCCAAGATTGAGAAAAACGGCTCAGAAAACGACTTCGTCGTGAGTGACTTTTCAAAGGCCAGCAACAAGCTCGGAAGCAGCAGCAGGTTGGTAAACATGGCCACGCCTAGGGTAATGGAAACCAAAATTCCCAAGGACCGCGTTCCGTCAAACCCTGACATGGCAAACATCAAGAATCCAAAGAACAACACGATGGAGGTGTACATCATGCTCACGCCCGTTTCTTTCAGCGCCAAAATCACGGCCTCTTTGATGTTCCATGCTTTGATGTTCAGCTCTTGGCGGTACTTGGCCAAGAAGTGGATGGTGTCATCCACGGAGATTCCAAAGGCGATGCTGAACACCAAAATGGTCGACGGTTTGATCGGAATGCCTGTCCACCCCATGAAGCCCGCCGTGAAGAGTAGGGGGAACAAATTGGGAATGAGAGCAATGCCTACCATGCGCGCTGATTTGAACAACAAGGCCATCATCAAAGCGATGATGCAAATCGCTAGCGCAATGGAAATTCCCAAATTGCGCACCATGTAACTCGTGCCCTCCAAAAACACCATGCTCGTGCCGGTGAGGATCAAGTCAAACTTCTCTGGAGGAAAAATGCTATCCAAACGCGGCCTCAATTCCAACATCAAATCGCGCATCTCCAGGGTCCCCACATCGGCCATCTGGGTCGAAATTCGGGTCATCGACTGGGTGGAGTCGAAGAAATTGGACAACATCCCTGAGGTCGCTGAAGATTCCTCTGCGGCATCGGCCGTGCCCCGAATCCAAGGGCCAATGAACGAGCGTTCTTGGCGTGACGGCAACCGATAACGCGCAGGGGATCCCTCATAAAATGCCTGCGTGGCAAATTTACTGGCGTCGACGGCGCTGATGGATCGGCTGAATTCAGGGTATTCCTTGAGCACATTTTGCAACGACTCAATGCGCTTCAGGACGGCCGGGTTGGTAGCGCCATTGTTCTTGTTTGTATTCACAAGTATTTCAAAAGGCATGGCGCCGTTGAACCGCTCTTCCATCCACTTCAAATCCCGAATGACCCGGTCATCATCGGGCAGGTCGTCCACAATATTTCCGGTGGTCACCATTTGAAAAATTCCGGCCAAACTGAACAAGAAAATGACCAACGCCCCGGCATACACTCGATTTCTTTTTTCCTGCACAATCCGCACCAAATGATTGACAAAAACAAACATCCAACGGCGATCCAAATGGCGCGTATGCTTCACCCGGGGAGCCGGTAAAAACGTCATCAGCGCAGGAATCACAATGATCGAAATCACAAAGACAACCAGGATGTTGATGGCGGCCACAACACCGAACTGGCGCAACATGTCACTGTGGGTGAAAATGAAGGTCGCAAAGCCGAGTGCTGTTGTGCAATTGGTCAGCAGCGTCGCATTGCCCACTTTCACAATCATGCGCTGCAAAGCCATGGCTTTGTTCCCATGACGCTTGTACTCCGCGTGGTATTTGTTGACCAAATAGATGCAATTCGGCACTCCGATGACAATCATCAGAGGCGGGATCAAACTCATCAACAAGTTGACGGGGTAATCAAGCAAGGAAATGGTGCCCAACGACCAGATCACTCCCGTGCCTACCACCAAAAGACTCACTCCCGTGATGGTCGGATTGCGGAAAAACAAGAGCAAGAGCAAGGCGGTCACCAACATTGCGGCTCCAATGAACCAGCCGATTTCACCTTTGACCTTGTTGGTCATTTCCGTTCGAATGAACGGCAGTCCACTAATGGCCAACGCAATCCCGTGTTGCTCACTCCAGGCATCACAGAGCGCTACGATGTCTTCCACGACCGTTCCACGCTTTTTGGAATTGAACAAGTCAGCGTCCAAAAAGACCGTCATGAGCGTCGCATCGCCTTTTTGATTGTAAAGCAATCCGTCATAAAAAGGAAGCGATTGCACCGCATCAAATAAGCCCTGAACAAAGAGCGAATCAACCACACCCCCCACTTCCATCGAACCGGGTTCAACCAAAGGCCTTAAGGCAAACCGGCGGAGTGTTGTATCCTTCTCCAACGTGAACGAATGCGTGATGGAAAAAACACTGTCAATGAGTTGAAGCGGCACAGGATTCTCCAGTCCATCATCGACCGTATCCCGGCGGGTATCCATCCAGCGAATGGACTCCGCTAACTCATACCACGCCTGCAAACCTTCCGGCGACTGCAGTTCGCGCGCATCGGCTCCGACCAGCAAAACATTGCCCTCCGTCCCGAAATGATCAATGAAATACTGATATTCTACGGCCGTCGTATCCGTCGAGGGAAGCAACCCCCCGAACGTGTATTGCAAACGCAAATTCGGTATTTGCAGGGCCATCATGGCGGTGAGCACGCCCATGATCACCAACAGCAACACGCGCTGTCTTAGCAGGACTGAAGCGATGCGATTCCACATCAGCAATACAAGGAGTCGAGGTGAGTCATGTTTATTGTGCGACTCAACGAAGGGAATCCCCGGCTGCGACCGCATTGCAAAGAAACGTGTTTTTTCATTGGCATTGGTCGCGGTGAAACAACCAAGTCCTGCTGTCATTGCAAGGTCTTCGCTTTACCTTTGCGCCATGCAATCTTACGATGTCATCGTCATCGGTAGCGGACCTGGAGGGTACGTCGCTGCCATTCGCTCAGCGCAACTGGGCCATAAAACCGCATTGGTTGAGAAATACAGCTCCCTCGGGGGCACTTGTCTGAATGTCGGATGCATTCCGTCCAAAGCACTTTTGGATAGTTCCGAACATTACCACCAAGCCTTGCACCAGTTTTCAGAACATGGCATCGAGGCCACGGGCTGGAAGTTGGACTTCAAACAGATGATTGCGCGCAAAGCGGGAGTGGTCGAACAAACGGTGGCCGGCATCGACTTCTTGATGAAGAAAAACGGCATTGACGTCCACACCGGGGTCGGCTCATTTATAGACGCCCACACCATTGCCGTCACGCCGGCGAAAGGCAAGGCGACTTCCCTCAACGGCCAACACATCATCATTGCGACCGGTTCGAAACCGGCTTCATTGCCCTTCATCGAGCTCGACAAAAAACGGGTCATCACATCGACGGAAGCACTCAGCCTCAAAGATTTGCCCAAGCACATGGTCGTCATTGGCGGCGGCGTCATTGGGCTGGAATTGGGCAGCGTCTATGCGCGTTTGGGAACCGAAGTGCACGTGGTTGAATACCAAGACACCATCATTCCCACGATGGATCGTGCCATGGGCAAGGAGTTGATGCGTTCCATGAAAAAATTGGGCGTGAAGTTCCACTTGCAGCATGGGGTCAAGGAGGTCAAAGCCACTGCCAACGGCGTGGTGGTGAAGGCCGATGATAAAAAAGGACAAGAAGTGGAATGGAAAACGGATTACTGCCTCGTTTCCGTGGGACGCAAGCCTTTCACCGCAGGACTCCAAGTGGAGGCCGCTGGGCTTCAGCTGGATGAGCGCGGACGCATTCCCGTCGATCACCAAATGCGCACAAGCGTACCGCACATTTTCGCCATTGGCGATGTTGTACGCGGGGCTATGTTGGCGCACAAGGCCGAAGAAGAAGGCGTTGTTGCTGCGGAGGTCATCTCCGGACAGCAACCGCACATTGATTACAATTTGATTCCCAATGTGGTGTACACGTGGCCCGAAGTGGCAGGGGTCGGTCAAACGGAAGAAGAACTCAAAGCAGCAGGGGTCTCGTACAAATCGGGATCGTTTCCTTTCAAGGCCAGTGGACGTGCCCGGGCTTCAATGGACACCGATGGATCGGTGAAGGTTCTCGCCCACGCGGATACGGATGAAATATTGGGCATTCACATGTGCGGTCCCCGTGCTGCTGACATGATTGCTGAAGCGGTCGTAGCCATGGAGTTTCGCGCAACAGCGGAGGACATCAGCCGCA
>JAQCJQ010000041.1 GCA_027593035.1 Bacteroidota bacterium | reverse complement strand
GTGAGGACCCGGAGACAATCGTGGGGCTCGTTTCCAAGGACATCAACCTGCGTTTAAAAGCCAAGGCATTGGAATTGCCTGCTGAAGACTATAAAAACGGCCAAATACGGGACGTTAAGCTCCGGTATACAGGCAGAACGGTGATTGAAGGGGCCAACAGTGAGGACATCCGCAAGCTTTATGTCAACGGGTCCTCTCGGAAAATCACACTGCTCGACCCCCGACGCGAAAACAACCACTTCTACATCCTGCGCAATGGCTCCACCAGCGCCCTGGGATTTTACAACGAATCCGCTAAGTGCATCCAGCGCATTGACAAGGATTACGCTTACGGCATCAAGCCAAAAAATGCAGAGCAAGCGTTTGCCTTGCATGCCATCATGAATCCAAACGTTTCCTTGGTGACCATCTGCGGTGTCGCTGGTACGGGAAAAACACTCTTGGCGCTAGCAGGAGCCTTGGAGCAGCGCAACGACTATGATCAGATCATCCTGGCTCGTCCCATCGTCGCCTTGTCGAATCGTGATTTGGGATTCTTGCCGGGAGATGCCGAAGAAAAAGTCAATCCTTACATGCAGCCGTTGTGGGACAACCTCAAGTTCATCCAATCCCAATTTGGAGAACATGAGCGCAAGCATCGAATCATAGACGAACTCAAAGAACAAGACAAGATCACCATTTGTCCTCTCGCCTATATCCGAGGCCGGTCTCTGAGCAATGCCATTTTCATCATCGATGAAGCGCAGAACTTAACCCCGCATGAAGTGAAAACAATCATCACGCGCGCGGGCGAAAACTGCAAGATCATTCTCACGGGGGATGTTCGTCAAATTGACACGCCCTACTTGGATGAGCAGTCCAATGGACTGAGTTATGTCATTGATCGGTTGCGCGGAAAAGACTTGTATTGCCACGTCACACTGGAAAAAGGCGAACGTTCGGAATTGGCCAACTTGGCGAACCAGCATTTGTAAGCCTTACGCCCTGAAGCATCCGCTTTTATTTCCGGACGATGCGGTGGATGGATTGACTTCCGCCCTTTCCGTGAAAGTGGACCACATAAACACCCTGGACGGCTGGTAAATCGAAAGCCCATTTTGTGGCCCCTGCGTTCATCGGTCCCGCTGAAACGCGCTGACCTGAAGCATTGAAAACTTCATACACCGTGCCTTGGAACCCTGCGGGGCTTTCCACGAATACCCGACCATTGGACGATGGATTCGGGTAGATCTTCCAACTGGACGCCTGCAAAGCATTGACGGATGATGCCACCAGTGTTTGCATGGCTTCCGTCACGAGCTCAGGCGCTGCATAATCCCAATACATGGATTCAAATTCGGCTATGGCGTCGGTCTCCACATCAAACATGGGCGCTACCCATCGCGGCGGCATGGCTTGGTACCACAACCTCGCCGTAACACTGCAATCAGAACATCCGATCAATTCTGGAAGAGTCA
Source organism: Bacteroidota bacterium (assembly GCA_027593035.1). Taxonomy (GTDB): domain Bacteria; phylum Bacteroidota; class Bacteroidia; order Flavobacteriales_D; family Sanyastnellaceae; genus UA16. The sequence goes on along the minus strand of JAQCJQ010000041.1, from coordinate 16,059 downwards.
AAGCGTAATGAACCACATCCGCTCCCGTCCCTTCCGCTCCTGATTCCGAACGGTTGAAGTCCCCGGCCTCCATGTCCCACTCCACATTGGCACCAACGACCAACGTGGTGTCATAAGCGGGGTGGTCAGTCCGGAAGCCTACTGGAAGAAGCCGGTTGTCTTTGAGGGTGATGGCAGCCCGTTCCAATAGATTCGTCGGAGTCCCCGTGACGTCGGCTATGACAAATTCGTAGATCTGCACTTGGGACGACTCGGTGATCACATCGTGGTGCGGCTGGAATGTTTCAATGCCGCCTTCATCGGCTCCCACAATGTTCATCCCATCCTCTGCCAATTGCCCTGACTGCCAAAGGGGATTGCCTGAGCCATCCGTGACCTCCAGCTCCAACCACACCCGTCGTGCCGGGTATCCAGAAGGGAATTTATGCCCCGCCTTGTTTTGCAGCTTCACGGATACAGAGACGTCCCCCGACCCGGGGTCCAGTTGGACCGACTCAAACGTCAGGTCAACACTTTGTTGCTGGAGCATCTCCAATGTGCGATTCAATGTAGAATCAAACTGAGCCTCCGAAGCAGTCAGTCCCAGCTCTTCAATGTGATCGCGCATCAGGCGCAGCATCGAGGTGTTCGCTCCTACGAGGTAATGAAGTCCATAAGGACTGCGGGGCTCCAAAAAGGCATAACCACTCGAAATGATGACCGGGTCGTCTATTTGCGGCATGTGACATCCTTGACACTCTTGCTGCAAGCCATTCGGTTCGTCATCGATGAAGTCGGGCTCGTAAATGCTATTGAGCCATTCGTGATAAGTGGATTGTTCAATGAAATCCTGCCCGGTGGCTTCGCCTTGGAGATCAGCCGTCTGGGTGATCAACGAATGACAGCCGGCACACACTTCACTCTCCGCACTGTGCTGCCCAAAGACCGGCTCATATCCGACGTAGGTGGTCATCGGCAAACCATAGAGCAAGGGATCCGATTTGCTCCCCCCATAGGGTCCATACAACGTGTCCTCTACAAAATTGAGCAGGCCACTGAACTGCTGCCCAATGTTCTCGGCTGATTGCTGGTGACAAGCGTTGCAGGACACCCCGTCAAGCGCCAAACTGTCCATGAGCAATTCCGCCATAGAGTAAAACTCCTCGCCGTCATGGTGCGCCGCAAAATGCCCCAGTGGCGCATGGCATGAAGTGCACTTGTCTTCCAATTCCAACTGATGCGACGGGTTGACCGCCACCTCTTGGCTGACCTTGGCCTGCCAAAATGGATCTTTCGCGGAATTGGCCATCAAGGTGCTGCGCCAATCATCGGTCACATTGACGTCCCATCCATTGGGCATTGGCACTGCAGGATACGTTTGTCCAACGATGCTCGCATAGTGGTTGGGGTCAGTGGCATGGCAACCTGCACACTTTCCACTTCCGGTGAACAAGCTGTTCACGGTGTCAGGCAAACCGCCATACGCTGAACGAAACGTAGTCGAATGGTAGGGATTGCCCTCAACGTGCAAACGATCCGGTCTATGGGCACTGCTCATAAGAACGAGGGCTCCAAATGCCGCAATCAAGATGGTCCAGGCGAGCGATTTCATGATTTCTTCCTGGCACTAAAATACAGCCGATCGGATGAAAAGCCGAAGACAAAGGCCCTTGTGGCACAAAGTGGGGCTCAAAAAGACCCCAAGGATCAATTCAGTTCCCAACGGTGCTCACTGAATCACCAAATCCTTGATGATTTTTCGTCCGATGTGTTCGTTGATGCGCTCCAAAACTTTGGTCTTGTTCATGAGCAATTCCTCTTTCAATGGACCACTGTCCAAAGCTATCCAAAGTTGCCCACCGGCCTTGAGTCGGATGCTCCGCGTTTGGCGATCCACCATGTTGCCAAAACATGCCTTCCAAGCCAAGACGACATCCACCTCGTCCAGTTTGCTTTGCATGCGGTTGACCCGAATGAACTGTTCAATGGCAGCCTTGAGGGGTTTGGGATCTTGGGAACTCACGAGTCGAAGTTAGGGGCAGCCGTCGACTCCTGCACAACGGCCTCTCCATTTTTCACTTCAAACACCCGCACATCCGCTCCTGTGGCAGCAAACAACTCCGGAATTCTACCTAAATCAGTATCCGTAATGAACACTTGTCCGAAAGATCCTGCGGTCACATGGGCCATCAAGGCTTGCACACGCTTCTCATCGATCTTATCGAAAATATCGTCCAGCAACAAAATGGGCTGAACCCCTGTCGCCTCTTCGATGTGCACGCGTTGGGCCAAACGCAAGGCAATCAGGAAGGATTTCTGCTGTCCCTGCGACCCAAACCGTTTCAAAGGATGATCCGCCAATTCAAACCGAACGTCGTCCTTGTGGATCCCCATCGTGCTCCGGCGAAGGCGGCGATCATCCGCTTGGGCATCCAGCAAAGCCCGCTGAAAACCGGACTCATCTGTCTCGACTGCGGTCACGTACGACAAACCAACACGTTCCGCTCCACTGGTGATTTCCTGGTAAACCGATTGAAATACGGGTGCGAACTTGGTTAAAAACACCTCGCGACGGCGGCGAATGGCCACGGCTAATGGAATCAACTGCGCATCCCAAGGCGCCAACGCCGTGGCATCCCACGCCCGGTTCTCAGCAAAATACCGGAGCAACATGTTGCGTTGATTCAGGGCCTTGTTGTAATCCATGACCTGCTGCAAATAAGAGCGGTCAAACTGAGAGATGACCGAATCCAACCATTTTCTCCGAAAATCGCTTCCCTCATGCACCAAGGCAGCGTCATCTGGCGCAATCATCACCGCTGGAAATCGACCAATGTGATCCGCCATGCGGTCATACGCTTTTTCATTGCGACGGAACACTTTCTTCACCCCCCTTTCCACCGCACAACTCACTTGCTCGAGCTGATCGTGACGCAAAAAACTGCCCTTGATCAACATGTGAGTTTCTTCGTGCGTGATGTTTTGGGCGTCAATGGGATTGAAATAGCTCTTGGTATGACACAAATAATGCACGGCATCCAAGACGTTGGTCTTCCCACTCCCATTGTCACCAAGCAAGCAATTCACCTGTTTTCCAAAGACCAAGTCTGAGCCCGAATGGTTTCTGAAATGATGAAGATGAAGATCTTGAAGAAGCATGATGCGAATTTCACTATTTTTGCCCGGTCTTTCATAAAGATTTAGAACAAACGATTACAAGCGCCATGGCGAAGAAAAATCAGACGGATACGTCGAATTTGCTCAATGTAGATGAAGTCTACACAAAAACAGAGCAATTCGTTGACAAGAACAGAAGCCCATTGACCTACGGCGTTGGTGGATTGGTTGTGATCATTTTAGGCGTTTTGGCTTACCAAAGCTTTGTCGTAGCCCCAGCCGAAAATGGCGCTGAGGAAGCGGCATGGAGGGCGGAGTCATACTTCGAAATGGATTCATTGGACCTCGCTGCTTATGGCGATGGCTATGAAGCCGGATTGGAAGAGATCATGGCATCGGAATCCGGCACCAGCGCTGGCACCCGAGCCGCATATCGCATGGGCGTTTTCCATCGGGATGCGGGCGCTTTTGAAGAAGCCATCACGGCGTTCAAGGAAGTTGACTTTTCCGATGAAGTGATTCAAGTGCTGAGCAGCGGCAACATCGGTGATTGCTATGTAGAACTTGGTGAATATGATGCGGCTCTCTCGCATTTTGAAAAGGCTGCGTCATTGGCCTCTTCTGGCCTAGCAGAATCGGTGCTTGCACCCATGTTCCTTTACAAAGCAGCCATTGTAGAAATTGAATTGGGCGACAAGGTGAATGCTCAAAAGAAGCTGAACCGCATCGTGGAGGATTATCCCAAGAGCCAACAATTCAACACGGCCAAAGGATTGGCTAGCTCGTTGGTGAAAAGCTAATTGAGCATGGCGACTGCAGGTCACAACCTCAGCAATTACGACAAGTCCAACTTGCCCAATGGTGCCCGCTTTCGAGTGGGCATCGTTGTTTCCAAATGGAATGAGTCAATCACATCCGGTTTGTTGGATGGCGCCTTGGAGGTGCTTCATGCAGCCGGCGTTCCTGAAGATCAATGCGTTGTGCAGTCTGTCCCGGGCGCTTTTGAATTGCCAATGGCTTGCCAGTGGATGCTGGAAAGCTCACCTGAAGTGGATGCGGTGATTGCCATTGGGGCGGTCGTTCGGGGGGAAACTGCACATTTTGATTTTGTCTGCCAAGCGGCTTCAATGGGAATTCTTCGCGCTGGCATGGACAGCGGTAAACCGACAATATTTTGTGTGCTTACGGACGACAACATGGACCAAAGCATCGCTCGATCTGGCGGTGCCTTAGGCAACAAAGGGATTGAAGCAGCCGTTGCTTGTCTCGAAATGCTGGCCTTGAAACATCGAATTTTTCCGTCCTGAACATGATTTCCCGTGTGGTTTCCTTTTGCAAGCGGCAGCCGCTCGTTGCCATTCTTGCGCTAGCTCTTCTTCTGCGTTTGTCTGCCGTTTGGAATTCCACGGGATACCTCATGCACGACGATCATTTTCTCGTGGTAGAAACAGCCGCTTCATGGGCCGTCGGTGAAGACTACAATCAATGGCTTCCAAGCGCCCAGTTAGCTGCAGGAATCGAAAACCCCACTCCACATCAAGCCAACTTGGCCTATCCCGGAGTCGTTTGGATGGTTTTCAAAGGATTTCATGCCATTGGAATCGAGCATCCCGCAACTCAAATGCTCTTGATGCGGCTTCTGCATGCCTTGTACAGTCTGCTCATCGTCTACTTCGGTTACTGCATCGCGCTTCGTCTTTCTGACCGACGTGCAGCCATCTGGAGCGGATTGGCATTGGCAGGGCTGGCCCTACTGCCCAACTTGAGTGTCCGCCAATTGGTGGAAGTCATCTGCATTCCTCCCTTGATGTGGTCGACATGGGCCATCATTCGCACCGACATCAACCGAAGGACTGTAGGTACTTATTTGCTCGCGGGTGTGGGCCTCGGCTTGGCGACAACGTTCCGCTATCAATGTGGGATTTTCGGAATCGGTATGGCAGCAGCCATCCTGTGGGAAGCACCCTCCAATCAGCGTTGGCAGGCCATCCAATCCATTGCGTGGTTGGGATGCTCTTCGTTGATCGTTTTTTCAATCGGTCAAGCACAAGATTTGTGGCTTTGGGGGCGGCCCTTTGCACAGTTGCAGGCATATTTCGGTTACAACACCACCCACTCGGGAGGCTACCCGCAAGGAAGTTGGCACCAATACATTTGGACGCTGCTCGGATTGCTGATCCCCCCCTTTTCTTTTGCATGGCTCTTTGGCTTTTTTCGCGTCACCAAACGGCAGGCCCTCCTCGTTCTTCCTGCCTTGGCCTTTCTTGTTTTTCACAGTTATTTCCCCAACAGACAAGAGCGCTTCATCCTTCCCGCAGTTCCGTTCATCATCGTGGCTGGAACGATTGGTTGGATAACATTTCGAGATGCCTCGTCTTTTTGGATTCGAAATCGTGTCCTAGAAAAGCGCTTGCTGATCGTCGCCCTGATTTTCAATGGACTTTTGGCTACCGGATTCACGCTTGTTGAAGGCAAAAAATCCCGAGTGGATTCCATGCTGGCCCTTTATGAATTGCAAGATTTAGACAATTTCCTGGTAGTCCATGTGGACACACACTCCCAGCCGCCTCAATTCTACACAGGAGCGTGGCAACGGTATTGGACCAGTGATTCCGGTACTGACATTGTCAATCATCAACAGGTCATGTGCGCTTCTTCTACCCGAGCATTTCCAAATTACATCCTGTTTTTTGGTGACGTGCATTTAGGAGAATCTGTTGAGACGTACCAAAGCGTCTATCCCTCCATGCAGTACGTTCAACAGTCCCCCGCGGGCAAGTGGGACCAACTCATCGCTTGGCTAAACCCGGTGAACACTGTAGAACGAGTGCTCATATACAAGGTGGATCCATCCGTAGAATGCGAGTCCATCGCGTCGCAACCGCTTCCCAGCAACTGAATGCTTTAGGAGCCTACTCTCTTTGTAATTTCGTGGCATGTTTGGAATCCACTCTTCTTCTTTTCAGCGCGCGTTTTTCGGCCTGTGCGCTGCTATCCTTCTGCTTCCTTCAACCAATTGGTCTCAATATCCGGGATACCAGCAAGCAGCCGATTACACCATGACCATTGATTTGGACACGACGCTTCATCAGTACCATGGAGAGATGACGGTCGTTCTGAAAAACAACAGTCCCGATGCCCTGAATCGGGCTTACTTTCATTTGTTTTTCAATGCCTTCCAACCGGGCAGCATGATGGACATTCGTTCCAGAACGATCGTCGACCCCGACTCCCGTGTGGGCGATCGCATTGGTGAACTTCCAGAAGACGAATGGGGTTGGATTCACGTTGAGAATCTCCAAGTCAACGGCAAGCCTGTGCAGTTTGATCACGATGGGACGCTGCTCGATGTCACACTCAATGCCCCCATAGGATCGGGTAAAAAGGCCACGTTCAAGATGGAGTGGGACGCGCAAGTTCCCCGTCAAATTCGAAGGAGCGGCTGGATGAACAAAGAAGGCATCGAATATTCCATGACGCAGTGGTATCCCAAATTGTGCGAGTACGATCACGATGGATGGCACACGGAGCCGTACATCGGACGCGAGTTCCATGGAATTTGGAGCGACTATGATGTCACCATCAATCTCCCCGCTGGATACCTCGTTGGAGGAACGGGGACGCTCAATGGCCAAGAGGACGCATCCATATCATCTGGAGCATGGCATTTCACGGCAGAAAACATCGATTTCGCTTGGGCAGCCGATCCGGATTACATCCACACAACGGAACAGCTTGATGATGTGACCTTGAATTTCTATCATCAAGCCAATCCAGATTTCGACGCGGCTTGGGAAGGACTTCCTGGCTATACAGCCAAAGCCATGGCCTTTCTCAATGATCTCGTCGGGCCGTATCCCTATCCACAGTATACCGTCATCCAGGGAGGTGACGGCGGCATGGAATACCCCATGGCAACGTTGGTGACGGGAAACCGAAGTGAACGCAGTTTGATCGGCGTCACCGTGCATGAGATGGCACACTCGTGGTTTCAAGCCGTTTTGGCCACAAATGAAAGTTTGTATGAATTCATGGATGAAGGCATGACGAGCTATGTCACTTCTTTGTGCATGAGCCATCTTTTCACAGAAGCCATGGCGGGAAAAAATCCGCATCGATCATCTTATAGCAGCTACATCAGTCAAGCTTTGAGCGGACAGGAAGAGCCCTTGATCACGCATGCTGACCACTACCAGACCAATCGAGCATACGGCGTTGCTGCCTATTCCAAGGGAGAAGTGTTGTTGGCGCAATTGGGTGCTGTCATGGGAGATGCTGCAAGGGATGAAGGATTGAAGACGTATTTCAAAGAATGGGCCTTCAAGCACCCTGGACCTACTGAATTCAAGCGGGTCATGGAAAAGACTTGTGGAATGGACTTGGATTGGTATTTCCAATACTTCATGCAAACCACGCACCAAATCGATGCCTCCATCGAGTCCATTGAAGCCGGTAACGACACCTTGACCATCACGCTAGCGCGCCCAGGAGTCATGCCCATGCCTGTTGACCTGTTGGTCACCTACACCGACGGTTCGGAAGATGCCTTCCACATTCCTTTGGTCATGATGCGAGGACACCGCCCACTAGAAGAGAATGAGTTTTTACTGGATGACTGGGCCTGGACACATCCGACTTACACCATCGAATGGCCCACGTCAAAAAGCATCCAACGCGTTGACATTGATCCCCTGCGCAAGACCGCTGACGTGCATCGAGCCAACAATTCCGTTGTTTTTGACACTCAAAAATCCCAGCAGTTTCTGCGCAACTGAGCATGTTTGAACATCTTATACTAGACCGTGCAAAGCCTTGGGCCATAACGCTTTGCTTGATTTTGGGTCTCGGCATCCTCTTTTCGCTCAGTCCCATGCAGTTGAGCACTGCGGATGGAATCCCGATTACCCTCCAATCGCTTTTGGTGGTGCTCGTCCCCATTCTTTTGGGATGGAAATTGGGGTTGACTGTTGTCATCCTCTACTTGGTAGCTGGAGGTTTGGGCTTGCCTGTCTTTGCCTATGGAACTTCTGGATGGGAGCGATTTACTGGATCTACAGGTGGTTTTTTATTGGCCTTCCCCCTTGCCGCTGTATTGGTTGGATGGGCCGCTGAGCGCATTCAAAACCAACGCGCACTCATGGGAACTCTGTGCATTTTAGCCGGACAGGTCCTGATCTTGGCCTTGGGATTGCTTTGGCAACGGAGCATCGTCCCCATTGCCGAACCCGTTTGGGAAACGCTTGCTCGGCTAGGCCCGGGACTTCTTATGAAAACAGCATTCGGAGGTCTCGTTGTCGTCACACTCAGCCGAATCATTGAACGCAACTCCAAAGAAACCCCAACCATCGAATCATGAAATTACCTCTATTGCACTGCTTTGGAATCTTGGGGATTGCGGCATTGTTCCTTGCCGGAACAGGATGCCAAGAACAGCACGCTAACACCCGTAGGAATCAAGCCATTTTGGACATGAAAAGAGCCACAGACCACCACAGCTTTAGCAAACCTGAAGAAGCGGTTGTGACGCACTTGGATTGGGATGCTTCCGTTGACTTCGGTACACGTGTCATCGCCGCCACCGCGCGTTACACAATTCAAACCAGTGAAGGAGCGCAGCGCATTCTGTTCGATGCCGTCGATCTCAACATATTGGACGTCATGGTGGATGGTGAGTCGGTGCAATGGTCACTGGGTCCTGCACAGGACTTCATCGGACAGCCCCTCAGCATTCCCATTGCCGAATCCAGTCAAGAAGTGAGCATCCGCTATGAAAGTGCACCCGATGCCGGTGCACTGCTGTGGGTGGAAGGAGAACAACCTTTCTTGTTCACACAGAGTCAGGCCATTTTGGCCAGAACGTGGATTCCTTGCCAAGACTCTCCAGGCATTCGGTTCACCTACAATGCTCATGTGCAGGTCCCGGTGGGCACCATGGCCTTGATGAGTGCGACCAATCCCACCGAGCAAAGTGCGGACGGCCAATACGACTTCAAGATGGAGCAACCCATTCCATCCTATCTCTTGGCCTTGGCTGTCGGTAACGTCGAATTTCGTTCTGTCGGCCCCCATACCGGCGTATACGCCGTTCCTGAATTGATCGATGCCGCAGAATATGAATTTGGAGAAATGGAGCAACTTTTGGTCGCTGCCGAAAGTCTCTATGGCCCCTATGCCTGGGAACGTTACGACTTGCTCGTGCTTCCTCCGGCCTTTCCGTTTGGAGGCATGGAAAACCCTCGCCTCACGTTTGCAACGCCCACCATCATTGCGGGTGATCGAAGCCTCGTGGCACTCGTTGCCCACGAATTAGCGCATAGCTGGAGCGGCAATTTGGTCACCAATTCAACTTGGGATGATTTTTGGCTCAACGAAGGGTTTACGGTCTACTTCGAGCAACGGATCATGGAATCCGTTTATGGCGCTGAGATTTCCGAAATGCTCGCGACACTGAGCTACCAAGGACTTGTCGATGAAGTCGATGAAATCATGGACACGAATCCCGATGACACGCATTTGAAGTTGCATTTACAAAACCGCAACCCGGATGAAGGCATGACCGCCATTGCCTATGACAAGGGCTACTTTTTTCTTCGTTTGATGGAGAATACGGTTGGGCGGGAGTCTTTTGATGCCTTCTTAAAGAACTACTTCGAAAGCAATGCCTTCACGGTTATGGACACCGAGCGTTTCATTGATTATTTGAAGGCCAACCTCCTAAACACGGATGAACTATTGACTGCCGTGAATTTGGAGGCTTGGATTTATGGCCCAGGACTGCCCGAAAATTGTCCCCAAGTCCGATCCGAGCGGATTGAATCTGTGGACGCCACACTTTTGGCTTGGACCAATGGAGAACTGGCCACGAGCGCATTGCCTTGGAACGATTGGGTGTACCAAGAACGTTATCGATTCCTTTCGAATTTGGAAGACAACATGTCATCAGAGCGACTCGCTGACCTCGATGCCACGTTCCAGATCACACAGACCGGCAACAATGAGGTGCTCTTTGCCTGGTTGGAGCAGGCGGTGCGCAGCCAGTACACACCAGCATACGATCGCTTGGAGTCCTTTTTGGTGCGCGTTGGTCGCAGGAAATTCCTCACGCCTTTGTATCGAGCCTTGATGGAGACCGATCAAAAGGATCGCGCAGAAGCGATCTATGCCAAAGCACGTCCAAATTACCACAGCGTAGCAACTGGAACCATGGATGAATTGCTCGGAATGGATTGACTTTCAATTCAAATGCTCAAGCAGAAAAAAGCCCCGGCACGAGCCAGGGCTTTTTTTATTGATTCCGTATCTAGACTTATCGTCTCCGCACAATCACCTCGTAACCAATACGGATCCCGTGACTTCTTGACGCTCGGCTGTTGAACTCGTGGCAAAGACAACGACACGGTAGTAATAAAGACCATCCGGCGCGTAGTGCTCTGACTCTGGACCTGCAGGTCCAAACCAAGGTTCTTCCAAATTATGGGTCTCAAACACTTTGTTTCCCCATCGATTGAAAATCTGCATCGTAAAGCGGTCAGGATCAATGTCGGTACCTTGGACAAAAAAGGCATCGTTGATTCCGTCATTGTTGGGGGTAAATGAGGTCGGAATGTAGAGTGCAAAGAGATCCTGAATCTCTATGATTCGCGTAATCTGGCTGGTACAACCATTTTCATCCGTGACAACGAGGGTCACAGGATAGTCACCGCCTACATCGATTGGGAAGACAAATTCAGGGTCCGGCAACAAAGAGCCTCCCAAATTTTGGATGCTGTCAAAGAGCCAATACCAATCCACAACATTGTTGCTGTTGACCGATTCGAACTCAATTCTGGTATCTGGAACACGCGTCGGCTGAGGCGTGGCTGTAAACCCAACCGATGGTCTTGGATACACCTGCAAATAACCCGGCTGGAAATTGGTGTATTCACAGCCAATCAGTGACGTGATGTTGTACGTTACATCATACCCTCCTGGTGCAGGGTAAACATGCACTGGACTGGTTTCGTAACTCAACTCACCGTCCCCGAAGAACCACTCGTGCTGAGAAATCTGTGCGATGTCCACCAAGCTTTCAAATTGAAAAATTCCAGGGATGCACGCACGCGTTGTATCCGATGTAAAGTCCGCTGGGATTGGTGTTTCTATGACAACTTCTATGCACTCAGTAAGTGCTGGAGTTTCACAATTGTCCGTTAAAGTCAAGCAATAGGTTCCCGTAGCTGCAGGATAATCGACGATTTCAAAATCGTTGGTGCCCACGGGCACGTTCTGCCAAGTCCAATTGAAGCCGTACCCTGCTCCGCTTCCACCTTCAAACACAACGGCTTCCAATTGTGCAAAAGCCCCTCCGCAAATCAAAGCAGGAGCATCGAGTTCAATGGAAAGCGAATCATACACCTGCACCGTCACTGTTTCTGGTGCTGAGGTGCAGCCATTGGTTGCTGTGGCGAAGACTTCGTAATCCGTATCCACAAGGGGCGATACCAACTGGTTATCTCCCGTTCCAAGTCCATTGTCCCATGAATACACCCAAGCATTTCCAGGATCCATGGCACTGGAGACCTCCAGATTCACTGATCCATTGATGCAAATGATGGGGTTGACCGTCAGATCGAATTCCATCGGGACCGGAGCGCTCAAAATGAGTTCCATTTCATACAAACATCCACCGGTATCGCTCAATTCAAGGCTGTAGAACCCCTCATCCAATCCTGTGAAAACATCCAGCCCGCCATTTGAGTTGATGGTTTCAACCAACGTTCCTCCTTCAGAGAGCACCAAAGTCCAAGGACCGTCTGAGGGAGGCTCCGATATGGTCACAGAGATGGATCCATCGGTAATCAAACAAGTCGGGTTGGATGAGTAAACCGCGTAATCAAAGCCTGGCAATACACTGACAACGTCCTCCGTCCCACAGTAAGGCATCCCAATAGGCTCAACCAACAAAGTATACTCAATGGGCATTCCATCAAAGTCCAACACCGTTGGTGTAGGACTCGTGGGGTCATCCAAATAGGTCGGAGGATCCCAGCTCCACAAGTATCCACATTCTACTTGCCCTCCGCAGGATGCGCACCATACGGACTCAACCATCCCTCCCGAACCACATGAATTTCCACCGTCCGAAACATAAACTACGGTCAAGCAACCATCGGCATTCGTAGCGGTGTAGGTCAACCCCGATAAATCACCTTCAACAGTTGCGATCAAAGGCGCAGCGTCTGAGTCACCATCGTATATGTTCACGGCGTCCCAAAAGGCTTCCACCATTCCAGAGCTGAAGTCCACAGTCATCATCGTGCCATCGCCAAGAACGTCCGGGCAGTATGTGAAGACATCATAAGCGTTGTTGCCATAGCAATAATTCACTGTCCCTTCATCATTGGAACATGGCGAAGCACCACCTCCAACAAAAGCTCCTTCCAACTGCACCGGATTTTGACAAAAGATCAAGTCGGCTCCCGCTGTGACTGAGTTGCCCAACCCCGGTACCACTTCAATGTTCACAATGGTGTCCCAACTGCAACTGAAGTTGTTCGTCACCGTGTAGGTAAATGGGTATGATCCTGGCAAATCGAACATCAAGTCGACATAGTCTGCTTGTGCATCGATGGTTTCTACGCCGTAAGTCGACGTCGATACCTGCCAATAACTCGAATCCATATTTGCGCCAATGGTTGGCGTGAACGTCGTCACTCCCGGGACAATAGCCGGATTGAAATCGATGCCCCACTCAAACAAAAAACCGTTGTCTGCAGCCCACTGGTCCAGGATGTTGAATTCCCAAATGCCATTCAAAGGACAACCAACCAAATCGCAGATGTCTCCGCACGTGGCGTAGAGACCTGCTGGAACGGCATTGAATCCGTCCAAATTGGGGTTGTCTGGATCGTCCAAAACATATTCACCCTCGGTACTCCATGAATACTCATATCCGACTCCTGGTATAGGCGATCCCCCTCCATCTCCATAGACCGGCTCGCCCAGGTCATTTCCTCCCAAATCGGGATTGTTGCAGCCCGATGGGTCCACACCCCCTGAAGCTCCATTGTCCATGATCAGCACTTCCGTTCCATCAGGACAGGTGATCCACATCGTCAAATCGCCAATGAACGAGTGTTCAATGATCGCAGAAAAAGACATCAAATCATCGCAATCTTCCAACACCTGATCCGGGTCAAAGAAATCGATGAACAGCTCCGATGTAAATGGAATACCTGTGGCATCTGGCAAAGGCTCCGACTCAGAAACGGCCAAAGGAGGCAAAGCGGTCCAGGTGATGCTTTGCACTGGGTTTCCATCTAAAAAACCGGGGGATCCCGTGCAGAGTGGAGATGAAAAGCTCGCGTTGAAAATCGGAATGGTGGAAACCAACACCTGGTAAGGTTCGAGGTTGACACTATTGCATTGATTTTCATCTTCAACAACCAGTGTCACCAAATACTCCCCTGGCTCTTCATAATTGTGCGTTGCCAAAGGGCTATTCGTTGTTTCCACATTGCCATCTCCCCAATTCCAAATCCAGTCAGCCAAAGGCACTCCATCCGCAGTGGAAGCACTCCCATCAAAAGAAACATCTTGCAACGGACAAACGCCGACGCTCGGATTGATGTTATCAAAAGGATCCGGATCTGTTAAGGAAAAAGCCGAGGCTGGATACGTACATGGCGTCACACATGAAATGTCCGCGGCCCATCCAATGTCACCACCTGAAGCTCCGTTGTTGCAAACAAATTGAAACGTCAAGCAACCTGTTGGGTTGTTGATCGACGCCGTAATGGTCATGTCTTCAAACAAATTGCCTGAACCGGCTCCTACCATGGGTGCACCGGTTGTTTCTCCATCAAAAACGTACAAGACATCACTGTTGATTAGCTTGGGATTGGTTTGAACATCAAAGCCCAAAAATGTCACTGAAACCGCCGTTCCCGGTTCGTCGGGGCACAACGTCAAGATGTAATCGTTGTCCGTGTATGGCCCACCATCACCGGCTGCTCCGACCTGGTCATCGTAGAAAACATCCCCACAAGTGGTCACCGTTCCGCCGTCGGAAATCATCACCTGAGCAAACAGGTCTTGTCCAAAAAACAAGCTAAGAAATCCGAAAAGAATGGGAGTCAACCGCGACGTAATGGACGTCGTGGGCGTTGACATGAGGATTGTTTCCATCGAGTAATTTTAATGTTCAAGAGTACCGACTGCGTACCGACTGAATTGCCAAGTTATAACGCAAGTGTTGAAGCTTTGGTTGCTCGCCTCAAAGGATTTCAACCGCTTCATTAGCAAAACATAAGAAGATTGTGGTACCGCGGAGGATCAACCGTCAATCCTTACTACATCGGAATGAATGGACTTCGATCCATCCGGTTTTGTCAACTCCAAGTTCCAGAAATAGCGCTCACCAATGCGCACTGTTCCACCGCCAATTAGCTGACCCTTCCATGGCTTTTGGGCACCAATCGATTCAAACACCAATTCACCTTCAACATTGAATACGGAGAAATGCCAAGGAGCATGCATCTCGTTCGCTGCTTCAGGCAAAAACTCGTCATACCGACCATCGCCATTTGGAGAAAACATGGCCGGAGCTCCAGCGACATGACGATCTCCAACATCAATGTTTCCAACGGCAATATCCTGACAACCGTATGCATTGCTTACAACCAAATTGACCGGATAAGCTCCCGGTTCTTTGATGCTAATGCGCGATCCGTGAAGCCCCTGTCCTGTCATGACCCAAGTGGAACTGCTGGCCTTTTCCGTGGCATCAACCAATTGAACCTCAATACCGTTCCCCTTGTTTAATTCAAAATTCCAATCCATTGAAGCGTCCGGTTTTGGACGAACAACAATCATGTCCTCTATGGATTTGGTTCGGATATAGCCATTTTCGTGTGAACGCACAGAAACCGTAATGTCATATGAACCTGGGCGATCGAATACATGGGACGGTGTGCTCTCTTGAGAAAACGATCCATCACCAAAGTTCCAGAGTATGGAGCCACTGTCCATGAATTCTTCCAATGCGAAATCCACTTCTGTTCCTTCACAAGCCTCCTGGACTGAACTCAATAAGGTCACAGTAATCAATTCCACTTTTTCGCTTGATCCTTCTTCGCTCTTGGATGGATTGATGTCCTGTTTCTCAATGGGCACCAATTGACCCGCATCAGCATCAGCATCCACGAACACAGAAGCAGTGCTTTCTTCGTTTTCATCCAAGTCGGCGCTGGACATTTTCACTGATGTCGACGTGCGGGCAGCCCGCTCAGGGAACAGCATTCTCCGATGACTTCCCGATACTGGCGCTTCTGGATCCATCTTCAACTCAGCACTCCAATCACTGGCATCCGTATAAAGCGCATGACCCTCGCTAGCAATGTTCTCGTGGTTTTGCTGCCGCATAACCGAGGTCTCTGTCTTGACGTCCTCGCCCACAATGGTTTCAACCAGAATTGGGTAGGCCATCCACAGCGATAGGCCCGCGGCAACGGCGGTTGCACCAATCGCAAAACGCTGCGCAGAACGCACTCGATTGGCCATGTCTCCATTTTGTGAAGCCAACTGTGCATCAAGTTTCGACTCGACATGACTCCATTGGCCTTGAACCTCCGGTTCAAAACCATCAAAAGCCTGCGCCATTTTATCTTCTATGCTACTATTCTTCATTCGAACATGCTCTCATTTTAAACACTCGATTCTCCAATCAAAATACTCCGCACATTCCTGCGCGCTTTGGCCAAATTGGATTTTGAAGCCCCCACTGAAATCCCCAATTGATTCGCGATTTCCTGGTGGCCCATATTTTCAAAAACCGCCAAATTGAATACGGTACGGTACACAGGAGACAAGCGTTCCATCGCTTGCAACACATCGTGCACAGTGAAAGCCAACTCGGTATCCTCATCTTCTTCGATGACTGCCTCATTCGCTAGCAAATCCATCGAGTGTTCATCTGCCAGAATC